>CBDUTA010000423.1:0-2921 GCA_965369785.1 uncultured bacterium
TTCCCAGGTACTCGCGCTGTAGAGCTTGGATGTTTGCATCCACTGTAACGACTGTTTCCCGGGCGGCAATCAGCTCTACCCGAATTTCGTATTGATATCGTACGCGAACCCAGTCGCTATCGATCAGCTTCGGCTTTTCACCGATCTTGCGGATGTGACTTTCAGTTAAGAGCCCTGAGCTATACGTACGAAAGTTGCTCAGAATGAATCCCTGACCTCGATTCTGACGAAGCAACTCAAACTCGTGCTTCTCGAGGGTCTCGACCATTTTGTCCCAAGCCGCATCAAAAGGAATATAAATTCGCAGGGGGGGCGGGACCGACTGCGCCCGCGCCGGTGCCCAGTCCTGCACCGCGGGAGTGAAAAGCAGAAAGAGAATCAGTAGCAAGTGTCTTCGTGCAATCATCGTTGCCTAGCCGGGGTCTGCCATGAGAGGCAAGAAGCTCCGGAATGTGGGAGGCACCTCACTTCGTGTTTTCGCGCTGTCGTTCGGATTCGGCACCTTAGTGCCTCTTTCCAGGGTCTTTGCAATCCTGACGGTCTCGGCGAGCCACTCCTGACGAGAACCTTGAGTACTCCCGGCTGTAATTTTAGAACATTCCCGGCCTGTATGGAATGCCGGCTATCGTTGAAACTCCGCGACAGCCTGGTTGTGCTCCCGGTAGCTGGTCGAGAAGCGGTGCCTTCCGTCGTTTGTGGAGACGAAATAGAGGTAGTCTGTCTGTGCCGGATAAAGGGCTGCATCAATGGATTCAAGTCCCGGGTTGGCGATCGGACCGGGGGGTAATCCGGGGTAGAGATAGGTGTTGTAAGGAGAGTCCAGTTTCAGGTCGCTCCGGTTGATGACTCCATCGTATTCTTTCACCAGCTTAACGGCATAGATGACGGTTGGATCACAGGCGAGTTTGAGGTTTTTCCGGAGACGATTGTGGAAGACTGCCGAGACCAGGGACCGCTCGCTGGCCAGAGCGGTTTCCTTTTCAATCAAAGAAGCCAGGGTAATAGTTTCTCTTGTCGTCAAGTCCAATTCTTCCGCCCGTTTCAACCGTTCCGGAGTCCACACCGTTTGGAAGTTGGCCACCATGGCTTCAACCATCTGCTGTTCGCTCATATCGCGAGTCACGAAGTAGGTGTCTGGGAAGAGATATCCTTCCAGGTTGCCCTCGGCAAGAGAATCCCAGTCGTTGATCAGGGAAGTACGCTTCATGGCTTCAAGAAATTTCTCTCTGGTTCCGAATCCCTGGGCCACAAATCGTTTGGCAATCTCATCCATGATCAGGCCTTCCGGGATGGTCACCCGGTAATGGTGAACCAGGCCTGTACGTAGTTTTTCTATCACAGTGGGAAGATTGATGGGTCCCTCAAATCGGTATTCTCCAGCCTGCAGGATCAAGGGTTGATGGGTCAGGCGGGCATACCATTCAAAGAGCCAGGAAGAGCGTACGATACCGTGAGTTTCGAGAGTCCGGGCGATCTGAGGAACCATAGAACCCCGTTGAATCACAATCAACTGGTGAGATTCCTCATAACCTCGGTAGGGCTGAAAAATCTGGACCATCAGCAAGATCAGGAAGGAGCAGGTGACTAATCCCGTCAGCACTCCCAAGAGAATCAGACTCTTTGCCTCCCTGAGTTTTCTGGTCATCGGCATTCCTCTAAATGCCACTCGAGAATGACAGCTGCTGCAAATTCATTCCTTCTTTTTCTCCGTTCGGCCAGAGGCAAGTCCGCTTCTGCCATAAGTCGCTCTGCTTCCTTGGTCGATAAGCGCTCTTCTGCTGATGTTATGGGAATTTCAAGTTTCTGTTCCAAAAGTTTCACCAGAGGTTCGATGAGGTCAGCCATGCTACTTCTCTCGCCTCCCAGATGCCTGGGCATTCCCACAACCAGTCGTTCAATGTCCTGCTCATCAATGAGCTCGCCGATTCGCTCAGCATCTCTGTCCATGTCTTCTCTCATCAGAGTCTTCAGAGGCCGGACCGTAATCTTCAAGGGATCCGTGATGGCGACTCCAATGGTCTTGGAGCCCACATCCAAGGCCATCCATCGTTTCATGAAATCCACCTACTCGTATAATCTGCCGCATTTTCTTGCATTATTTACGCAAAGTTCCTAAGCTAGTATTATATCGCGGCTGAGCCCCGGTTGTTTAGAGGAAATCGATGTTTAGTAAGGCCAAAATCATAATCATCTTTTTTTCCGCCCTCTTCGTGGTTTATGGGTTAGTGGGTGGAATACTGAACAGAGTTTCAGCAAAAGACAACGCTTATCAAGGTCTAAGAATTTTCACCGATGTCCTCAACAAAGTCCGAGAGGATTACGTTGAGGAACCTGATCTGGAGAAAGCAATGCAAGGGGGCTTACAGGGAATGATGGAGGCCCTGGATCCTTATTCGAGTTTCATCGATGGGGACACCTTCCAGGAGATTCAGCGGTCCAAGGGTGAACTGACAGCCTCACCCGGAATCATACTCTCCAAACGATATGGTTACGCCTATGTCGTCTCTGTTGTTTCAGGCAGTCCCGCACATCAAAGAGGCTTGCGTACGGGGGATCTCCTCGAGTCCATAGATGGGGAGATGACCAGTCAAATGAGTTTGTGGGAGGCCCGCAAGTTGCTGCTGGGCACCGAGGATAGTTCCGTCCATCTCCGCGTGATTCGAGCCCGTCGAAGTACTCCTTCACAGGTTGACCTGGTTCGCGAAAATATGCCGATGCCCGAGGTTTCCGCCCGAATTGTGGAAGAGGGGATTGGGTTTTTGTCGATTCCGCACTTTGAAGAGGGCGTTGCCCAACTCGTTTCGGCAAAGCTGAAGATCTTGCTTTCTTCCGGCATGAGAGGACTGTTGGTGGACGTGAGGGGTACGGCCCTGGGGGATTTTGAAGAGGCAGTCGAGACGAGTGACTTATTTCTTCCCAAG
>CBDUTA010000424.1:0-2908 GCA_965369785.1 uncultured bacterium
CCCAAACTCCTGACCGACTGACCGACTGACCGACTGACCGGCTGACCGCAGCCGGCAGACCGGCTGAAATTCAAAATACCAAATTCAAAATCCCAAATAAATTCAAAATTCAAAACCTGAAACGCCCGCTCGACAGCACGAAAGCACGGGGGAGTTTGGGGGACTGTCCCCAAACTCCCCTCCCTGATAGAGTGGGCGAGATGGTCGTTGATGATCGAGAGCATCTGATTCAGGAAGAGCAGAGGAGGATTCGACGATTGCGCGTGCTGGTCGACTTAACCACCAGTGTTCTCTACCAGGATGCCTCTCTGACTCTGGAAGAGGCCCGCCAACTGGTGGAGGGCACAGAGAATGCTATTTTGAAGATGTTTCCGGACAAGCAGCAGACTTTTGACATTGTTCTTCGTCCTCGTTTTGAACGGATTCTGCTGGAACGCTGGGGGTGAGGATCAGATGCGAGCCGTGATACAGCGAGTTGAAGAGGCCAGCGTCACGGTCGAGGGCAAAGCAGTGGGTGGAATTTCCAGAGGTTTGCTCGTTTTGTTGGCCATCGAAGCGAGTGATGGGCTGAGGGACTTGGCCTTTCTCAAAAAGAAGATCCTCAATCTTCGCGTCTTTGAAGATGAGCAGGGCAGGATGAATCTTTCGCTGCTGGATGCAGGCGGAAGTGTGCTGATGGTGTCTCAGTTCACTCTATATGGCGACTCTCGCAGGGGAAATCGACCCAGTTACTCGCGAGCCGCTCCTCCCACTCGGGCAAAGGAACTTTACCAGGAACTCATCGAGCAACTTCGTTCGGAAGGAGTTAGGGTGGAAGCGGGAAAGTTTCAAGCCATGATGAAAGTGGCTCTGGTGAATGATGGTCCAGTCACTCTAATCGTGGATTCGAGCAAGCAATATTACTAGAGCGCAGACCGCAGACCGCTGACCGCGGTCAGCGGAAATTCAAAATACCAAATTCAAAATACCAAATTCAAAATCCCAAACAAATCACAAATACCAAATCCAAAACAAATTCAAAATTCCAACCCTGACCTGGAACCTGGAACTTGAAACCTGGAACGCGCGCGAAGCGCGCACGCACGCACGAACGAAAGCACGAAAGCACGACCTCACCGGTCTGTCGGCGCGATCATCACGGGCTGAAGTTCCCACTCGGTCAGGAGTTCCTGGGGGAGATTGGGAGAGAAGGGAGTCGCTCGAAACAGGAGAACGTTCACCTGAGCCTTGCCCCGCATATTTTTTACCCATCGATTCATTTCCTGGTTGGTTTTCTCCAGGATCAGGATCTCTCGAATTTGCTTCCTGACCAGTTCGAGGGCAGGAAGAGGAGCTCCCGTTTGCGCTAACTCGGGGACGAGTATGTCATCGTAGTACTCCCGGATTTGCAGGGGCATGACTATAACGAAGGGCTCGAATCGGGTCTGAACAAACCTCCAGACGGTCAGTTCACGCCGGATCAAGTTTCGCAGAGAAGACTCGGTCATCTCCATCGATTTCAGCTTCTCCTGGAATTGATCTCGTGAAGAGAAGCGACGTCGGTAGGCTTGCAGCTGTCGATCGACGTCCTCCTGTGAAATTTGAATACCAGGAGTTTGTAGAGCCTGGTGTGAAATCAGTTTTTGATCGATGATTTGATCCAAAACGGTTAGATACAAAGCTTGTCTTTCATCAGCTTCTTCCGATATCTGCCAACCCTTGTATTGCACCAGCTGCTGGACCTCGGAAAGAGTAATCACTTCCCCTTCAACAAGAGCTGCAACCTGATCCACGACTTCGCCCCGAACACTGAGCGGGAGAAATAGGAAAAGAAAAAGGGCAGTTGCTCTAATCATTAGAAGGGTTGCCCCAAGGTGATATGGAAGTTCCAGTGGTGGAATCCCGTGACGTCGGGAGGATTGAACGAATAACCGAGGTCGAATCGGATACCTCCTACGGGGGTGTTGACTTGAATCCCGGTCCCTACGGCGTGATTGAAGCCGGAGCCCAGATCGGTGGGATTTCGAAAAACGTTACCGAGGTCGTAGAAAAGCGTTCCCGAAAAGAGAGCCACGAGAGGAAACCTCAGCTCCAGATTGGCGATAAAAAGGGCATTTCCTCCTAAGGGAACGGGCCGTCCATTGGGATCGGGTTCCCCGAGAGAGTTGACGAGTATGATCTCTCCTGTGGCGGGGTCCCGCAAGAGAGGGCCGGCTAGATCCTGGGATAGTCCTCGCAACGTTGTCGACCCTCCCGAGAAGAATCGCTCACTAATGGGAATCGGATTCCCAAGGGGTTGGCCGGCTGTTTTCCCAAAGGGAGCGATCACACCCAACCTCAGGGAGGAGGCCAGGACGAGATCGGGGAAAAGTTTACGATAGTACTGCCCTTGGGTAAAAAGACGCAGAAAGTCCTCATCGGAGCCGATGAGCCGAGCTGAAAGCCGGGCATCTCCGCTCAGGAGGAACCCTGTGCGCGGGTCGGTCGGATTATCACGCGACTCGTTGAGATAGGATAGGGAAACACTGGAGAGAAGGACTTCTTCTTCTTGTCGAAAGAATTCCAGAGGTCCAGGAAGATTTTCCGGCAGGGTGATCTGAACTTTCTCAAGGTTATAACGAAAAAACAGAGCATCTCGGCGGCTCAATCTGCGCTGAGTTTGGGTGGAGGCAATCAGGCGGAACTCATCGAAGGGTTTTCCACGGAAGGCTTTCTGCCCTCCTTCGATGTTTTCCTTGAGGGCTTTCGAGTTGGTTGCGGTTAAGGAAATGACGGATGGGAACTTTCGCTCGAAAAGCTGGGATAAGTTATAGGAAATGTTGGCACGTTGACGCTGGGCCCCCACACGAAGACCCAGAGAGAGGGTACTGGCTCGGCCAAGAAAATTACTGTTGGCGAGGCCCAAAGTACCCCGCACTCCTTCGTATGA
>CBDUTA010000425.1:0-2897 GCA_965369785.1 uncultured bacterium
GGGCACGACCCGGGTACCTGCCCAAATCAGGATCGGCCGAGTGGGCCACCATCTCGATGAACCAGCGGGGTAAGGTCAGCGTGACCATGGCCACGACTCCGCAGGGACAGGGCCATGAAACGGTGGTCACACAAATCGTGGCCGACGAATTGGGTCTCACTCCCGAGGATATAGCGATTGTGGATGAATTCGACACCTCCAAACATGGCTGGACCATCTCCTCCGGAACCTATGCCAGCCGCTTTGCTTCGGTGGGGACCAGCGCAGCGGTGCTGGCGGCCCGTAAACTCAAAGGGAAGATCATTCACCTGGCTGCCGCACTCCTGTCTGTTCCCGAGGAAGATCTGATCATCCAAAAGGGAAAGGTTTTTGCCAAGGACAATCCCGAAAAGAACATGACCGTCAAGCGCGTTGCCGGAACCGCCCACTGGAATCATGAGCTTCTCCCCGATGACGTCGAAGCAGGCCTACAGGCCCGAGCGGTCTTTCGCTTCCCCTCCAACGTGGCTCCTGACCCTCAGGACCGGGTCAATTCCTCCAACACCTATGGATTTATGGCCGAGATTGCCGTGGTCGAAGTCGACCCGGATTCCGGGCAGGTGAAGATTCTGGACTGGTTCAGTGTCCACGATGCCGGAACCATTATCAACCCAAAGATTGTGGAAGGTCAGATCTACGGCGGAGCACTGCATGGCATCGGAGGAGCCCTGTTCGAGGAACTCGCCTACGATGACGAAGGCCAATTTCTCACCGGCAGCTTCATGCACTATGTGTGTCCCACAGCAGTGGAAGCCCCCAAGTTAAAGATCGGCCACATATGCTCGCCTTCACCCCTGACTCCTCTGGGATCCAAGGGGGCGGGAGAGAGCAGCAGCGAAACGGCACCGGCCGCCATCGCCGGCGCAGTCGCCGATGCCCTGGGACCGTTGGGCATCCGAATCAACGAATTACCCCTGAATCCCAAGAGGGTGTGGACCCTGATTCACGAATCCAAGACACCATGAAGCCTCCAAAGTTTGACTATTTCGATCCCACAACCGTCGAGGAAGCCCTCGGTCTGCTGAAGGAATACGGCGAGGATGCCAAGATTCTAGCCGGCGGTCAAAGCCTGGTACCGCTGCTGAACTTCAGGCTGGCTCGTCCCCAGGTTCTGGTGGACATCAATCGGATCAAGGATCTGGATTATGTTCGGGAGAACAATGGCACCTTGGCCATTGGAACCATGACCCGGCAAAGCACACTGGAGACCTCTGAGATCATTCGCTCCAAATGCGGGCTGCTGACGGACGCTGCCGAGTTGATTGCACATCCTCAGATCCGCAACCGGGGAACGGTGGGAGGAAGTCTTGTTCACGCCGATCCCACAGCCGAACTGACCGCCATAGCCAAAGCTCTGGATGCCCGGATGAAAATTCGCAGTTCCGACGGAGAGCGAACCGTCGCGGCCAAGGATTTTTTCGTCACCGTGATGACCACTGCCCTTGAACCCTCTGAAATGCTGGTGGAGATCGAATTCCCTTCCCTGGCACCCTCGGCTGGATGGGCATTTGAGGAGTTTGTTTTGCGTCACGGGGACTTCGCGGTGGTGGGCGTGACCGCTGTTGTGACCCTCGATGCCAAGCAGACCTGTACGGAGCTCCGCCTGGCCGCTATCGGCGTGGATGAAACCCCCTTTAGAGATCCGGAAATCGAAGAACTTCTTCAAGGTCAAAAAATCACGGATGCGCTCCTGGACGAACTGGCTGCTCGCGTGAGTGAAAAAATCGATCCCTTTTCTGACCTTCACGCAACGGCCGAACAAAGAAAGCATCTGGCCGGCGTACTGGCAAAGAAAACGATAAAAAAAGCCGAGGAAGCGGCAATTCTGAATCTAAAGAAGGAAAGCTGAGAGAAATGTCCCAAGCGTACCGATCCGTAGAAATCACCGTCAATGGACAGACCTACAACAAGCAGGTCGAACCCCGGAGACTCCTGTCCGACTTCCTGCGCGAAGACCTGGACCTTCGGGGCACCCACGTGGGCTGTGAACACGGGATTTGCGGAGCCTGCACGGTCCTCATGAACGGGTATACGGTGCGGTCTTGCTTGATGTTTGCAGTACAGGCCAATGGAGCGGAAATCACCACCATTGAGGGATTGGCCACCAACGGCGAACTGCATCCCCTGCAGGAAAGCTTCTGGGAAAATCACGGCCTGCAATGTGGATTCTGCACTCCCGGATTTCTCCTGAGCGCCTGTGAACTTCTGGAGAGAAACCCCGATCCCACCGAAAAGGAAGTCAGAGTGGGTCTCTCCGGGAACATGTGCCGTTGCACCGGCTACCAACATATTGTTGAGTCCGTGCTGGCGGCGGCGGAGAAGATGAAAGCCCGGAAGTAAAGCCGGAAGACCGGAAACTCAAAATTCAAAACTCCAAATCCCAAACAAATTCAAAATTCAAAATCAGAAATTCAAAAACTGAAAATCAAGGATTCCAGCAAGGGCCACTAATCCTTTGAGCGATTTTTGATTTTTGAATTTTAGGTTTTAAATTTGTTTCGGATTTGGGATTTTGAATTTTGAATTTTCTTAAATATCTCCAGACACTCCTGATAATCTTCCGGCGTATCCATATCCTTCATGACATAGGGGTTAGCAACCGGTACACGCGACACCCAGTTTCGGAACTTTTCGATCACTCCGTTGACCGGTTCATCAGGGTTCAGGTCCAGAATTTCCTGCCTGAGTGAAATCGCGAATAAAACAGGACGCCCCTCCTGTCCTTCAAAGGTCGGAATAAAGATCTTTGATGAGTCCTGCCGATTCCGGTAGGCCTGGATCAGCGCGTCGATTTCCTTGCGTGTCACCAGGGGATGGTCCACGGGAAGGTTCAAAAAAGCTTCCGTTCCCGGATCCAT
>CBDUTA010000426.1:0-2888 GCA_965369785.1 uncultured bacterium
ACATGATGACTGACGCCGGAATCGAACCAGACGTCCAGAATGTCGTCTTCTTTTTCAAACTCAGAACTTCCACATTCACAGCGCGTACCCTCGGGAATCAGTTCGGAAACACTCAGCGAGAACCAGGCATCGGCACTCTGTTCCTGGAAAATATCGGCCACATGATCGATCACCTCGTTCCGGAGCAGCGGCGCCTGACATTCGCTGCAATAGAAGGCAACAATGGGTACCCCCCAGATCCTTTGCCGGCTAATACACCAGTCGGGCCGGGTAGCGATCATATTACTGATCCGCTCTTCGCCCCATGCGGGGATCCAGCGCACCTTTTTGACCTCTTCCAGAGCCCGCTGGCGGAGCTGTGCGTGATCCATACTGACAAACCACTGCGAGGTCGCCCGAAAGATCACCGGATTGTGACAGCGCCAGCAATGTGGATAACTGTGCACAATGGCTTGTTCCGCCACCAGCACACCCTTTTCACCCATCAAACGATTGATCTTCGGGTTGGCTTCAAACACCTGCAGAGCTGCAAAGTGCTCCACCTCGGAAGTGAATCTACCCGAGGCGTCCACGGGACAGTACACCTCCAGTCCGTTCTCGATTCCCACCAGATAGTCCTCCTGGCCATGGCCGGGAGCAGTGTGAACAGCGCCTGTGCCCTGTTCAAGTGTGACGTGGTCGGCAAGAAGGCTCTTCGATTCTCGATCCAGCCAGGGATGCCTAAAGACGAGATCCTTCAGGGCTTCTCCCTGGACCGTCATGATCACAGAATGGCTCTCAAACCCGCATTCCTGGACAACTTGTTCCAGCAACTCTCGAGAGATGATGTAGATCTCATCTTTAATTTCCACCAGGGAATATTCAAAGTCAGGGTGAAAGCAAATGGCGAGATTGGCCGGGAGGGTCCATGGCGTCGTGGTCCAGATCAAGGCGAAGACCTTGCGTCTGTCCAGTTGGGGATCAAGACCGGCTGCCCCTTCGATGAGCGGAAATTTCACATAGATGGAGGGACTGGTGTGATCGGCATACTCCACTTCCGCCTCCGCCAGAGCTGTTTCACAGGTGATGCACCAGTGTACGGGCTTGAGCCCCTTGTAAACACTTCCCTTCTCCACAAATTTCCCGAAAAGTCTGGCCGTTTCCGCTTCGTACCGGTGGCTCATGGTCAGGTAAGGAGCCTCCCACTCTCCAAAAATGCCGAGTCGCTTGAACTCCTCTTTTTGGATCTCGACAAATTTTTGAGCATACTCTCGGCACTCACGGCGCACCTTCAGGAGGTCCATATCGGCTGTCTTTTTCCCCACAACTTTGATTTCGATGGGAAGACCGTGACAATCCCATCCGGGAAGGTAAGGAGCATCGTACCCTTCCATGGTTTTGGACTTCACAATAACGTCTTTCAGACTCTTGTTCAGAGCGTGGCCGAGATGAATATGCCCGTTGGCATAGGGGGGGCCATCGTGAAGAACAAAGACCTCTCGTCCCTTCCGTGCAACACGGATTTGTTGATAAAGGTCCATCTTCTGCCACACTTCCAACAGGCTCGATTCCAGCTTCGGAAGATTGGCCTTCATGGAAAATTCCGTTTTGGGCAGGTTAATCGTTTTCTTAAGGTCTAGAGCCTCTGACAATCTTAGTACCTCGTTCCGTTTGATCTTCCAAGCCTCGTATTAAATAGGAAAGCAGAACTTTAACAAAAGAAAAAGTTCTCTGTTGGGGGAATTCGGTGCCAGCCCCAAGAATTCTCCAGCATTTCCTGGGGTTTGAGGGTTGAATTCGGGGCCTGTCCCAGAATTCCTAGCTGGGGAAATCAGCGCAGATTGAATTGAACTTCTATGGTAGCCAGGACATCCACTGGCCTTCCCTTGAGGGTACCGGGCCGAAATCTCCAGTTGGCAGCGATTTCTTGAATCGCTTTCTCCTCGAGGCCGTAACCCAGGCCTCTGAGCACCTTGAAGCTATCCACCGTTCCATCCTTCCGAATGACAGCCTGAAGAATGACAATCCCCTGGACTTTCGATTTGATGGCGTCGTCGGTGTAGCTCGGTGTCGTCTGCTGCAAAATCTGAGGCATGGTCACGCCACCACCGATGGTGTAGACTCCCCCATCCCCGGTTCCGGGACCTGCTCCATCAACGGGTCCTGTTCCCGAACCACGAGCAGGAGGACCGGGAGGCGCGGCAATATCACCGATGTTTAAATCAGACGCTATCTCAGCCAATACCTGTGGAATTTCTTCGATTTCCTTCTTGCGGATGGGCTCCGGGGCATTGGGAGTAGGATCGGGAATCGGAACCAAATTGGGCTTGGGTTCCGGCATGGTCGGTTTGGGTTCAGGTGGAATGACCTCAGGCTGGCTTCCCCCTCCGGCCAGCGCGGCAGGTTCGGCCAATTGTTTCAGTACCAGGACCTCTTGAGTGAGAATCAAGACCCGATCGCCAAATGAGGGAAACACGATGATAAAGAGCAGGATATGGAAAAGAGCGGACAAAACAGCAGCCACTTGCAGGGGCTTGCGCCTGGAAATGTCCCCGTGAAAAGGATTATGGGAATCGCCCGCGTACTGAAGACGTTCGGAGTCGGTGATCTTCAGAGCAAAGAGCCCCTCTAGAAAATCCTTGCACTTTTCTAGAATGCTTAATTCCTCTTCTGCCATCTTCTTAGTTGGTGTCCTCTCCCTATCCTAGAAAAGTAAAAGTCTTCGAGTCAACGTGTCCTTCTAATCGGATGAAAACTCAAGGGAAAAGTCTCATTTTAGCACTAGATTACCGTTTATTCTTCTTTCCGATGGATTTGCAGCTACGGCAACTCACTCGACTAGTGTCTCGTCTCTTGAATACCATGACGTTTGCTGATGGGGCTTGGGAGGGGAGATCAAGGAGCGAGGA
>CBDUTA010000427.1:0-2881 GCA_965369785.1 uncultured bacterium
TGAACTGTCATGGGGTCTGTGCGTACTTCGTGCGTTCGTGCGTTGGTGCGTTCGTGCGTTCGTGCGTTCGTGCGCTCCAGCTTCCCAGTTCCAGGTTTCAGGTTTTGAATTTTGAATTTGGGGTTTTGAATTTGTTTTGAATTTGGAGTTTTGGACTTTGAATTTCCGCTGACGGCGGTCAGCGGTCTGCGGTCTTATTTCCCATCTCCTGTCTCCATCATCACCTTGCCGGGTTGGAAGGTGAACGACTGAATGCCGTAGGGCATCTCGAAGGGCTGGGTCGGATCAAAGGGAGGATCGTTCTTTTTGCCCAGTGAGCTCAACAGGTTGTTGACCAATCGGGCGGGAATCGGAATACCGCTGAGTCGAGCTTCTTGGACCCGATAGGTTGCCAGACCGTTTGTGGCCTCCAGTTTTCCCTCAATCTCCAGGGTCTGTATTCCCTTGAGCAAAAGCCTTAGATAACCGGTCGTCACGTCATCCTTTTGAAATTGCAACTCATCCACATTGACTTCTACCCGTGTCAGAAAGGTTCCCTCCTTGATCAGCAGGGCAATGCTTTCCACCGCTTTTTGATGCTGCAGGTATAGCTGAGCGGACAGGTAGGCGTTTAACTCCTCTTCGGTGAGTTCATAAGCCCTGTTGGGAATCGTGCCCTGCTCATCATTTTCTCTCAGCTCCTCCAGGATTCCCGTGACTTTGGCGACCCCAGGATCAGCGGCTTGCCCTCCTTGCGTCCTGGATTCAGCGGTGAGCCAGCCGACAATCAAAAAGAGGCCCAGGATGGCTGCTCGGCGAGATTTCATCTTCATATACTCTCAGATGCCCGACCGGGACATTTGTTTTAATCTTTCTGTCTCATTCTTTTGCTGCCAACGGATTCGAAAACTTCACCGGGAACCTCTCGTACACGGGGGAAAACGTAGCGCAGCAGGATCGGGGTGACCATGGTGGTGACCAGGACCATAATCACCATGACGGAAAACATATTCGGACTGATGATGGCGCGACTCAGACCGACACCTGCGACAATCAGTCCAACCTCTCCTCGACTGATCATTCCAACACCCACCCGCAACGACTGGATATTGTCAAATCCGGTCACTCGTGCACCCAGGAAACAACCCAGAACTTTGGTCAGGATGGCCAGAGAAATGATGGCCAGGAGGAAGCTGATGGCGCTCCCCAATTCCCGGGCATTGGCTTGAAGTCCGATACTCACGAAGAAAATGGGTACAAAAAGCGAGTAAGTTACCGGCTGTATTTTTTCATCGATTTCTTCTTTGAAGCGGGTTTGGGCAAACAGGACTCCAGCCATATAAGCGCCGGTGATGGCCGCCAATTGGGCTATAAACTCGGCTGCCCAAGCATAGAAGAAAGCAAACACCAGTACAAAAGCCAGCAGAACCTGGCTTGCCGGAATCTTTCTGACTCGCTCACACCAACTTTCCAGGTACCTGCTTCCGATGAACCAGAAAGCCGCAAAGTAGAGAACCATCCAAAAGATAATGCCCAGGACAACTCTGATTCCCGTCGACTCGGACGCCCCAGTGGCTCCAACGGCGGACAAAGCCGTCACCACACCGAGAATAATGATGCCCAGGACATCATCGATCACCGCTGCGCCGAGTATGGTGGTCCCTTCTCGAGAACGTAAGACTTTCAGTTCGATGAGAGTCTGGGCGGAGATGGAAACAGAAGTTGCGGTGAGAATCGTTCCTACAAAAATAGCCTCCCAGTAAAGAGGATATCCGAAGAAATAACAGACCAGGATTCCTCCCAGCAAAGGCAGGAGGATTCCTCCCATGGCGGCCCAAAAGGCAGTCTTCCCCACCTTTTTCATTTCCTCCAGATCGGTCTCCATACCGGCTACAAACATGAGCAGGATCACCCCGATGTCTGCCAGATCCTTAATGAGAGCCCCGAGATAAAGCGAGTTTGCTGTTTCCCCCAGTGCGACCAGCGAGTCGGACTCCTGGACGGCATCGATCAAAGCACCTACAGCTCCCGTGCTATGAGAGCTGGCTTGAGAAAAGACGCTCAGATCCAGCACATTCAGTAGGGTGGGTCCGAGAACCAAGCCGATTGCGATTTCTCCTAAAACCGCCGGCTGACCATAGCGCACGCTGATTGCCCCGGCCAGTTTGGCAGCCACGACGATCCCTCCTATAAGGAGTAGAATTTGAGGTAGGTGGTCCATCCGGGTTACCTGCTTATCGCTTCTTGTTCTATTTGGCCCTGAAACTCGATTTTTTCCGTCTGCATCTGCTGGAGGGCTTCCTGGACCATGGAGTTGATCTCCAATCGACTTTCTATTCGCTGAATCCCATCCAGCTTGGCTCGTGTTTCAGGATGCCGGGGAACGAAAAGAGAGCAACAGTCTTCGTGAGGCAAAATGGAGATGGGAAAGGTTCCGATGCGCCGGGCTACGGCGATGATTTCTTCCTTGTCTTCTCCAATCAAGGGCCGCAAGATGGGCAGGTGGGTGGCGTCGGAAACCACCCGCAGGTTCTCCAAAGTTTGGGAAGCAACCTGCCCGATGCTCTCTCCCGTGACCAGGGCATGAGCGCCTTCCCGACGAGCAATTTCTTCGGCCATTCGCATCATGAGGCGACGATAAAGGATCACCCGGGTCTCAGCCGGGGTGTAAGCCACAACCTGTCTTTGCAACTCGGCAAAAGGGATCATATAGATCTTGGAACGATATTGATATTCAGTCAGAACAGAAACCAACTGGCGCACCTTATCCAGGGACTCAGGGGTGGTGTGAGGGAGGCTGTGAAAATGAACGAAGATGGCACGACAACCCCTCTTCAGCACCTTGAAAGCGGCAACCGGTGAGTCGATTCCTCCCGACATCAAGACCACGACCTTGCCAGAG
>CBDUTA010000428.1:0-2879 GCA_965369785.1 uncultured bacterium
AAGTCACTTGATTTCTCGGACCCAGGGATCGCCCCATGCTGACATCGAATTCCTGGAAATAGGTTTGCTGATCTCCAGCCGGCCGAAGGCCATATTCCCTAAAGAGTTCCGCAATGTAGTGGGCTGCCTGCTCAAGCTCTGGACTGCCATTACCCCGCCCTTGCAGTTCATCCGCAGCGAGATAACGCAAATGCCTCATTAAATCGCCGTCTGTGCTGGATTGGGCCAGAGCCAGCGCGCAGAACAGAACGACAATTGTGCTGCCAACACAGGCAATCCGAGAGAGTTTCCTCACCGCTAAAACCTCTTTTATTTGAAAAACCCTGAAATTTTACACTCTAAACGTGTTGCCCATTATAATGAGTTTCTCAAATGACGGAAGTGCTCCAAGCGATCCAATACAAGAATCTCGATGAAGCGCAGAGGGTCCTGGCCGAATGTATTGATGGGACAATCCGGATTTTCGATGACGCAGGGGAGGAACCTCAGGGTCTGCTGACCGTCATACCCAAGGATCGCCTACCCGAGAAAGAGTTTTACCGCCTCCTGGACACCAAAACAGGAGTCCTGGTCGAGGTGGAGAAAATTTCCTATTCAGGCTATGGGCCACCCGCCGAAGAGCACGATTACATGGGATTCGTCAGCGAAAAGGTGGCCTACGTTTTGAAAGGGTTCCACTTGCCTGTTGAAATCCGGAATTGTCCCAAAGGGGCCCTGGATATTCATCACCTGGAAGCGATGATCATGGACCGTGAACATCCCCTCAATCGCGCTCATTTAGCCCAAGCCTTGCAACTGCCTTCAGAATGGGACTTTGACAGCCTGTTCGGTCTGATCGAACAGGGTCAATGCACTGCCGAGGAGATCGATCGCCTCATTCATGAGGGTCAGTAGCAGAGGGCGCACTGAGAGCAGCAGAGGCCCGCAGGCTTAAGCCTGCGGCTCTGACGGATAGAATTCAACAGGCGCAGTCAGAGCCGTGGGCTTTAGCCCACGGGCTAGTTCTTTCCTCTTGAGATAAAGCTGCATTTGGCCACTGTAAAATAAGAGTTTCACGGTGATGCGCCCCCCCATGTAAAGCTGTTGCGCAATGACGGCCAACAGAATCGTCGGCCAGCTTTGCTGGGGCAACAGCCACTCGATTCCCGTGTAAAGAACAACCCAGGCCAACCCCAGGGCAGTGATCAACAGGTAAAATCCGAAAGAGACAAGGAAATGAGTGGTGCAGAATTTCAGTGCGGAAAAAAACGCCACCAGCACACTGGTACGATCCTCGAGCGCTGTCTTGATCTTGGCATAGTCAAAGAGCATGTTCAGGAAGAGAAAGATCACCAGCACGATCGAGTAGCGCGTCAAATTCAAATAAAAGGCCCCTCTGTCCGTGACTGCCGCGTTGCTGAGCTTCTCCCCCAGGTCGCTCAACGGTTCAACGATCCAACTCCCCAAAACCCAGAACGCCAGGACGGCCAGTACAGCCAGCCGGAAGAACCGCCCGAAGAACATCCCGCCATTGCGAAAAAACTCACGGAAACTGGTGCCCTGTGGATCCAGGGCCAAAGAGCCCACGGCGGCAGCCAGCAGAAAAGAATTGAGCAAAACATAAAGAGTTCCCAAAGAGACAATGACCCAGGGTAACCGGGTGAGTTCCCCATCCAGTAGAACTTCCAGATTGCGCGCGAAAGGACCAGCCCCCAGCACCCACGGAGTAAAGGTGGAAGCAAATCCTGTCACCCGATCGGTAAAAAGCGTGTACCAGTCGTAGTCCAGCTGTCCTACCAATTTTTCACGGTACAACCCCGGTCCCAGAGAGTCCTCAAAGATCTGCATGAAGGGCACCACCAGCAGGCCAGCAACCAGCAGGTTTGCGAGATAGAGATAGAAGACCGATTTCTTGTGATCCTTCAGCTGCTTCCAGCCTTGTTTCAATATTGCAAGCATGATCGATCAGGCGATGAAGGCAAAGATCTCCAATAAATTCTGCAGCCAGAACAGCCACTTGGAAGCCCACTTTCTGGTGGCCAGGGAAAACCCCTCTTCCTCCTTGGCATAGTGGCTGTTGTTGGTGGGATCAATGTCCAGCAAAAGTTTGCGATCAGGGTCCACGGCGGCATATCTCAAACGAACCGGTTTTTCAAACCGATACCTGTGCCACCGATCCTGTCCATCCCACTCTCTGCGGATCTCCTCTCCATCTTCAAAAACCATCAACACTTCCACCGGGAACTTCGCTCCTTCGAACCGCTTGACCACCACCTCCGTCAAATACTGATCTTCGGTGTCCTCTGTCTCTTCTTCGGAACCGGGAGGCATCTCTTGACCCTCATCAAACACTCCCTTTGGGTCGGGAATTTTCACTGAGGATGCTGTTTCGATTCCGTAATCCACCAATTCGGAACTGAAGAAGGTCTGCTCAAAGAACCAATCCAGATCCTGCTGGGCGACTTCGTTAATGGTCTCGATAAAGTCCCGGGTGGTCGGATGCTTGTATTGATATCGCTGGAAGTAGGTGCTCATGGCTTCCAGCATCAACTCCTCTCCCAGCCAGCGCTCCAGGGTCCACAAAATCATCTCAGGCTTACTGTAGGAATTGACACGGTAGCTGGTGCGCCCCAGATATTCCCAACCGGTACGGGTCATGACATCCAGTTGGCCGCCCCGTCGCAGAGAAGCTAAAGAGCCCGTTTCAAATGGGATTTCAACGGAATTAAAAACAAAAGGAATTCCCCCAAAAAGCCGTCTCATAAAACGGCTCGGCTCGTAAGCATGCTTTTGTACTCGCGACTCGGACCACGAGTTCAGCCCTTCGTCCAGCCATGATTCTTCAAACTCATTATTCGCCGACATCCCATACCACCATTGGTGGCCGACTTCGTGAATGG
>CBDUTA010000429.1:0-2858 GCA_965369785.1 uncultured bacterium
TACCTCTCTCCCCAAGACCCTCAAAGGCGAAGAAAGCCCAAGGCTTCCCCAGGGAATCAGGTCCGGATTCTTTTCAATGACCTCCTGGAGTTCGAACTCCGGTCCAGATTTCGAGGAGAAGACAGCTTCCTTCCATCTAGTAATCTTTCCCTTAGACTGCTGAATTGAAATCATTGCTCACCTCCAAAAACGAATTCTTCCTGACACGCTCGAAATTCGGACTGAAGACCGCATGATCGTGGGGTCTGTCCAATAGTCTGGAACCTCATTGCCACATGGGAAGGAACTCGTTGCGGCTCGTAGTGCTTCTTCGGCCCCTCGTAGAACCATTCGGCCCCAAACCTTCCCTCCTTCCTCCAGGACGGGAATGATTTCAGGAAATAGGTGCGTGTCACCTATTTCCCTTCAGCGATGGAAAAAACCATATGTTTTAACTCTTCCTATTTTCTCTTCAAAGTTTAGTAGGTCAAATGCCGATATACCCTACAGGAAAAGAGGGATTGCAGTTACTACTGCTCCATCACGAGGATGAATGGCTTCAACTCGTTGTGGTGGTTTCCCAAAGAAAGTCGAAATCGAGGTGCCCTGAGTTTGAATCGGGGTGATGGAGCTTTGGTCAGAACCTATCCGATGAGAAACACGATTCGATTTGAAAACTTGAACGAACGTGGCTGGATTAAGAAGGAAGCACCGAGCCCACCACTTTTTCGTTTCGAATATATCAACAACTTTTACGGCTCATGCAGCTTTACGGCAAGAATCTCTCCCCGTGCCGATAATTCCGTAGTTCTGGATGAAAGTTTCATTATTTTACAAACTCACGACATCAAGAACGGTGACTCATCGGCTACTCTTGGCATGGCAAAAACGTTCTTCAACCGCGCTTTGAGGCGATGCAATAGCCTCGGACAAATGAACGATATGCAAATAGGTGGCTGGAATCGGACCAGGTCTGGCTTTGGAATGAGATTGAGAAGTTCAGGAGTATTTCGAACGTTATTAATCAGTTGGTACTGGATCATGGCGAAGCTTAGCGAGTTCACAAGGAAGTATATCTCGGAACCTCAATGAAGGTTTGGAAGAAAAAGCATGAATGATCCACTATTGATGGCAATGGAGAAAGATCTTCCTACGCTCCCCCAGGTGGCATGGCAGGTCATGCAGTTGGTAGAAGATCCTGACACAAGTGCCAGGGATCTGGAAAGCTTAATCTCCCGCGATCAGGCCATAACGAGCAGAGTCCTGCGGCTGGCCAACTCGGCCTTTTACGCTGTCAGCGGAACCGTTTCCACTTTGTTAAACGCCATAATGATATTGGGATTTCGCAAGGTCCACGTACTGGTCGTAGCGGCTGCCTACGATTCCCTGCACCGGGAGGATAACCCGCAGGAGAACTTGATGTGGGACCACTCGATGGCGGTGTCAGTGGCAGCCAGAATCCTCGCCGCAGAGTGTGGTTATCCCAGGGTCGAAGAGGTAACCACTGGGGCCTTGATCCACGACATCGGAAAGCTCGTCATGAGCCAAAACCTGGGCGAAAGATACGAAGAAGTCATTGATCTCGTTGAGAACAAGGGGATGACCTTTGTCGAGGCCGAGCAGGATGCCTTTGGCTTTACCCACGCAGATGTCGGTGGAATGGCGGTCCACAAATGGAACTTCTCGCCTTCTCTGGAAGAGGCCGTATTTCTTCACCACAATCCGAAAAGCGCACAAGCCGACCCAGAGCTTTGCGCGATTGTCAGCCTGGCCAACGACATTTGTATCAAGCTGAGCATTGGACTTGCCTGCCTCCCGCATCTGGATCTCTCTAAAACAGACTCCGTCGAAATACTCAACATAGACGAAAAGCATGTCTCTCGTCTCCTTGAGACGGTGGTCTCCGGAATGGGGCGGATACCGTCTCTCAGGAAGTTCGTGAGTCCTCCTGTTGGCTCTGAGCAAGATACCTGACCTGGACAGTCGTTTTGTCACAGAGTCTGTCCACGATGTTGCTGAGGACTAAGAGGTGAGTTAACGTCCCAGTGCGATTCTTCCCTAAGGAAAAAGGATGTTTCCCCGGGAAGAGGCTTGTTTCCCTTAGAAACATATCTTCTTTCCCTAGGAAAATGTCTGTCGCTTGTTCCATCCCCGTCCCTTGTTCGATTTCCCAGAAGAGTGATTGATTCTTACTGTCACAGACGTTAGCATGGAGGCCCGTGGACACACGAGCGCAGATCGTCACCCTGGCGGTCTATCAACTCAAGAAGGGCGGATACGGCGAGCTCCATTTCGGTGATTTGGCGTCGGTGCTAGGAATCAGCCGAACCAACATCCATTACCACTTCGCGACCAAGGAGAGTTTGGCCCGTGAGGCCCTTACAGAATTCACCGAGGATGAGCTTGGCCGCCTGCAGGCAATAGTAGAAAAATACCCCAGCGACTTTCCTAAGGTTCTAAATGCCATAGATGAATACCTTGAGGGCCTCTATTCCGCCCATCCTGGGCAAGGGCTCTGTGCGTGTAGTGCTTTTTTGCTCAATAATACGAACCTACCGTCATCACTAAGGACATTGGCTAGAGACTACTTTGAAGAATTGAGTGCCGTGTTCGAGGCCGGAATCGCGCGGAGCCAAAAGGCGGAAAACATCCAGAAATCAGTCAACGCCAGGGATCTGGCCTGGGAGTGTGTCTTGTTAATGAAGGGAATCGAGGTTCTGAGTGGTTCGATCGAAGCTGGCGAATTTGCTCATAACCCCGCATCCCACCTTCTAAAAGCCAAAGCCATAGAGCTTGTGAGCCTGCAGAGTCTTTCGACTGACATGTAAGTAAGTATCCTTTTCGTCAGCCTCCTGCCCCTCAGGCTCTGAGCGTCTTCA
>CBDUTA010000430.1:0-2844 GCA_965369785.1 uncultured bacterium
CCAAAGCGGACGTTGAATTCAAGAACCTTCGGTCCTTCACGGGTCATCATGAGGCCGGCGTATAAAATACCTTGGTAGGGATTTCCCTCTTCAGCCATACCCGTTATGGTTGGATAGATGATTTCGTCCAGAACCTGTCGACGAAGTTTGTTCGAGAGGATGGCATCAATGGAGTATGCTCCCATACCCCCCGTATTGGGGCCCTGGTCTCCTTCGTAGATGGCTTTATGATCTTGAGAGGGCACCATAGGTAAGACCTTCACCCCGTCAGAGAAGACCATAAAAGAGGCTTCTTCTCCTTCCAGAAACTCTTCGATAACCAGTCGATCTCCCGAGGCTCCGAATTTCCTTTCCTGCATGATGCAGTCCAGCGCCTCTAGACTGGTGGCCCTGTCGGGGCAGATGAAGACACCTTTTCCGGCCGCCAACCCATCTGCTTTTAAAACCACCGGGAATTGAAAGGCGTCGTGTTTGAGGGTGGCTTCCGCCTTTTCAAGCTGGTCAAAGACCTGATAGCCGGAGGTTGGAATGGCGTGTCGTTTCATAAAGTCCTTGGCGAAGGCTTTGCTGCCCTCCAGGCGAGAGGCTTCACGCGACGGCCCGGCAGCAAGTACACCCTGTTGTTGGAATCGATCGACGATTCCAGCAACTAAAGGCCCTTCAGGGCCGACTACGGTCAGGTCAATTTTCTGGGAAACGACAAAGTCGAGAAGTCCGTCGATATCCTCAGCATTAATGGAGACATTTTGGGCGAGCTGCGCGGTTCCCGCATTACCCGGCGCACAGTAGAGTATCTCGAGCCGAGGATTTTGCTTGATCTTCCAGGCGATGGCATGTTCTCTGCCACCGGAACCGACGACAAGTACTTTCAATGTAATCGTGCCGTGCTAAGTGCCTCGCTCCTTGATTTCCCCTCGCAAGCTTCATCAGCAAACATCATCGTATTTATGGAACGAGACACTAAGTTACGGCTCCCTATTTTTTGGAGTCCCCTTTTCCACTTCCAGAATCGCTCTTTGAGTCCGAGGTGCTTGTTGTTTTCTTCTCTTCACTCTTTTCCGAGGACTGCTTGGGTGGGGAGTCTTTGTGGCTGTTTTTCCCATAGTCGGTAACGTACCATCCAGACCCCTTGAACTGGATGGCGGAAGGGGAGAGGAGGCGCTCGAGCGCTCCTCCGCACTCTTCACACTTAGAGAGTGGTGCATCGGAGAATTTTTGAATGATTTCGATTATTTCTTTGCAGTCTTCGCAACGGTACTCATAAAGAGGCATTAGCACTCCTATCGGAAGGGAATATATGATCGCCTTTCCGAGGTTGTCAAGCCAGCTATTATAGGCACAAAGTGAGGTCGTGAGTAGCTGCGGGCGGCTTTCCAGGGTATGACTGGCGTGCTATCATCCGCCTTTTCAAGGATAATTCCTGTGAAGCGTGTTCGAAAGGCAGTCATCCCAGCGGCTGGAATGGGAATGCGATTCCTTCCGGCTACCAAGGCAATCCCCAAGGAAATGCTTCCCATAGTGGATAAACCCACCATCCAGTATGTGGTGGAGGAGGCGGTCCAATCGGGGTTGAAGGATGTCACCTTCGTCACCAGCAGCAGCAAAAATGCGATTGAGGACCACTTCGATTATGACTACAGGCTGGAACACAAGCTCCAGGAACAGGGGAAGCATGAGCTGTTGAAAGTTGTGCAGGAGATCACCCGGATGATCACCGTGTCGTCGATTCGCCAGAAGGAGCCGCTGGGACTCGGGCACGCCATTCTATTAACCAAGACATTGATTGGAGACGAACCTTTTGCCGTCTTTTTGGGCGACGACATCATGGTTGGCAAGGTCCCCTGCATGAAGCAGTTGTTGGGGGTCTACAAAACTCACCAGGCCACTGTCCTGGCCGTGCAGGAAGTGCCACAGGAGACCCTTTCTCGTTATGGCGTGGTGGCGGTCGAACCGCTGATACCGGGCGACGAACGAATCTTTACCGTTAAGGACATAGTCGAGAAGCCTTCTCCAGAGAAAGCTCCTTCCCGGCTAGCCGTGATGGGTCGATATGTTCTCACTCCTACGGTTTTTCAGTTTTTGGAGAAGACGAAGCCCGGAGTAGGAGGGGAAATTCAGCTGACGGATGGCCTCAGAAGTTTAATCGAAAAAGAACCTGTCTACGCCTACCGCTTCGAGGGTTCTCGATACGATGCGGGAAACAAGTTGGGATATCTGATGGCCACGGTCGAATTAGCTTTGCAGCACAAGGATTTAGGGGACTCGTTCCGAGCCTACTTGAAGGACTTGAAGTTGTGAGAAGGAATGTTAGATAGAGCTTTGATTCGGGAAAAGCTTGATTGGGTCCACCAACGGCTGCAAGCAAAGAGCTTCAAGCTGGATCGACAAGAGTTCGTAGAGCTCGATGAAGAAGAGCGTTCGTTGCGCGTGGAGTGGGAAGATCTGCGAGCCCTCCGGAATCGGACCAGCGAAGAGATCGCGGAGCAAAAAAAACAGGGACAGACCGGCGATGGCAAAATTGAGCAGATGAAGGAGGTATCTGCTCGAATCAAGAAACTGGACGAGCAGGTCAAAGCGTCGCAGACTCGCATGCATGAGTTTTTGTCCGTGATTCCCAATCTTCCCCATGAGAGCGTGCCGGTAGGTGCCGATGAATCTTCCAACTCGCTGGTCCGGGAAGTGGGGGAGCCACCCCGGTTTGATTTCGAAGTGAAGGATCATGTGGATCTGGGTGTGGACCTGGGTATTCTTGATCCGGAGCGTGCCGGAAAAATTGCGGGTGCTCGATTCACCAACTATTACGGCTCGGGGGCACTGCTGGAACGGGCCCTCATGAACTTCATG
>CBDUTA010000431.1:0-2839 GCA_965369785.1 uncultured bacterium
AAGAGAAGAATGCTGCCCAGCAGAACCACCAAGATGAGAATGAGCCGATACTGTAAATTTCGCTTCATCGGGTATTACTTGGAGCTTGAATCCTCTGCAGGAGCTTGTAACGAAGCAATGGACTTCTTTGCCACCTCCATCTTCACCTGATCCGCCACCTTGAGAAGGAAAGTATTTTCTCGAACTCCGGCAATCGTTCCATAAACCCCACCGTTGGTAATCACCTTGTCCCCATTCTTCAAGCTGGTAATCAAGGAATCCAGACTTTTTTGACGATTGCGCATGGGTCGAATAATTAGAAGATAGAATATGCCCGCGATGAGTACGAAAGGCAACAGTCCGACGATCCCGGGCTGCGTTGACGGACTTTGCTGCGCCAATATCGATGGAATCATGATGAATACCGACTCTCTGTTGGGCCTAAAAAGAAACGCCGAGTATAGCACAGATCCTCAAGCAGATTCGGCATAATGCTCTCGGAAATGTCCCTCCAATTCTGTTAGCGAATTGAGCGCGATACTCTGTCGAATCTTGCCCATTAAGTCAAGGTAAAAATGCAGATTGTGATAGGTATTCAAAATGCTTGAAACAATCTCACCTGAAATATAGAGATGCCTCAAGTAACTTCGACTGTATCGCTGGCACACCCAGCACTCGCAGTTAGGGTCAAGCGGTCCCTCGTCATGCCTATAACGGGCGTTCTTGATGCGAATTCTTCCAACCGAAGTGAAGAGTGTTCCATTGCGTGCATTTCGAGTCGGCAAGACACAATCAAACATATCCATTCCCTGCTTGACGCAGAACAATAAGTCCAAAGGAGTGCCCACCCCCATGACATAACGGGGTTTGTCCTGAGGCATCAGGATCTCCAGACGTTCGATGAGCTCGTACATCATCAGCCTCGGCTCTCCCACACTGAATCCACCCAGCGCGAGTCCAGGAAAATCAATCTCACAAAGGCGCTCCAAACTCTCCTTGCGCAGTTGCAAGAAAACACTTCCCTGAAGGATTCCGAACAAAGCCTGCCCTGGTTTCTTGTGGACATCCTTACAACGCTGTGCCCAACGCATGGATCGAAGCATCGACTCTCTCGCTTCCCTCTCACTCACCGGATAAGGCGTACACTCATCGAACATCATGATGATGTCTGAGCCCAAGGTCTGCTGAAACTGGATGGACTTCTCCGGAGTAAAGAAGTGAGAAGCGCCATCCAGGTGGGACTGAAATTGGACTCCTTCTTCTGTGATTTTTCTGAGCGCCTTGTGACTAAAGACCTGATATCCTCCGCTGTCCGTCAAAATCGGTCGCTTCCAGGACATGAAGCGGTGAAGCCCACCCTGACTTTCGATAACCTCCTGTCCGGGGCGAAGATAGAGATGGTAGGTGTTGGCCAAGATGATCTGACTATTCAGATCTTCCAGAAATTCCTGGGGCATGGCCTTCACCGTGCCCGCTGTTCCGACCGGCATAAAAACCGGAGTTTCGATCTCTCCTCGCCCGGTTTGCAGCAACCCTTGGCGGGCACGGGTTCTCTTATCTCGATCCAGAACTCGAAAGGAAAAGGACATGGGGAAAGAATCCTGACCTGCTGACCACCTGACCACCTGACCGCCTGACCACCTGACCGGCTGACCTCCTCACCGCCTCACCGCCTGACCAGCATTCAGAGTCCAGAAGTCAGGAGGTTCTCGACCCACGGTCAGGGGGTCAGTTGGTCAGGGGGTCAGGTTCCCCTCCCAGCTCGACGCGGAAAAGATTCGCGCTGTCCACCAGATAGAGGTAATTGTTTGTGTTGTCGTAAGCGAAACCCACCAACATGGGACCGGAAACGGTCAGCTCGGGAGCACCCTTTCGAAAGGTGTAAAGTCCTTTTCTGCCCTGCCAGGAGGCGGTCACCTGCAGCTGCCCCTGGGGGTCGAACCCAATACCCTGTGGGCGCCCAAACCCTTTGAAGAATACCTCAACTTCACCTTCTCTCGACACTCGATAGATGGAGTCCTGAGTTCCCAGCGTGGGGCCGGTCACAAAAAGAGCATCATCCGGGGCTATTGCCAGATGATAGGCAGAAACACTGGATTCCAACCTGCACAAGACAGAGATCTCCTGATTGGGGCTCACCTTGTAAATCTTGCCTCCTCGGTCCCCCACCAGAAGGTTCTTTTGGGAATCGAAGACCAATCCGGTGGCCACCCCGAGTCCATCTACATATTTCTCAATCTGCTTTTCGAAGGTTGAGCGGTACACGGCTCCTGTGTGTCGATTGGTGATGTAAAGACAGTCATCCGGGCCAATGACCAAACCCGTCGGATTGACCACATCAGCAAGGAAAGGATGCTTACTTCCATCGGCATGGACTACGAACACGCTGAAGGGAACCTTTTCCCCTCGAGTTCCGCTGACGGTCACGTACACATTGCCCATCGAGTCCACCACCGGATTGGCCACCGAATGGAACTCGGAGGCGATGACTCGACCTACTTTCAGGTCAATGTGGTGCTCCCCCTGGTTGCGAATCACCAGACCATTCCCACACTTTTCGGGAATCCTGACCGTCAACACCTTGTTAGAAGCCCCTACTAACTCGGCTTTGACATCGCCCACAGCAACCCGAACTTCCGAGGGATTTTCGAGCCCGTCTAACTCCACTCGAACGATTCCTCCAGGCAGTGTAATGGCGGGCTTGACAGCCTTTATTTGCATCCGGGAGAACTATAACATGGGCACAATCCCCCACCAAAAACGTTCATGGTAAACTAAGTACTCACTTTCATAAATATGGTGACTTTTGTTGGGAGCGCGACGGAGCCCAGATCGAGGCGCGACGACGAGTCGATGCAGG
>CBDUTA010000432.1:0-2833 GCA_965369785.1 uncultured bacterium
GGCTGATTGGAATAATCCAAAGAGTGGGTATCGGAACGGACGCTCCGGTAGGAGTGCTTGGTCTGCTCGTGATAATGACAGGCGGTCTCCGTATCGTGGTTCGACATAGGAATCTCATGGGGGAGGCATGGTCTTTCCCTCCCTCAGTATTCATGGCCTGGAAAGTTTTGTCGAGTTCGATCAGTACTCCCTTTCATAAATATGGTAGCGTTTGCGGATGAGGCTTGCCAGACGAGGTCGCGACGAGAGACCAAGAGATCGACCGCAATCCCCGATCCGCCCCGACAAACGTCATTATATTTATGACAGTGAGTACTAAGACTTCCCTTCCTATGAGACTCCTGTGGATTTCAACCTTCATTCTGATGGTGGGGTGTTTCCAGCCTCAACAGGTGGCCCGGCCGGAAATTCCGGAAAAGGGTATCGCTGAGATCGATCAACTGCTTCAGGATTCAGTCGATCGAAAGGACATTCCTGGCGTTGTGGCTATTGTCGCCAACCGGGATCGCATCCTTTACCACCAAAGCTTTGGGAAGCTGGATGTCAGGAATGATGTTGAGATGCAGAAGGATACCATCTTCGGGATTGCCTCCATGACCAAAGCGATCACCGCGGTAGCCGTCATGACGCTGTATGAAGAGGGGAGGTTCGACCTGGATGATCCGATTTCCCAGTACCTCGATTGGCTGAGCCATCCGCAGGTCCTCACTTCGTTTAACGAAGAGGATGGGACTTATTTAACCAAGCCCGCTGAACGAGAGATAACTATTCGGCATCTGTTGGCATTGACGGCGGGATTTGGCTATGGCTTTTCCAATTCTCTGATGGCCCGGTTGGTAGAGAAGACGGGCAAGACCGAAAGGGAGCTTCCACTGCTTCATGAGCCGGGAGAGAGGTGGACCTACGGTATGGAGATGCGAATTCTCGGAGAGTTGGCGGAGGAACTCAGTGGCCGAACACTCCCTCAATTTCTAAAAGAGAGGATCTTTGACCCCTTGAGTATGTCCGATACCTTTTATGTCCTCCCTGCCGAGAAGTACCCTCGCTGGGTGACCCGCCATCAAAGAGAGAATGGCGTTCTTCAAGAGAGGTCCAACCCGGAAGAACAGCGACCCTTTATTGTCGGAGATGCCGGCTTGCTCTCCACAGCGCCAGACTACGTGAGGTTCCTTCAGATGTTGCTGAGTGGGGGGACGTTCAATGGAATCCGAATACTCAGTGAAGATTCTGTCAAGCTCATGACCCAAAATCAGATCGGCGATTTGTTTGTTGAGACCCAACGGGGCCCAAATCCTTTACTGTCCCGAGCTTTTCCGCTGGGAGCCCGTAGGGGGGACAAATTCGGCCTGGGCTTTCAGATTACGGTCGCTGATGGAAAGGAAGGCCATATGCGTTCACCGGGCAGCTACAGCTGGTCGGGTCTATCCAACACCCACTTCTGGGTGGATCCGGAGAAGGACATTGTTGCTGTGATTCTCATGCAGGTCTTGCCCTTCTATGACGAAACCTGTATCGCTGTATATCAAGGCTTCGAGGAGCTTGTTTACAAACACCTGAACTGATCTTTAGCCCAGACTATGCAGTAATCTTCACTGCAGAGACCCTCCGGTTTGTGGGAGGCACATTGTTCGTGCGTTCGTGCTTTCGTGTTTCAAGCGCAGGAATGTGGGAGGCACCTCAGGTGCCGAATCCGAACGACAGCACGAATGCACGAATGCACGAAGTGAGGTGCCTCCCACGTTTCGGAGGCTTTGCAATCCTAACTGCTCGGGGGAGCCACTGGCTCGTCCCTACCCCGCTTCGTGACAAGAACCTATGATGATAAGTCCGGGCTAAGTGTGACTGTCGTCACAGTTCTTGGGTGATGTCTTGGTTAAACTCTCCCTGAACTTTCACCTGATTTTCAAGAGGCCCATTTTGCCATGTTAACCGGACTGCTTCTCTACTGCTTGATGCGAAAACGGAACAGGCTTAAGCCTATTCGGTTTAGTCCTCAGTCCTTACGTGGTGGTGGGGAAACCGCTCCTCCAGGCAATAAGGCCGCCTATCCCGCCTTTGGCCTCCGAAAACACCTCTCCCCCTTCGTTTCCTAATTCCCTGAGAGGTTGAACCACTCGAATCTTTTTCCGACCGTATGATACCAAGGGATGTTGTTATCTAACCATATGATAAATATAGGTTTGTAGGCGCGTATTCGTGACGGGAATTTAGGGATGAAGCGGGCTAGTTGATTTCAGCTAGTTTTTAGATACAATAGTATAAAAAGGTAAGGGAGGCATCTAAGGGTATCTAAAGGTGACATTCATCATCACGGAACCTTGTATCGGTGTGAAGGATAGCGGCTGCGTGGATGCCTGTCCTGTCGACTGTATTCATCCCCGCACCGATGAAGAGAAATTTGAAAGCGAGACTCAGCTGTATATTGATCCGGAAGAGTGTATCGATTGTGGTGCCTGTGTTCCGGAATGTCCCGTGGAAGCCATTTTTCCCGAGGAAGAAGTGCCCGAGCAGTGGGAGCAATACATCGATAACAATTACCAGTGGTATTCAAGGCAGAGGGCACCTGGGTAACCGGTCGTACCACTCGTACTCTTGTACACAGCAGCCTCGTAAAGGGATGTCAAGTACACAGGTCGAATATCCGAAACTGGTCAGTTCGCAGCCTTACCGACAGGCTAGGGGGCCGGATGCATCCATCAGGAAACTGGCGGTTGCCATCTTACTGCAGGCATTGAGGGATCTGTTGATTCCTAGCAGATCAGGAAAGGAAAACAGGAAAAATTGGGAGAAATGGCAGCAGGATGCACTTCATTGGTTCTTTTCCGAGGAGAAA
>CBDUTA010000433.1:0-2809 GCA_965369785.1 uncultured bacterium
AGGGATGGTCCACCTGGGGGAGATACCTGAACCCAGTACCGGGCAGAAGATGGAAGATCTGGAGGCGGCCCGTCAGATGATTGACATCTTGGCCATTCTAAAGGAAAAGACCGAGGGCAACCTGTCTTCTGAGGAATCCCACTTGTTGGAGAATGTTCTCTATGAGTTGCGCATGAAGTTTATGGGGAAATCCGAAGTGACAAAGCTCTGATGCGGGTTATTTTCTTAGGCACCGGAACTTCACGTGGAATTCCCACTGTTGGATGTGACTGTAAGGTCTGCGTCTCCCCGAATCCCAAAAACAAACGGCTGCGCTCTTCGATTCTAATCGAGAGCGAGGCCCATATCGTTATTGATACCTCTGTCGACTTTCGCACCCAGATGCTGCAGCACAACGTGAAGCGTGTGGATGCCGTTCTTTACACCCATGCCCACGTGGATCATATCCTGGGCCTGGATGACGTTTACCCCTTCAACCTGTGGTCCAGGAGAACCACCCGCCTTTACGCCAGTCCCGCAACGCTGAAAGAACTGAAAATCACCTTCCGACATTTGTTCAAGGGGGAGTTCCAATCGGGCGTTCCCTGTGTGGAATTGATTCCGATCGAGGGGAATATTCGCATCGCCGATCTGGAGTTTGAACCTGTGGAAGTACTGCATGGTGATCTGCCTGTCCTGGGATTTAGGGTGGGCCGTTTCGCTTATGTTACCGACGTCAGCTGTATTCCCGAGAAGAGTCTGGGTCAACTGGAAGGTCTCGACTACCTGGTGCTGGACGGTCTTCGCTACCAGAGTCATCCCAAACATTTCAGCCTCTCTGAGGCAGCCGAAATGGCGCAGAAGCTGGGTGCCAAGCAAACATTTTTGATTCACATGAATCACGATGTTGACCACGATGAGGGGAATGCCTTTTTACCCGAATCGGTAAGGTTGGCCTACGACGGTCAGATACTGGAGATGGATTGAGTGACATGCGAATCGTCGATGATCTTGCCTCCTTTCCTCCATCCTTGAACTTTCCGGTGATGACGATCGGAGTCTTCGATGGAGTCCATCGAGGACATCAGGTCATCCTCCGCCAAGTGGTGAAGCGAGCGCTGGAAAGGGAGGGGACATCGATTCTCTTGACCTTTACCCCTCACCCTCAAAAGATCATTTCCCCCAACGACGCCCCTCCCTTGCTTCAAACCGAACACCAGAAACATGGGATTCTGGAAGAGCTGAATCTGGACATGATCGTGTGTCTGCCCTTTACACGGAAGCTGTCTCTTCTTACTCCAGCCGAATTTGCCCACCAGATCCTACACAATCACGGAATCCGCGAGATTCATGTGGGAAGCAATTTCCACTTTGGCCATCGACGCTCCGGAGACATCGAAACTCTGAAATCCCTGGGACCGGAGTTCCGGTTTGGAGTCTATGAGATCGAACCCGTTTACTTTCGGGGTACCCGTATCAGCAGTAGCTACATTCGAGACTCGCTGCGAGAGGGAAGGGTGGCTCTGGCCAGACGCCTACTTGAACGTCCTTACCAAATTCAGGGAACGGTGGTCCGCGGCTCGGGGAAGGGAATGGAACTGGGGTTTCCCACGGCCAACCTGGATTCGGAGAATGAACTCATTCCCGCCAACGGCGTCTATGCGACTCTGGCTCATCTCAATGGGAAAACTTACCCCAGTGTGACCAACGTGGGAGTTCGTCCCACCCTGCATGAGAGGACCCAAGGCAGTCCTGTAGTAGAACCCCATCTGCTCGACTTCAAGGAAGATATTTATGTGAAGTGGATGAAATTGGATTTTTTCTTCCGTCTCAGAGCGGAGAAGAAATTCACAGGGGTCGACGAGCTTAAAAAACAAATCGCTAGAGATATCGAGGTAACTCGTAAATACCTGCGACGCATCCGAGGAAGAGTCTGAAAGGAGAGAAACATTGGCCATTGGCACCCGGGAAGTTGAAAAAATCGCTGAGCTGGCCCATTTGAAGTTCGATCCCCAGGAGCTTGAGCGATTCGTCGGCCATTTTAAGCAGATTCTGGAGTACTTTACCCAACTGGAGACGGTTTCAACCGAGGGGGTTTCAACCGACAACGTGGAATCCTCTCCTCAAGTCGGCGAGGGGGGAGAAGTGGCCACCCCCACACGAGAAGACGAGGTCAAGCTGTCCCTTCCTGTTGCCACGGCCCTGGACAATGCCCCTGAGTCTTCCGAAGATCATTTTCAAGTTCCTCCGGTGATTGAGTAAATGAGCGAGATCCATCACCTTTCCATCAAGCAACTCCGTGATCTCATCCAGAGCAGGGAGGCCTCCGTCACCGAGATAACCGAGAGTTTCCTGAAGCGGATCCGGCAGTGTGACGGAAAGATCAAGGCCTTTTTGACCGTCCAAGAGGAACCGGCTCTGGCCCAGGCCGCCCAGCTGGATCGTCAGCTTGCTTCAGGAGAGTCCCAAAACGGACATTTAACTGGAATTCCGCTGGCCATTAAGGACAACATCGTGACCCAGGGTGTTCGAACCACCTGCTCTTCACGGATTCTTGAAAACTATATTCCCCCCTACGATGCCACCGTGATGAGCAGGCTCAAAGAAAGCGGAGCGATTCTCTTGGGAAAGACCAACTGTGACGAGTTTGCCATGGGCTCGAGCACGGAAAACTCCGCTTTCTTTCCCACTCGAAATCCATGGGATCTGGAAAGGGTTCCGGGGGGATCCAGTGGAGGATCGGCTGCGGCGGTGGCCGCCGGGGAAGCGCCGGGCGCGCTGGGCAGCGATACCGGAGGGTCCATCCGCCAGCCGGCGGCCTTTTGCGGAA
>CBDUTA010000434.1:0-2806 GCA_965369785.1 uncultured bacterium
CCCTTGATTCATTTGTCTGTTCGAATCCGAGGGGGCTCCATCGATGAGCCCCCTGAAAAGGTGGGCCTGGCTTCCCTTACCGGAACCGTGATGCGTACGGGCGGGACCACCAGCAGGACCGGAGAGGAAATTGATGAGGAACTGGAGCTCATTGCCGCTTCGGTGGAAACCGGCATTGGCTTGAACTCGGGATCGGCCTCCATGTCGGTGCTGACCAAAGACCTGGGAACGGGTTTGCCGATTCTGGCCGATATCCTGATGAATCCGGCCTTTCCGGAAGAGCTGATCCAGTTGGGTAAAGTTCGGCAACGCAGCGCCATCTCGCGCCGAAACGACAGCGTCAACAGACTGGCCTCTCGGGAGTTCGGCAAGCTGATCTATGGTGCAGACAGCCCCTACGCTCGATCCGCAGAGTATGCCACCATCGATAGCATCACGCGTGAGGACTTGATCTCCTTTCATCAGAGATTCTTTTATCCCAACAATATGATGCTGGCGGTCTGGGGTGATTTCCAGACTGCGGACATGATTCAGAAGATAGAGGAGGTCTTTCAAGGCTGGGAGAAGAGGGAATTACAGGCCTCCCACCCGCCCAAGGTGGACTACGCATTTCGAAAAACCGTCAATCTCATCCAGAAGGACGATGTGAACCAAACCAACATCTACCTGGGACACATCGGAGGCCTCAGGGACGATCCTGACTATTTTGCCCTCGTTTTGATGAACCGAATTCTGGGTACGGGATTTACCAGTCGTCTTTTCAAGGAAGTGAGATCGCGTCAGGGCCTCGCCTATTCGGTTTTTGGCTACTATTCAGCCAATTTTGATCATGAAGGGATCTTTTACATCGGTTGTCAGACCAAGTCGGAAACCACGGTTCAAGCCATTCGGGCCCTGATCGCTGAAGTGGAGAAGATGGCCGAGAGCGAAGTCAGCGACGAAGAGTTGGAGCTGGCCCGGGACAGCTATCTCAACGCCTTTGTTTTTAACTTCGATTCCAAGGGTGAAGTCGTCAATCGGTTGATGACGTACGCTTTTTATGGGTATCCCCTGGATTTCCTGGAGAAGGCCAAAGAGAAAATAGAAAATGTGACCAAGAGCGATATTTTACGAGTGGTCCGAAAGCATTTGCACCCCGACAAAATGCAGATACTGGCAGTCGGCCGATCTCAGGACTTTGACGAACCGCTTTCCGTGTTAGGACCGGTCAACCAAATGGATATCACCATTCCGGGACCTTAGTTCTTCGCTTCGATGAGTCTCTCGACCAGTATCCACGACATCAAAACCCTGGTTCTTTCCTTTCATCCCGTTATTGTCATCGAAACGGTGGAAGAAGACCGGGTCTTCTCCCTTTTGCATTCAACCGCTTTAGAACTTCGAATGCCACTTTTCGAATGGGCGATTACCACGGGGTTGGTTCGCGTGCCGGGGAAAGGCAGTATGTATGACACCGGCGAACCCATGAAGCTCCTGTCCATTCTTCAACAAATGGATACTCAAGGCATCTTTCTTCTCAAGGACTTTGCAAGATTTGCTACCGATCATCGGGTGGCTCGCCAACTTCGAGAGATTTGCCAGAAGTTTTCCAAGAATCGTTCCACCCTGGTGTTATCGGGACAATCCATCCAGCTCTCCCCGGAAGTCGAGCACAATGTGGTCCATTACAATCTGAAACTTCCTGAAAGAGAAGAACTGGAGAAGGTTTTCAGCACGGTGGTGAATTCTTTGGTCTCAGCCAACCAGATTGAGGTTCTGCTTGACACCAGGGAACGAGAGGAACTGGTGACCGCCTTGAGCGGGATGACCTTGAACCAGGCCAGGCAGACCATTGCTTTTGCCGCTCTCAAGGACGGCAAGCTTTCGGCGGGTGCGATCCAGGAGATTCTGGAGCGTAAAGCGCAGGTGATCCAGGAGAGCGGACTCCTGGAGTATTTTCCGGTCGAGGATAATCGCTTCCAGCTGGGAGGGTTCGCTAGCCTCAAGAGCTGGCTGAAGCGAGCCCAGACCGGGTTTAGCCGGGAAGCTCGAGAGCTCAACTTGCCCACTCCCCGGGGGATTTTGATTGTGGGCGTGCAGGGGTGTGGCAAGTCTCTGGCCGCCAAGGTGATCGCCCGTGAATGGAAGCTGCCCCTGGTGAAACTGGATGCGGGAAGACTCTTTGACAAATATATCGGAGAGTCGGAAAAGAACTTCCGCAAAGCCATCTCCCTGGCCGAGTCCATGGCTCCGGTCGTTCTCTGGATTGATGAGATCGAGAAGGCCATGGCCACGGGAGGAAACGAGGCAGATGGAGGGGTGGGTCGCCGCATGTTTGGCAGCTTTCTCACCTGGTTGCAGGAGAAGCAGCAGGAAGTCTTTGTGGTGGCCACCGCCAACGATCTTTCCATCCTGCCTCCGGAACTCCTCAGAAAAGGACGCTTCGATGAAATCTTCTTCGTGGATCTCCCCAATGCGGATGAGCGGGGGGCCATCTGGACCATTCATCTGGAGCTTCGAAAACAAGATCCGAGCCAATTCCAATTCCATCGACTGGTGGAGGCTACCGATGGCTTCAGCGGGGCAGAGATTGAACAGGTTGTTATCGCTGCACTTTATCGGGGACTCTATCTGAAGCAGCCCCTGGATACGGAGTTGCTTCTGAGGGAGATCAGCGAGACCGTTCCTCTCTCTATTTCCCGGCGCGAAGACATGCAAAAGCTTCGAGAGATGTCGCGGGGACGTTTTGTTAGCGTGAACTAGAGCCCGGACTATTCATAAATTCTCTACTGCAGCGACCAAATCATCCGTCCTGACTTCGTTCCGC
>CBDUTA010000435.1:0-2806 GCA_965369785.1 uncultured bacterium
TAAGATTACTCTTTGGCCCCTGCCTCTTTGAGCAGTTCGACCAGTTCCGTGTAGCCTTCCTCCGTTGCCAGCATTAAGGCGGTTTTCCCCTGGTCGTCCTCCACCTGGACATCCGCACCTGCATTCAAGAGAACCTTGACGGTTTCCTGATGACCCAAGGAGGTTGCGCTCAGCAGGGCCGTTCTTCCCTGGTTGTCTTTCATGTCGACTGCAGCGCCTGCATTTAAAAGGACTCGCACGGTTTCGGTGTGACCCATAAAAGCCGTATTGGCCAGAGTGGTCCAACCCTCATAGTCTTGAGTGTTGACCTCGGCCCCTGCATTCAAAAGGATTTGCAGGGTTTCCTGATCCCCTATAAAAGCGGTGTTCCACAGAGCGGTCCACCCCCTGCTGTCTTTGGAATTCACATCGGCACCTGCCGCTAAGAGGGCGTCGACCGTGTCCCTATAGCCCAGAAGAGCCGTGGTCGCCAGAGCGGTCCATCCCTTGCCGTCCCTGGCATCTACATCAGCACCTGCAGCCAGGAGAATTTCCACGGTTCGGGTCCGACCCAGCGAGGCTGCACACACCAGGGGAGATCTTCCATAGTAGTCCTGGGCATTGACATCGGCCCCTGCCTCTAAAAGGGCTTGCACGGTTTCCGTCCGACCCATAAAAGCCGCATACTCCAGGGCCGTGAATCCATTGGTCTTGTCCTTCGCGTTCACCTCTGTTCCTGCACCCAAAAAGGTTTTCACTCTCTCCGTGTGTCCGTCACGTGCGGCTTCCATGAACTGGGAGAGAGCCTCCTGCCCCAGAGCAGGGATGGGAACGAGTAATGACAGCAACAGAGTAATCATTGCTTTGTTAGGAGGGAACATAGGCTTCAGTTTCTAGTTCTAGTTCAAGTTCCAGGCTTCAGAACCCACGGATCTGTCAGACGGTAAAGTGAACATATCGGTCTGCGGTCCCCCTCATCCTCATTGTCTGGATTCCAACTGTATCAACAGTTTATAGTAATTTTTGAGTTCGCCCCAGCAGTGGGTGAAGTATACTATTGGACAACGGCACATATCTATAATCGGTCCATAACGGAGTCTATTATGCCTCAATTCAGACAAGAGGTGAGGAGCTCATGAAGAAGAGCATCACCCGTCGGCACTTTTTGGCTGGGGCAGGTCTCACGCTGGCCGTGGTGGCTACACCGGCAGGGTTCAGATATTTCGGCGGGCGGAAAACAGATACTTTTTCTGAGGTTTTTCGGCCCAGCATTTGGGTGAGAATCACACCGGATGATCGGGTGACGGTCCTGATGTGTAAATCAGAAATGGGACAGGGAATCCATACCGCACTGCCCATGATCGTAGCGGATGAGCTGGATGCGGACTGGAAGCAGGTACGAATTGAGAGAGCCCCGGTAAGGGAGGAATACGACGACCCTGAAGCGCAACAAGGCCATGTCACCTATGGAAGCACCAGTGTGCGGCACCTTTATGAACCGATGCGAAAAGCCGGCGCTGCGGGCCGGGAGATGCTTCTGCAGGCCGCAGCCCAAAGGTGGGATGTGCCTGTCAGCGAGTGTGAGACTTCCCAGAGCCAGGTTCTTCACAAGCGAAGCGGCCGTGCTCTTTCCTACGGGGAGTTGTGTGAAGCAGCGGCCCGGTTGCCCATTCCGGAGAATCCGAGACTCAAAGGAAAAAGTGAGTTCAAGTTAATGGGAACCGCCGTTCCGCGGTTGGATATTCCGGCCAAGGTCAATGGACAGGCCCAATTTGGCATCGACATATTTGTGCCCGACATGCTCTACGGAGTGGTGGCCCGTCCGCCTGCCTATGGAGCCAAAGTGCTGTCCTACGATGAGCCGGCTGCAATGAAGGTTGAAGGCGTACGCTATGTGGGAGAAATCGAGCGAGGTATCGGGATCTGTGCCGATACGCTGGATGCTGCCTGGAAGGGCAAAGAGGCGCTCAACGCCAAGTGGGACAAGGGCGTTCGGCCGGATTTGAGTGATGAGTTACTGGAGAGCATCTTCAGAGAGAGCCTGGACAAAGAGGGTGCCTCAGCGCACAGTGATGGGGATGTCGAAGACGCACTCAGCCAGGCCCACAAACGGGTCCAGGCGGAATACTTTTTGCCCTATCTGTCTCATGCCACCATGGAGCCCATGACCTGCACGGCCCATGTTCTTCCTGATCGATGTGATGTCTGGCTTGGGACACAGGGTCAGACCAACACTCTTCAGAAGACGGCCCAGATCACCGGGCTGGATCCGGAGCAGATCTATATCCATACCACCTACCTGGGAGGGGGTTTCGGGCGTCGAGGATGGACAGAATGGGTTGAGGAGGCGGTGGAACTCTCGATGGCCACAGAGCGGCCCGTCAAGGTGATATGGAAAAGAGAAGAGGACATACAGGACGATTCCTTTCGCCCCGGAAACTCATCCAGAATTGTGGGAGGCCTCGATGAAGAAGGCCGCCTGATTGCCTGGTCTCATAAGATCGCAGCTTCTTCTATCATTGCCTCGCTGTTTTCCAAGATCGATGCTGACTCTCTTTTGTTCCGTGTGATCGGCTTCTTCCGCAGTGTGGATGCACCCGCCGTGGAAGGCCTTGAGAACTTGCAATATGAGATCCCCAATTTGTCGGTGGAATATGTCGAGGTGAAAACCCCCATCCCCGTCATTTTTTGGCGTTCCGTGGGCAACTCTCACAATGCCTTTACGGTGGAAAGTTTCATGGATGAGATGGCTTATGCTGCCCAAAAGGATCCTGTAGAGTTTCGACACCAGCATCTCCAGCACAAACCTAGAGCTCACCGGGTAGTG
>CBDUTA010000436.1:0-2794 GCA_965369785.1 uncultured bacterium
ATGGATTATTGCCTTCACAGCCCAGCCAGCCTCTCCCTGGTATCCTCAGCCTCAGCTATCCCCGAACAGCATTTCGTCTAACATTTAGGATTTCATCGGAATTTTTATCTCTCTTGTGGGAAGGCAAACGATAAATTCATACTCCAAAGAGAACTCTCTTTTTGGGAAAATTGATCACTTGCCAATATTCACTACTTCTTCGGCTTCACGCTTAGTCCAATTTTGCAGTGCATCCCTGTCCACAACCTTCCCTCCCTGGATGACTTTCCAAATTTTCCGTGTGTTTCTTATATCTTCCAACGGATTGGCGTCCAGGATAATAAGGTCAGCCAGTTTGCCCTCCTCGACGGTTCCAATTTCCTTCTCGGCCCGCAGGACACGAGCGGCATTGAGGGAACCAGCCGTGATCGCTTCGAGGGGGGATAGGCCTGATGCAACGAACTCTTCAAGTTCCCTGTGCAGTGCCCAGGGCATCCAACAAGAGGGGTTGTCCGTTCCGGTGGCCAGAGATACACCTGCCCTGTGAAGTTTCGCCACGTTTTCACGTGCCGAGAGAATTTCTTTTTGGAGAGGCCGCTGGTAAACGGACCATGAATCAGGCAGCCTATCTAACTCTCCGCTGAGAAAAGGAGAATCTTTGGTTTCCCCGATGATCGATCCGTCAACAGCCGCTAAGAAACGAGACACTATCGATATTGTCGGGACAATGTCCATGCCGCTTTCCTTTGTCAATTGAACGATATCGTCTTGGAGTACTCCGGTTATACGTGGTCCCACGGCAACGCCCAAAAAGTTCGTATGCTCTTTGCTGTCTATTCCCGATGCAACGAGAGGCAATGGATATCCGTGGTGACTGCTGACGGGGAATCCCTGTTCATGAGCCATCTGGATGAACTTGGCTCCACTGTAAGGATTGATCGACATATACATTTTAATGAAGTCAAGGTCGAAAGCCCGGGCCAGCGACAGCGCTCGGATAGCGCCGTCTTCGCCGTCAGGATTGCCAAAGGGTTGAGAAGAACCCATAAACGATGGCAAAATATGCGCCCCTCCCAAGAAGCCTCCCAGGACGATTCGGGGGCCGGCTTGGATACCGGCCTCGACCAACTCTTGAAAACCTTTGGCCCAGGCCAACAGGGTACCCATATCCCGGACTGTTGTGATTCCCGCATAGAGAAGTTCGGGCAGCAGCACTTGATCCCAGACATGCATGTGGGCATCAATCAGGCCGGGAATAACGACCCGTCCATCCCCCTCGATGGCAGCGGTCCTTCGAGGAATTCGAACCTGACCCTGGGGCGCAATCCTTGAAATCCGGCCTCCTTCGACCAGGATGTCACAAAGTTGGGTTATGGCAACCCCCGTGCCATCGATAATTCTGACATTGCGGATGAGGAGAGGTTCGGGAGCGGCGGCGGTTTCAAAGGATAGCGGCCAACCGAGATGATTCACCTGATCGTTCGGCCTCCTCAAACGCAGACCGTCCTCCGAAATATAGAGAACACTACCATCACTGGCCACGCTTGGATAGAGGACTGCATCCTGACTGACAGGAACAGACTCCCCGCTCATTCCGACTGATGTGTCAAAGTGAGATCTCCAAAGAGAGAAGTTCTCCAGATATAGGAGCGAACCGGCTGCTTCCCAGAGGAGAAGAGGTTTATAAGAAGGGAATTCCCTGGAGTCCTTTAAAGGAAGCACTTCTCCTTCTAAAGGGATGAGAGCCGGTTTTCCCTGGCTCTCACCGAGAAGATATCTGGAGTCAGGACTCCAGGGACGTCCCCAATATCGGCCTTGCCCCAGAATCGCTGATTGTCCCCACATAGGATATGTTTGTAGCTCCAGCGTCTGAGCGAGTTCGGCAACGGGCGCCTCCGAGACTTTAAGAGCGCGCAAGGACTCATAGCTCCTTTGGATTGGAGCTACAAACATATCCTTCCGATAAACGAAGGCGATATATTTTCCATCAGGAGACCATGATGCCCTGACTTCTCTTCCTGGGATGGCAGTCAAGCGGCGCATACTGCCTGATTGGACGTTGGTGGCAAAAAGATCCTCGGTCCCGGTGACTCCAGCAGACCAGGCGACTTCAGTGTTGTTAGGAGACCAGGAGAGACCGGATGCACTCAGGGGCAATTTCGCTACGGCCACCGGCTTTTTTCCCACCTCCCAGACCCACAATTGCCCCAGGGCGATGGCGGCAATTTTTTGTCCATCGGGTGAGATTGCGAGCCCCATATGTCCCCGGGCGAGTCGCCTCTCCCCCGGTTTTGGAAACTGAACTAGCTTGAGTTTTGTCCGATCTTGAGAAAAGCTTACGCGAGCCGTAAAAGGAATCTCTCGCGATTGTCCCCCATCCGTGGAGATTTTCCAGAAACGACCTTCAGCACAATACATTAGATCCTTCCCTCCCGGAAACCACCGCAGGCGAAGGGGCGTGATATCCTTGTGTTCAGTTAGTTTCTGAGGTTCACTCCCATTAAGGTCGTGGACCCAAATTTCGAAACCCAGATCCTCATTCAGTACAAAATAAGCAATTCGCCGGCCGTCAGGAGAATAGCACGGCGAGCGAATCTCAATCTTCTCACCGGATAGGGGTTCGGCGATCCCTCCTTCGGCTCCAACCTGCCAAAGCCGCCCTCCAGAATGAGACAAATAATTTGCTGGCCCATTCACGAAAGCCAGGCGACGTCCATCCGGAGCCCAGGCTGGATCGGTTATCCCTCGGGGAAGCAGCCCTTCAACCTTCAGTTCCACAGTGGTCGTTCCATCTTCCTCGCTTATGAGCATGACT
>CBDUTA010000437.1:0-2790 GCA_965369785.1 uncultured bacterium
GGAACTGCTTCTTGAGAGTTGATCGCTCAAATCCCAGAGCAAGATTTTCAAAGTCGAGAAAAACGGCCAGTGTCCGATCAGCTCCTGTTATCATGGCCAGTAGGTTAACATACGCCGCCCCCAGAAATTTAGTTTCATTTTTGTCCGGTCATACGCTGAAGCTCTCTAGCCCCCATTTCTCACACCCAATCTACTGCGGGCTAGAGTTGTCAGGTCCGGTGCTATACAATAATCGGAAAGAGGGAAAAAAAGAGGGAGAAGGAGAGAAGGCAAAAGTCCTCTTCATTCCAAGCATGCCCAAGAAAGCAGCATATGTCGTCATCGTCGGCCTGTTCGCTGTTGCAGCTTCTATCGCCACTGTGAAGGCTCCCCTCTTGGACGATAATCGTTCCTACGATCCCCTGGACCCCAGCTATTTCCGGTTTGCTCGCGTTCAGTTCAGCTCATACTTTTATGGAGGCTGGAATCCGGGTTGGGCTCATGACTATCCACGAGCCGAGCGAAATTTATTGAAGATCCTGTCCGAAGTAACAGGTATCGAAACCACCTCAGATTCCAATGTCATCGTTCGGCTCGATGATCCCGCTATCATGGATTATCCGCTCCTTTATTTCAGCGAGCCGGGCACCTGGAACATCACCCCCGAGGAGGCTAAGAACTTCCGTGAATATCTACAGAGAGGGGGTTTTGCCATATTCGACGATTTCGACGGTCCGCGAGACTGGGCCAACTTCCAACGTTGCATGAAAATAGTCTTTCCGGAGCGCAATATGGTCCAACTCACGGTAGAGCACCCTATATTTCAGTGCTTTTATGCCATCGAAACCCTGAATATGACGCCACCCTACAGAGTTCAGGGAAAACCTACCTTTTTTGGCCTGGATGATGAAAACGGCAATCTTCAAGTCATCGCCAATTTCAACAACGACATCGGTGACTTTTGGGAGTGGTCGGACCAGGCTTGGGTTCCTGTTCAGCTCTCCAACGAGGCCTATAAGTTCGGGGTCAATTACATCATCTACGCTATGACCCATTGAGCGCGCGAAGCACGCTCAATGGGTCCGTGCGTTCGTGCTTTCGTATTGCCAGCTGGCAGTCGTCAGTTGTCTGCTGGTCTGCGGTCTGCTGGTCGGGTTTTGAATTTGGGATTTGGAATTTTGAATTTCAGCCGGTCCGCCGGCTGTGGTCTCCGGCCGGTTCGCCCCTACTCTTTCTCTTTTTCTTCCTCGATCGGTTCGTACTGGATCGAGGTATTCACCTCAAATTTCTTAAAATTTTCATAAGTAATGAGTTCCCGGATTCGGACTTGTCGGTTTCCGAATCGAAGGATATCGTCTGCCTCAGTCCAGGTGGGAAACCAGTAGTCCCCATCAATCTGCTCGCGAACTGTCTCAAACCTGGGGAATTTGTTGTCTGCGTAATCGGGAACGACCTTACCTCGGGTCATCACTATCTGGAAGTCGATGTCATCCACCCAGATGCGCCCCTTAAAGTAACGCTGGCCCTTCTTGATTTTGCGGGGCTCCACATCAAAAACATAGGTATACAGTTCATCCACCAGTTTCTCGCCACCATACTCAATCCTGTACTGGGGAAGCTCTTCGGTGGTGAGAACGAAGGGCTGCCGAGAAATGGCATCCTCCAGGTCTTCCTTGCTCACCCGAACCGATCTGAGTTTGCCCCGTTCCTCAAGGGTCCGCGTCTTTCTCTTGCCATCACTGGTGAAATAGACCTCCACCCGCATTTCCTGTTCTTCTCTGACCTCTCCATCGAAGCTGAGGACCTGAAACAAGATGTGCTGAGTATAGGTGTATTTCTCCCACACCTCCTTGAATTCTGCCTCTTTGGCAGCAAAGCGCTTGATAATTTCCTCCGGATCCGGGTCAGCGGCAGCCCTCAGAGTCAATCCGGAAATAGCCAGCAGCACAATGCCTAAAATTCTTTTCATACTTCCTCTGATGCAAATGGTTTGAAAAAGGCTCTTTTTAATCTTCTACCATGGAAGAAACCTTTTCTAACGGAGGAATTCCTCCTCGGGCACCGTATTGCGTACAGGAAAGGGCTCCGGCGGAATTGGCAAAGCGCAGGCAATGTCCGAGGCTCCAATCCTGAAACAATCCGTAGAGAAAAGCTCCATGAAAAACATCTCCGGCTCCAGTGGCATCCACGCTCTCTACAACCATACCGGGAATTTCAAAAATCTCATCCTCCCAGAGAACCCCAACTCCCTCTTTCCCACGAGTTACCGCGACAAATCCTGAAGTGGCTTCGGAAAGAACTCGCAACCCCCTCCTCCAGTCTTCCTGGGCTGAAAATTCACGGACAAAGCGGGTACCCGGAACCAAAAAGTCGGTTAAGGCCAGAAGCTCCTCAACGCCCGGCTGCACTTTGTCAATATCCAGTGAAACTGTCATGCCAACCTCTTTGGCCCAGCGCGCGGCTTGTATGGAAGCAGGCTGATCGTGGCCATCAAGATGCAAAAGTTGACCCCCAACAATCCACTCCCTCTTGAGTTCCTCTTTTTGATAGTGCAAGGCCGGGTCCCTATCCCAAACAACGGTTCTCTCCCCGGTGGGCCGATCGACCAGGATAATGGCAAGCTGACTGGCCGCACCGGAAACCGTTTGCAGACACGAGAGGTCCATGGGCTCCTTTTGGAGGTCCTGAAGTGAGAACCTGCCGATTTCGTCATCTCCCACACGCCCCACGTAACGAACCTTCAAACCATAGCGGGCACACAGGGCGGAAGCCGTAGCGACTTGTCCTCCGCCCCGCTTGTACCTTTCATCG
>CBDUTA010000438.1:0-2781 GCA_965369785.1 uncultured bacterium
GAAAGCCTGAAGGTCTTCGTTCGAGAAATCTATCTCACACTCACCGGCAGAAGTCCCTGGATGTTTAGACGAATGCGGTAAAGGCCAGTTCGGGCTGTCATATAGAGCGTCTTGCCGTCGGCGTCCCCCCAAGCCACGTTAGACGGTTGTTCGGCTGGCTGGATTGTCCCGAGATGCTTACCTTCGGGAGTGAAGATGAGTACACCTCCGGGTCCGGTGCAGTAGAGATTGCCTTCGGAATCCACTTTCATGCCGTCGGGTCCCCCGGATCCCTCCATCTCGGTGGCATCGAAGAAGACTCGACCGCTGGTGATGGAGCCGTCCGGTTGGACATCCCAAGCCATCCAGATGAGACGTTCCCTGTCTGTGTTGGCGACGTAAAGGGTTTTCTCATCGGACGAGAAGGCAATACCGTTAGGGCGTTTGAGTTCCGTACTCAACAACTCTAGTTTGCCGTCCGGATCAAGGCGATAGACGCCAGCGAAGTCGAGTTCCTGCTCCGGCGCTTTGTCCTCTCCCCGACCCAGTGGAGGATCGGTGAAGTAAATCGCACCCGAACTGTGAGAAACGAGGTCATTCGGGTGGTTGAATCTCTTCCCCTCGAATTTGTCAGCGAGAATCTCACGGTCCCCACCGGACAGGGGCATGCGGGTAACGCGCCGGTTACCGTATTCCAAGATGACAAGATGACCTTCCCCGCCGATGGTGAGTCCGTTGGGACCGATGGCACCAGGCTCTTCGAGCGGAGGGCCGGCGTAGACGGGCGTCAAGAACGGCTCGGACTTGGCACCGGGTGCCCACTTGTAGATGGTGTCGCCGCGCACATCGCTGAAAAGCAAATAGCCGGGGTCTTTCACCCAGACGGGCCCCTCGAGGAACCCAAAGCCATCGTCTAGCTTCTCAATGGTGTAATCACTGGGAACGATGGCATCCAGTTCCGGGGAATGCCTGATGACGATACCAGCGCCGTGGTCGGGCTCGACCTCCTCAAGAGGAGGCATAGAGGAGCACGCAAAAACAAGACAACACAAAAAGGAGAGAGGGAGACAACGAATCATAATAGGGCAGTATGGCACAGACGCACCATTCTAGCTACGTGCTTGCGAGGGGACCGAATTGTGGTTATGCCTCTTTTGGCGGGGAAAACAGGGTGCCGGAGGGGGGAGTCGAACGCCCACGAGAGTCACCCCTGGCCAGATTTGGAGTCTCGACTAAAAAAGATGAATCGTTAGGAAACATTGGGAGTAACAATCACTTAACCAGGGTTTCTTCCAACACAAAAACCGAAAGATTTAGGAAAAATTAGGAGTCAGAGTGGGACACAGTCCTGGGGGCTTCTCGGCTCAAGGCTCCAAGTTCATCCGTCGCCTCATTGTCTCTTTGCCTTTTGCTGTGCCGTTTTACAGTCAAACATGTCGCATATTAAATACATTTCAGCCCAATCTGGATGGACAATGTTTTTCCCGTGATAGGGCGAGTCATCAAGGATTAGATCAATACCACGGATCCCATCTTTTTCCGTAGTCATTCAGACCGTTGGGTGATGAGCCTACACGCGTATGAGCTCGTCTTTACCGCTTTTCCCGAAGACGAGTGATCAGGAACACTTCCCTAGAAGTCTCCCGCGAGGACTGCTTCGAGTTCATCAATGAGATCAGGTGGAAGCTGGTTTTCCCCGAATTTGAACCGTTCCATCTCAAGGAGCAGACGGGCCGCCTCCCGCCGGGTCCCGCTCCCCCGTTCACCGTTATGTACCGCGTTTAAAAACTCGATCTTCGCTTCGTCGAACCGGTCAAGAAGATAGAGTGCCTTGCCCAGGTGGAACGGAGCCTCCCCATTGTTGCCGAACTGCTTGAGCCGCACCATTTCCTGTTGCATTCGTCCGGTCAGGATCGTTTTGCGGGCTTCATCCATCGGAATGACTTGGAGCCGCATGTCCTGGAGTTCCTGGATGGTACATCGGGCCATGTGGATGTCGGGTCGTTCGCTTTCCGGGTCGAACATTTGCTGGCGGAGGTAGCAGGCCCTTGCCTCCTCGAATCGCTTGTTTGTTTCAAACGTAAACCCGGCCATTTCCTGAAGCCGGGGAGCTTGCGGGTAATTTTGCACGTAATGGATCGCAACTCGCATCGGATCTTTGTAAAGCCACGTATGGTTCCAGCACAGCGCAACCATGACGAGTAGGGGGATCGCTGAGATCGCCATTCGCCTGCCGGTCCCCAGCCGTCCCTTGAGGAGGGCCGCGACCAGCAGGCAGACACCCGCCGTCGGAAGATAGAGGAGCCGTTCCGCCATGAGCAGGCCAACGGGAAGGAAGACGTTGGAGGCAGGACCCAGGCCGATAATAATGAAACCGAATCCCAGCATGAGATCGGGGCGGTTCTTCCGGTATCCGATGACGCTCCCCGCAATGATTCCCACGGTGGCAAGAAGTCCAAGGAGTGCAAGTGGCGACAGCATCGAGTCCGGGGCGATGAGGCGGATGTGGTGGTAGTTGAGGAGAATTTCGGAGGGGACAATCGTCAACTGAATGTACTTCAGAAAAGCCACCGACATAATGGCCGCCCGGTGACCGAATGAATGATTTGCCAGTGGCAAATACATACGGGTCGGGCCATAGCCGTCAATAGCCCATTCGCGGACGATCAAGTAAATCACCACCCAGGCGAGGGTGCCGAGCGCAAATCTAATCAGGTTCTTTCGGTCGCCCGGTTCGGACTTCATCAGCCAGTAGGCGCCGACCAATCCCGGGCCGAGGAGTCCCTGTTCCTTGAAGAGCGT
>CBDUTA010000439.1:0-2768 GCA_965369785.1 uncultured bacterium
CTCCTTCTACCTGCTCGGCCTTCTTTTTCAATTGACCCAACTGCTCACCGGCAATGTCCCCGATGGAAGTGGTTGCGACTTCGGGTTTATAGGCCCAACCCTCTTCTCTGTCGGAATCCTCCGTCAGGGCTCTCACCGACAGACCAATTCTGCGTTCCAATAAATTCAGCTTAATAATCTTCACATCCAGTTCCTGTTCGACCTGGAAATGGTCTTCCGGGTTGTCGATGTGTTGCTCCGACAGTTCGGATACGTGACAAAGTCCTTCGATGCCCTCGCCCAACTCAACGAATATTCCAAAGCTGGTCAATCGGACAATCTTTCCATGCACGACATCTCCGATCTGGTGCTGAGAGAAAAAGTCCTCCCACTTGTCTGGCTCGAGCTGCTTAATCCCGAGAGACAGGCGTTGATTTTCGGCGTCAACGTTAAGGACTACAGCGCTGACTTCGTCGCCCTTCTGCACCACTTCCGAGGGGTGCTGCACCTTCTTGGTCCAGCTGAGATCTGAAATGTGGACCAACCCCTCGATTCCTTCCTCCACCTCAACAAAGGCCCCAAAATCGGTCAGGTTTCGAACCTTGCCGGTGATAATCGAGTTAATCGCGTATTTCTCTTCAATGGAGTCCCAAGGGTTGGGCTCGGTCTGTTTCATCCCCAAAGAGATTCGGCGGGCTGAAGCATCCATGTCCAAAACCACGGCCTCCACCTCATCCCCGACGCTCAAAAGTTTGGAGGGATGCTTAATGCGTCTATTCCAGGTCATCTCGGAAATATGGATCAGTCCCTCTATCCCTTCCTCAAGCTCAACGAAGGCTCCGTAGTCGGTTAGACTCACGACCCTTGCTTTCACTCGGGAATCTCTCGCATAGCGTTCTATGGCGCTGAGCCAGGGGTCCTCACTCAGCTGTTTGTACCCTAGAGAAACTTTCTCTTCCAATCGTTCAAATTTCAGGATCTTGACCTCAATCTCGTCTCCCACTTTGAACAAATCGGATGGATGGTTCACCCGCCCCCAGGACATGTCGGTGATATGCAGCAACCCATCGATGCCCCCGAGGTCCACAAACGCTCCGTAGTCGGTAATATTCTTGACGATTCCTGAGGCAACCTTTCCCTCCTCCAATTCTTTGAGGGTGGTTTCCTTTAATTTGAAATTCTCTTCTTCCAGCACCGCCTTCCGAGAGAGCACGATGTTGCCGCGTCGCCTGTTCACTTTAATGACACGCATGCGCAGCTCCTGGCCGCACCAGCTATCCAAGTTTCTGGTGGGTTGCATATCGACCTGGGACCCGGGCAGAAACGCCCTCACTCCGACATCTACGGCCAAGCCACCTTTGACCCGCTCAATAACCCGCCCAGTGATGATCGACTCATCCTGATAGACCTTTTCGAGTGCGGTCCAGACTTTCATCCGTTCTGCCTTCTGCCGAGATACCACGACATGGCCATTTTTATCTTCTGTGCGCTCCAGAAGTACGTCCACTTTGTCCCCCGGCTTGATCGCCAGGTTACCGGTATCATCGCGGAATTCGTCTAGAGAGATTCGCCCTTCCGACTTGAACCCCACATCGACAACCACGTGAGAGTCGGAAATCTTCAATATCGTTCCTGTTACAACTGCGCCTTCTGCGATATTCTTGAAACTGAGGTTGTAAGCCTCCAGCATCTCTTCGTAGTTAACGTCTTTGGGGCTCTCAATTACAGGGGGTTCGGCCATAGAGGTTTCCTCTCGACTTTTAACCTGGGCGGCGTCTTGCCCCTCCTCCGCCTTTCCCTCAACTACAGACATTCAACCCTCCTCAATAACCCTAATAACCCTTCTCGGATACACGCGACACAGCTGCCTTCATGCAGCAACCAACAAGGGGCCTCCCTCAATTCAAAATGTGTCGAGCTTTTCGCCAATCGAAAGCGCGGGACGAACGAATTCTCCTCACCGCCCTTGCTGAAGTCTGGATCAGACAATGTTTAGCATCCCCTCGCCGAAAGAATTTGAGTAGCAAGTTATACCGCGCAACCAGGGGCTTGTCAAGCTGCAGGGCCCATGAGGCAAGGGATGAGTCGACTTGAGCGTTCACCTTTTGATACACTACTTCCCTCACGGCGATACCCGTCACTTGATCCGATTTAACCCTGCAAGCTTTCGGATCGCTGTTCGAGGAATATTCAGTGGTCATTCAGTCGATTTTACTATGAGCCGGGACGATGCAGAATCCCGGCTAGAGGGAGTCCATATTATGAAGAGTGGTATTCACCCCCAATACGAGTTAGTAGCCGTGCGCTGTGCCTGCGGCAATCAGTGGGAGACGCGCTCCACGCAGTCTGGAGAGCTTCGTCTGGACATTTGCTCCGAATGTCATCCGTTTTTCACCGGCAAACAGAAACTGGTCGACACCGCAGGAAGGGTCGAGCGGTTCCGCAAGAAATACGCGAAGGGCAAGGTGAAGGGCCTATCAGGCTAATCTCCTCTCCTGATGTTTCAGAAGCTTCACGCGCTTGAAGAAAGATATGAAGAGCTCTCGCAGTTGCTGGGAGATGCTGACCTGATTGCCATTCCGGAGAAGTATCGCAAAACGGCCCAGGCCCATGCTGAGCTTCAGGAGATCGTCGACAAATTCCGCGAGTACAAATCAATCTCACAAGAAATCACTGGGACGAAAGGGCTTCTGGAAGAAGAACAGGATGAGGAACTTCTCGAGATGGCTCGCCAGGACTTTCAGAAACTGACGGAACAACAGGCGAGCTGCGAAGAGGAGCTCAAGGGG
>CBDUTA010000440.1:0-2758 GCA_965369785.1 uncultured bacterium
ACCTCATCATCCACGACCAGCACTTTGCCCACACCCTCACTCGGTTGCAGATGCTTGCCGAGCACTCTCAGAAGAACGTCTTTGGCTACTGGCTTGACAAGATAATCCGCTGCCCCCAGCACCCTGTCACCGTGCTTTCGATCCACGATAGAGACAATAACTACTGGTATTCTGGCAGTGTTCGGGTCATTCTTCAGTACCCGGAGCACCTCCCAGCCGCTTGTGCCTGGCAACTGCAAGTCCAGTGTGATGGCATCCGGCAGGAGGTCCTTTGCCTTGGCGATTGCCTCTTCCCCCGAGGGCGCTAGTTCCGTTTCATAGCCTTCGGTCTCAAGGTGGTCGACGAGCAGTTCCCGGGTGGCAGGATCATCCTCCACAACCAGGATGAGAGGCCTTTCGCGCTCCGGTGAAAGACGAAGCGGGACCGCTGGGACATCTTGTTCGACTGCCTGAACCGCATGCTCGAGCGGCAGAGTGAAACTGAACTGAGTACCCTTTCCCTCTTCACTCTCCAGCCAGATCTTGCCGCCATGCATCTCCACCAGTTTCTTGGTGATAGACAGGCCCAGGCCCGTCCCTTCCTGTTGCTTGGTGGTATCCCCCACCTGCTGAAATTCGTCGAACACCTTGGTCTGATCTTGCGCTGCAATGCCCACCCCGGTGTCGCTCACGACGAAGCGCACCTGGCCATCTATCGCGGAGAGCTCAACCTCGACCTCTCCCCCTTCGGGCGTGAACTTGACCGCGTTGCTCAGCAAGTTATAGAGCACTTGCTTGATCCGAATCCGGTCCGCCAAGACCACCAAGCCGGTTTCCACCTCCTCCTTCACAGTCACCTTCTTCTTCATCGCCAGAGAGCTGATGACTGAGAGCACCTCAGGCACTATGGCCTCCGCCGAGAACTCCTCGGTATGGAGTTCCAGCCGTCCCGCTTCGATCTTGGACAGGTCCAGGATGTCGTTAATCAGGGCCAGAAGGTGTTGGGCCCCGTTTCGGATATGGTCCACAAAGCGCTCTTGCTTTTCATTGAGGGGACCGGGGGTCCGGCTATTCAACAGATCCGAGAAACCGATGATGGCGTTCATGGGGGTGCGCAACTCGTGGCTCATACTGGCCATGAATTGGCTCTTCATCTGGCTGGCGCGCTGGACCTCGCGATTCTGAACCTCCAACTCTAGAGCCCTTTCATGCTCTTCCTCCGCCTGCTGGCGCTCGGAGATGTTGCGAACGAACCCAGTAAACGAATACACCTCCCCTACCTTCTGAGCTGATATTGTTAGTTCCACGGGAAATTCGTGGCCGTCACGATGCAGACCAATAATCTCGATGAGCTGGCCAAGTACGGGACCCACACCGGTGGAAAAAAATTCCTGTAAACCACGCTTGTGAGCTGGCCGGTATTCAGTCGGAATGATCTTTTCAGAAAGCAGGCTTCCTACAGCCTCGTCCCGGGACCATCCAAACATTTTTTCTGCTTGAGAGTTCCAATAAGTGATGATTCCATCAGAATCCATACCAATTACGGCGTCGAGTGCATTACTAAGTACGGAACGCATCCGGCTCTCGCTCTCTCGTAGAGCTTCTTCTGCCTGCTTGCGCTCGGTGATGTCGCGGAAGATTGTAAGAATGGCGCTCTTACCCTGGTAATCGACCAGAGAAGAATTGGCCAGCATGAAGATTTCTGAGCCGTCCTTTCGAATGTGGATCGACTCGAAGTTTTTTTGTCGAACCTTTCGAATAGTTTTCTCTATCTGTTTCTCGCCAGGGGATACAGGCTTGGTCAGTTTTTTCAGACTCATCCCTACCAATTCGCTCTTCAAGAAACCATAGGTCTCACACGCTTCGGTATTGGCCTCAACAATCGTCTCAGTGCCCGGTTCAAGGATGAGAATAGGATCATTGGCAGCATCAAACAGTTGCCGATAGTTCTTTTCCGACTCCCGCAGGGACTTTTCCATTTCTCTGCGTTCATCGCGTAGCTTCTTCTCCTCCAAAGCCTGCTTGACCGCAACCGGCAGGCGTGCCAGCCGGTCTTTGAGAACGTAATCCGAGGCGCCCATCTTGATGCAGTCCACTGCGACCTCATCCCCCAACGTGCCCGTCACAAGGATAAAAGGAATATCGATTTCCTCCTGTCGGAGATGCTCAAGGGCATCCACTCCAGTCCAGCCGGGCAAGTTATAGTCCGCCAGGACGATGTCGAAGGGTTTGGAGCGCACCTGTTCGGCAAACTCCTCGGCGGTTTGCACCACTTCTTCGCTTACCTCAAACCCCGCTTTGCGCAATTCGCGCAGAGTCAGCTTCGCGTCCGCCCGATTGTCTTCCACGAGGAGTACGCGAATACCTTGAGGCAGTGTTCCTGCTTTCTTCGCTGGTGGTCGAGGCATTAGGGCCGACTCTCCTAGTCAGTTAAAAATCTTACTTTGGGAGGAGGCTCATTCACCACCAACCAGTAGAGCCCCAATTGTTTGATTATGTCCTGAAATTGTTCAAAATCTACAGGTTTCTGGATGTAACTGTTGGCTCCCAGGTGATACCCGCTGATTCGATCCTTTTCCTCCTTCGAGGAGGTAAGAATCACTACGGGGATCATTTTGGTGCGGGCGTCGTTCTTGACCTGCTGCAAAACTTCCAATCCATCCACTTTCGGAAGCTTCAAGTCCAGCAGAATCAGCTTGGGGACATCATTGATATTGCGATCGCTAAAGCGACCCCGGCAGAACAGGAAGTCCAGAGCTTCTTCCCCGTCGCGGACCAC
>CBDUTA010000441.1:0-2758 GCA_965369785.1 uncultured bacterium
TGCTTCGGGCTGAATCGATCGTGGTGCGGGCGGAAACCGATCTGATGAAGAGTCAGGCGCTGCTGGATCGAGCGCTGGGCCGAACTTTTGAACGTCACAACATCAGCCTCACCGAAGCCCTGGAGATGAATGTGCAATAGCGCGCGAAGCGCGCGTTCCAGGTACCAAATTCCAGGTTCCATCTCTGGAATGTGGGAGGCACCTCAGGTGCCGAATCCGTTTCGGATCTATCCCATTCGACACGACCGCACACCGGAAGTTTTCCCATTCATGAGCCATTCCACTAAGCTCTCCAGATGAGGGATATGAGCAGGATTCAGGGAGGGAGAGTGGATCGTGCAGGATAAGAGATATGATCTTGTCATCGTAGGTGCCGGTTTTTCAGGACCAATCCTGGCGGCCAAGATTGCCGAGAAGGGGGTAAAGCCGGGAAGCGGAGAGCCACTGGCGATTGCCCTGGTTGACGCCGGGTCCTACTACAAAGGAGTCGCTCAACCCGGTTACGGCTCCGCCCTCCGACGCCAGATATTCACCAATCTGGAGGGCAAGCATCAGGAAACTCCCCTGTGGAACAAGGATAGAAGTTTGGCTAAAATTGTAGGCGGAAGCTCTCTGCACTGGGCTGGCTATGCCTTCCTTCCAAAACCCGCAGATTATCTTCACTGGCAAAAGGAGACAGGTGTGGACTGGACCGAGAGTAATCTCCGGCCTGCGGTGGATGAGATCCGCCGGGAATTCAATGTCCACACCTATCCGGAAGACATTGACACACCTGGGAACAAGCTCTTCTTTGATGTGGCCAGCAGGCTGGGGTATGCCCCAAAAAGAACAGAGGTCGCCCGGCGCAATTGTATCTTCTGCGGCTTTTGCATCTCTCTGATGATGTGTAAATACGAGTCACGTGCCAGCACTCTGTGGACCTACATTCCACGGGCGGAAAGAGAGGGAGTCGAGATTCTTGCCGACACCTATGTGGAAAAGATCCTGATTGAGGCAACTGGGGGGAGGGGCATTGCCCGGGGGCTGGTGTGCCGGACGGGAGGTTCAAACTACCAGATTTCAGCCGACAAGATTCTGGTTTGCGGCGGTTATATGAATACGCCTCTGTTGCTGATGCGCTCCGGATACGGTCCCGGAGAATGGAGGGGTAATCCCATTGTTGTGGAGAATTCCAATATTGGAAAACACATCGATGGACACCCTTTTGGTCCCTCGATCAGTGCCCTCTTCGACGAGCCACTTGGGGATGGAGAAGTTGGGAGTCTTGTGGGCTCTCACCTGATAGACGATATCCATGAGGATGGGGAAGGAAGACTGCTTTTTCTGGCTAATTTTGGCGTCGATGGCTTACCCAGCCAGGACGCCCTGCACCCCATGGCTCCTCCCTATGGTCGGGAGCACAAGAGGTTTATGAAAGAAAAAGGTATTCTTCGCACCGGTTCCCTGCGCCTGAGTGTAACGAAGCCCTCAGGGCGCTGGTTAATTAACCCGGAGGGAGAAATGCTTTACAGTGGTGACCATACCTTGACCTTGAGACGGTTCCGGGAAGGAACGGAGAAGGCTCAGGAAATCCTGGGAAGGATGGGGGCCAAAAGGATCGTGTCACCTCCTGCTCTGAGGATTACCCCACAAACCCGAGGGGAACACAAGGTAGGTTCCTGTCGAGCCGGGTTGAATCCCGAAACCTCCGTGGTCAATCCCTATTTCGAATCACACGATGTCGAGAATCTGCTCATTTGTGATGGAAGCGTGATCCCCCGGGTACCCTCCGGGCCTTCGGGAACTCCGCAGGCCTCGATTACGGTCTTTGCCGCCGATCGCATCATCGAACGACACTTTAGCCGATAAACCGATTAGCCGGGATTATTCATAGGTCCTCGGTGAGAAGGAGCCCTGTTCCAGGAAGTGGACAACCTCCTGAGCCACCTGGCTGCTGTTCATGATAAAGGTGTGGGTGTTGGGTACGACCAGGAAGTCGGCCATGCCTTCCAGCTGGGCGCTCTCCACCGAAACCTTTCCGTCGTCCTCTCCCGTCACCAGCCAGGAGGTCAGTGGATTGAGGCTTTGACTGCCGGTGATGATTCCCACTTCAAAGTCGGCCGGTCCCAGTCGATTGGGAAGGTTTGAGGGATCGGTGCCCAGTTCCTGCCCTGCCGGCCCGGTGGCCCACTGAAAGAGCGGGTTATTGCGGAGTTCGTCGACCAGTTGGCTCCCTTGATTGGGAGGGCTGAGCATCACCACTCGTCCCAGGTTGTCCGGACGCTTTTGAGAAAGGTAGGCTCGAACCAGAATTCCCCCCAGCGAATGGGTGACAAAGTGCAGAGGCTTTTCGCTACCGAGACAGCACTTCTCGAGCTCGCCGTCGAGCAGCTCAACCAGCTGATCGATAGTCTCTTCCGTCGAGGGGTAATCGAGATTATGGACTTCGAACCCGGCCTGGGTGAGTCGGTTCGACAGAAGCCACATCGACGTGGACGAGCGCCCCAGGCCGTGAAGGACCACAACCTGGCCGAGAGGCTCCGCACCTGCTCGCAGGATTGAGGTGAAAATCATCACAGCAACCAGTAGCGCGAGCTTGGAGAAATGCCGACCCATCATTGGATACTATAGCAAGGGGAGCGCGCTTCGCGCGCGGGTCGTGTGCGTCCGGAATGTGGGAGGCACCTCAGGTGCCGAATCCGAAAACCGATCCTGAAATGGACACAGGATGACTGGCCCCATCGTTTTGTCTCCCATGTGGGATTCGGCACCTGAGGTG
>CBDUTA010000442.1:0-2732 GCA_965369785.1 uncultured bacterium
GCCGTTGCTTCCGTTTTCATCCCACCGCCCCCTAGGCCCAGCGGCTGAGCTTGCTTTGGTGGGTGCGCCCCTGAGTATCCTCGATGGTGACCGTCATGCTGTATAGACCCGGCTTGTCGGGAGTGAATGAACAGCGACTCACTTCCGGGCCGGAAACAACCTGGCACTGATGAAAATCGATCCAGTTGTGGGTGTACTTGGTCAAGTAGGCGTTGCCAGCTCCCTTGACGCGCGAGGCTTTGGTCTCACGATACTGGATTTGAGTTGTGACCTGGACTCCGGGGACAACCTTTCCGTATTCGTCCACGACCAAAGCAAGGACTTCCTCGTTCTCAGCCGATTTCAACACCCACTTGGCCTGACTGATACCCACTAGACGATCGAGCCCAAAATATTGGGCCGAAGCACGGCCACTGATATATTTCCCGCGGTCGTCTCGAACAGCACTCTCAATCTGCAGCTTGCCGTGAATGATTTCAGAGGATGGAAGCGTAAGTGTCGTCTCCAGCTCTCCTTGTGCATCCACCGAGGCCTCGCTTTCGTGCAAGGTTTGCGTTTTATGTTTGCCGGTATCGAAGAAGAAACCTTGCGCTTTGGGACTCGATGGCCGAAGGGGTGTGCGTCGCAGGGAGACAGTTATCCGGGTCTGAGCCTCGCCAAAAGGTCCGCCCGAATGGAGCTTGGCACTGGTCGAGATGGTGACCTCTTCTTGGGCTCGAAATAACTCGCCATCAATATCTGTTGAAACCCGAAAAGGGGCCGGTGTGAAATCAGCAACCAGCACCCGCATCGGTTGCCAGGTCTTGTTTTCAATGAAGTCCGCCTTGAGCCGAAAGTCGTACCAGCCAACAGCTCCGGTCTCGTGAACCTCGAACTCTCCTTCGTAGGCGCCAAAATCGTTGAGTTCGAGGTCCTTGACCTCGTAGGCAACCTTGTTCATGGGGTCTATCACCTGAAGGAGGTAACCCTTGGCTGGGGCTGCCACGAAGGACAGGTTGTCCTGATCCCGGATATAAATTTTGAATTGGATTGTGTCTCCGGCGCGGTAGACGCCCTGGGCCGTGGTGCCCCAGGTACGAATGTGACCGTACAGCCGTTCCGTCACCGGCCAAGTCATGTCAGGTCCTTCAGCACGGACCGAGAACTCGTTGGCCATGGGAAGCAGGGCCATCTCCTCTCCCATATCCACGCGGACGAAGAAGTGCTGCGGCGGCTGGGCACGACCGTAGAGCCCGGACCAGTACCTATAGTGCTCGAGCTTGGGATCGAGTAGATCCAGTCCTTGGAGTGAGGCTATTCCAGCTGCGTTGGTCACCGCTGCGGATAGGGGCGTAGGCCTCTCAGTCATATCCGACACTCGATCCAGATAAATCCTTACCTGGGCTCCTGAAACGGGTTGGCCTGTTACCATATCGGTCACCCAGACCAGGCTGTTGCGATGACCGAGCTTCGCATGGACGTGAAAACGAGTCACCTCTGAGAAAAACCACTGGGGTAAGCTGCTGGTCGGTGGATTAGAGTAGATGTGGCCCAAGAGCGCCCCTGACTGGTTGCCCAACCACTCGCGGACTTTAAGTGGAAAGCGGTAGGCGATGTTGGTAGGCGTCGCCGCAATACCTTTAATGGTGACAGAGCCGGAGCCGCTCTCGAGAGCAAGCCTCGCCCTTTCAGTTTCCGCCGGAGGGATACGGTACATGTTGCGTGGTTCCACTGGGACGTTGATACTGGAGCTTTCGGTGCCCTCACGGGTCAGACTGTGGTATCTAATGTTGAGCTCTCCCAGGTTGGTCACCACGACGGGTACGTGCGTCTCCAGCTCCCGCTCCAGAATCGAGACCCGATGAGTAAGCACCAGTTCGGGGGGGCGATTGTCGGTGGAGAAGCCAAAATCGATATCCGAGTCTAGAGACCGGCCGAACTCATCAAGGATTTCTGACGCGCTGCCCCGTAGGCGATAGCCTGTCGCAGCCTTCAAGAGTTCTGGAAGAGTTACCTTGTACTCCTTTCCCTTTAAATGGGGACGCTTGAGTTGTGAGTAGCTGCGGAGATTGTCCCAGGGGTCGTAGTCGGTGCGGCCACCAGCCAGATCAGGCTCTACCACCAGGTGGTTGCGCAGTACTTCCCCGATCACCGGGGAGGAAAACACAAGACTGACCTTCCGGACGGGATTGCAGCCCAATCCCGTGTGCCTGGAAATATCAGCACGAACTTGAATCTGACGTCCGTTGTTGTCATAGCACTCCACACCCAGAAACCTGTGGCTGGGAAAGGTGTAAAACTGGACGACGGCCCGTTTACTCACACTGGGTTCTGTTCCTCGAAGGGGTACCAGGCCCGGCTCCACCCACAGTTCAACCTGGGCCTTCGGGCGCATCTCGTAGATTGGACTGACGATCCACCTCAGGTCTTTGAAGCGATTTCCTTCAAGTGACTCTACGGTGACGCCCAGTCTTGTTGCCCTTCGATCGGTCTCAAAATACAGGTGCTTGGTCAACGATTCTTGGCTCACCGGCTGGTCGAGCGTAAGGACGATGCGAGGCATACCCGGGCTTTTCCAGGTTTGAAAGGAAGTGCGTCGTACGGTGGGTCGTTGCGTAATGAAGCGATGGATGTGATTTTGGGGAAGAGTCGCTCCTTCTTGGGTCCTGATGCCGGGCCGCACCAATAAGGTGTAGCGCGTGGAGAGGGCAAGAGCTTGCTCTTCACCCAGTTGACAGGCGAGTGAAGAGGTG
>CBDUTA010000443.1:0-2729 GCA_965369785.1 uncultured bacterium
GCGCTGGGCAGCGATACCGGAGGGTCCATCCGCCAGCCGGCGGCCTTTTGCGGAACCGTGGGGTTGAAACCCACCTATGGTCGGGTTTCTCGCTATGGACTGGTCGCCTTTGCTTCCTCTTTGGATCAAATTGGCCCGGTGGGCAACAGCGTCTCTGACGTGGCCCACCTGCTTCAGGTCATCGCCGGATCGGATCCCCAGGATTCCACCTCGTCGGCCCGACCCGTAGAGGACTATTTAAGCGAGATCGACAAGGAGGTCAAAGGTCTGAGGGTCGGAGTTCCCAAAGAGTGGTTCGGGTCCGGACTGGATGGACAGATTGAGCAGAGCCTTCAGGCGGCCATTAAGAAGCTGGAGGGATTGGGTTGCTCCGTTCTCGAGGTCAGTATGCCCCAGACGGAATATGCCATTAGCACTTACTACGTCATTGCTCCCGCTGAAGCCAGTTCCAATCTGGCTCGCTACGATGGGGTGAGGTATGGACACCGCAGCGCCGATCAGAAGGACTTGGAGAGTATGTTCCAGTCCACCCGCAGTGAGGGATTCGGTGAGGAAGTCAAGCGACGAATCATGATCGGGACTTACGTCCTGAGCGCCGGTTATTATGATGCCTACTTTTTGAAGGCGGGCAAGGTTCGAACTCTATTGAGAAACGATTACCTTGAAGCCTTCAAGAAGGTGGATTTTCTGGTGGGACCCACCACTCCTTCACTTCCCTTTAAGATCGGAGAGAAAAAGACAGATCCGCTGGAAATGTATCTGATGGACATCTACACGGTGACGGCCAATCTCGCCGGTATCCCAGGTCTGTCCCTGCCCTGCGGTTTCAGCCAGGAAGGTCTTCCCATCGGTTTGCAAATCCAGGCCCCCTATTTTCAAGAAGCCCGGCTCTTGAATCTGGCTCATGCTCTGGAAAGAGAATTAGCGGTGAAACGACCAGAGCTGCCAGTTTGAAGAACCTGACCGCCTGACCGCCTGACCGGCAGACCGGTTGAAATTCCAAATCCTAAATCCCAAATTCTAAACAATCGAAATTCGAAACCTGAGACTTTAGTCGGTTTTCAGTCTTAGGTTTAGAATTTAGGATTTATGATTTGGTTTTTGGAATTTATCTTCTTTTTATCCTCGTTCCTTCATTCCCCCGAAGAGCATCCAACAGTGCATCCTCCTTCAATCCACTCACAATCTGCACTTCCCCCACTCCTCCTTCCAGGACCTTCAGAGCTGTCTGGACCTTGGGGACCATACCGTTGGTGAGGCGTCCTTCGCTCAAGAGCGCTCGGGTCTCTGTCGTATTCAGTTCCGAAATGCAGCTGGAGGCATCGTTGATGTCCAGGTAGATTCCCTCCACGTCGGAAATGGAGATCAGTCGAGCCGCCTTCAACTCAATAGCAAGTTCAGCAGCCAGGGTGTCGGCATTGATGTTGAGGATCTGGCCGTCGGAGTCAGCACCCAGGCAACTCACAACAGGAACCCAACGGCTCCCCCAAAATGTTTCCAGAACGGAAGTGTCGATACTCTCGATTTCTCCCACCAGTCCAAAATCAATGGACTCGCTGCTTTGATGGCCGGAGGAATCGGTTGTGGTTATGGACAGTGGTGGCCTTTTCCGACAGCAACTGAGGCCCCCATCGAAGGCTGAAATGCCGATGGGGGACAAGCCCACGGCAACCAGACCCGCAACCAGGTCGCGATTGATGGCAGAGAAGACCATGGTCGCCAACTCCAGCGTGGCCCCATCGGTGATTCGGCGCCCCTGATGCTGGACGATCGGTATCTCCAGACGCTTGGACCAATCGCTCAGCTGTTTGCCTCCGCCGTGGATCACCACCAGTTGGTGGTGGTCTTGAGCCAGCTGGGCAATTTGCCGGCACAGTTGGGCACGCAGCTTGTCCTGTTCCAGGACTTTCCCACTGAGTTTGATGACCAGAATCATATCGCCGCCTTCACGGCTTCCACGAAGAGATCGGCTTCACGGCGGGTGATGATCAACGGCGGCATCATTCGCAAAACCTGAGGATCCATCGAGGACCCGGCAAGTATGCGCTGTTTCAAAAGTCCTGCTTGCAATTCCTTGGCCGTTTTGGGTTCACGGACTTTTACACCCAGGAGCAGTCCCCGACCTCGTACTTCCTCGACACCATCAATGCTGGAAAGGGTTTTCTTCAGGTAATCACCCATGAGGCCGGCGTTTTCGATGAGCTGTTCCTTGTCGATAACCTCCAGGGTGGCCTCCATGGTGGCGCACGACAAAGGGCCGCCCCCAAACGTGCTCCCCAGATCGCCGTGTTTGACCTTCTTGGCCAGCTCTTCGGTCACCAGCAGGGCGGCGGCGGGAAAACCGGAAGCGATTCCCTTGGCCAAAGTCACCAGGTCAGGATGAATGTTCACCACTCCCGAGTAGAGAAAAGAGCCGGTTCGGGCCACCCCGGTTTGAATTTCATCAAAGATCAGGAGCGCTCCATGCTGCTGGCATTCTTTATGGATTTGACTCAGGCAATCCAGAGGGATTTCCTTCATTCCTCCCATGCTCTGGATCGGTTCGATAAGAACAGCTGCCGTTTCCTCAGAGACAGTCTCGGCCACGGCTTCTGCCGGCAGGATCCGATGCATGGGCACAGGCGTGTTCAGGTAGTTGGCATATTTAGGGATTCCCGTGGCGGAGAGACTGCCGTAGGATCGGCCGTGAAAAGAGCCGGAGATGGAGATGACTTCCTTGCGCCCGGTGA
>CBDUTA010000444.1:0-2713 GCA_965369785.1 uncultured bacterium
CAAGCCTTTATCCGGTTCAACAAAGGGATGATGCGGATGCCTTATTACTGGCAGCTCTGGTTACTTCTGCTGGTGGTGGCTAACGTAGCTATTCCTCTCTTTTTCGTGGGCCGGTTCGAGGCCCAGATGGTCCTCGGGACCATGGTCGTCAACATGATCCTGATGACTCTATTGACCGGTCTCACAGGCTTCAGCCGCCTGTTGGGTCTGGGTCACTATCCCTGGTTCCCGCTGCTGTATTTTTTGTGGACTCAACTGGATCGGATTCCAGCCGAAGGTTTCTTCGGTCTCTGGATCAGAGGACTGATGGTACTGAACGCCCTCTCGCTGATCATCGACACGGTGGACGTTGCTCGCTATTTGGCCGGTGAACGGAAAGAAACTGTCCAGGGACTGTGAACCATTACGACTCTGGATCGCGACCCCGGGGCGAATCACTCAATGTAGGTCTCGCCGTACTGATTGTCCACGATCACCGGGCTTTCGAAGTAAGAGAGGACAGGCTCGGAGCCATATTTCGCTTCAATCATTTGCTTCCACTCTGGGGTATACAGGGCTTCTGCATCCTCCCGAGTTTTCCATAAATACACCCCTCCTGCCGTATCACCGTCGTCGGAGATGAGATAGTACTTGCGGAGCAAGCCGAGTACCTGTTGAAATTTGGGCACTGAAGCAGCAAAGGTTTCCTTCAAGGCCTCGACCCTGGCGTCCCCAATCTTGAACTGCACAATCACAGTGACCATATTCTCTCTCCCATAAGGTTCCCACGCCGATCCATGGGATGTCTTTAGCAAAGCCCGGCTTCAATTGATGGCAAAGCAATAGAAGAAGCCGTCACCGCCCGTGCCCCGCAAATTTGCCTGGCTGCAGCCTCTGGAACCATGGGCGGAGTTCCAGGACGTAGGATGCTCGCCACCCCCCGTCCGGTCATGATGGCCCACACGGGCACTGCCTTCACCGCGGCTCGTCCAGTTCTGGCAGGTTGTGTCGGAGTCGCCCGAAAAAGCCGTCCCGTCTAACTGCGAACCCGTGAGGATATCGTGCCGGTTGGGAGTGTCCCCACGTCCATTGCTCATCTCTCCTCTTTCACTGAGCACCGTCTGCTTGGTGAGGTTGTTGTTCTCTCCATGCAGGTCGTCGACATCCTGGGCGATGCGAACGCCCTGGAAGTTGTACCAGGAACCCCGGCCGATACGATCTCGGGCGTTTGCCGCCGCCTGACCGCTAGAAGCAGTGGTGCTCAAGTAGGCGTGCCAGGTGCGGTTGCCTGCTCCCACCGCTTCGGCCAGCATTTGGCAGTGCCGGTCGGCTCCAGCCAGGCCACCCAGGTCGGCTCCGTTGCCGGGACCTGCGCTGGTGATAAAGAAACTCATGCGGGCGTCTTGTGCAAATGCCGGGGATACGCCCACGACACACAGCACAATGACGGTAAAAAGAAATTGCATCTTATTCATTTCGGTTCTCCTACTCGTTGTTTTCCGATCATTCCAAGAACTTTGTACTAGCCACTCTCCCCCTCACTGTGTAGCGGGACCTCCATAGAGGGTAGACCTGCAGGAGGTTAGAAGGCAAAGAAAATCAAAGAGTTGGGAGTATCTCAATTTCTTCTGGCCCGTGGGCTGAAGCCCACGGCTCTGACTGCTCTCGAAAGCACCAACACACGAATGCACGACGTCACGAAGTGGGGTGCCTCCTACATTCCTGACCTGACCGAGAGGAAATCAATAAAGTGGAAATCTGCGCTCCAGTTCCTTCACCGGATAGGGGATCGTTTTCCTCCTGACAATCTCTTCAGCTCTGGCGAATTCGAATACCCGAATAACCTCTTTAAAGATAGGAGCGCGACCCTCTCCGGAACCGTAGCCCAGGGTTTGCTCACCCGGACCGCCCGGGCTTCCCACAACAATCCGACCGACCATACCAATGACCTCATGTCGCCGACTGTAGTAATCATAAATGCCCTCCACCTCGAAGGTATACTCAAAGGTCTCTCTTGCCGACATGATCCCGGTGTCAAAGGGCTTCGCCCCCTCCGGAATCCGCAACTCATGATTGTCATGGTCAGGATGATAAGCGGTAACGGAAAATCCTTCACTCCTGGCGACCCACCGAACGGTCTCGCCAGGAGTGACATAGAGCCCTAACGGATCATAGTAGTATCGCCCGGCAGCATAATTTCTTTGAAGGGTGATCTTCTTAAGGGTGGATTGCCCACCAGCAAACCTCAACAGAGCAGAGAGTCCAAAGGTTCCCACACCCGCTTTCCTCAAAAAGTCACGACGTATCATTCGGGCTTTATTGTGGGACATGTTCCGACTCCTCCCCTCAGATTTCTAACGCCTATGCATCATCCCGGCTATTCACCATCAATGCTGAAAGCGTACATCGAGTAGCGACCCCCTCTGGCAATTTCTTCGGTAGCCCCGGTAGGTTCACCACTGCCGGCATACAAGGTTCCATTGGCAATCGCTATTCCCCCTCGATGGGCCGTGGGAAGCTTGTAGTTCCAGAGCACACGACCACTCTCTGCATCAAGAGCTTCCAGCGTACCGTCCATCAACCCCTGGTAAAACACACCGTTGGCTACAGCAACCGGGGCATGATTGGCCGAGGAATTGGGAACCCACCAGACGATGTCACCGGTGTAGGCATCCAGGGCTGCCGTTACCGACATCGTCCCTTTGGGAGTGACTGCAGTCGATACCGCAAAAAT
>CBDUTA010000445.1:0-2709 GCA_965369785.1 uncultured bacterium
GCGTCGGATTTTCACCGATCTTCCCGCTCATCCAACCATGACGAGTTAATAAAATATCAGGGACACCATAGAGAGGCGAAACGAGGTTGTCAAGTCTAGGGTGCGCCCGTGCTTTCGTGAATTCGTGAATTCGTGAATTCGGAGAATTCTGGGACAGGCCCAGAATTCCTTCGTAAAGCCCTTTGATTCCTGGAGAATTATTGGGGCTGGCACCGAATTCTCTACTTGAGCCGGTTCAATCTGCGCCGGGCTTCTTTGAGCGTTTCCTTCAGCGTGTTCTGGGGAACGGAGTCCTTAAGTACCTGCTGGTAGTACTCGACGGCTTGATCCCTTTCGCCCCGCTGCTCGTGAAGTTGGGCCATGTGGAAATAGGCCAGGGGGGCGGTCTCTATTTCCCCTTTGGGCTCCTTCAGGACTTGCGAAAAGGCTTGAAGGGCCAAGCTGTGTTGACCCAGCTGGAGATAAGCCCGTCCGATTCGCAGGTAGACTTCTCCGGCAAGAAGACCTGCAGCTTTACTGGGGAGGCTTTTGACTAATTCCTGGTAGATACCGAGCGCGGATTCAGCATCGTTCAGGTTGAACTGATGAATGGCTGCCAGGTTGATATCAAAAAGGAAGTTCTGAGGATACTTCTCTCTCAGATCCTGGAAAATGGCAACGGGTTTGAGGGGATCGCCTTTCCAGGAATGGAGCACGGCCAGAAGCACTTGAGCATCGAGTTGTCGATACTTTCCTTTCTGGGCGACCTGCTCGAGCCTTTCGAAGGCTTGCTCTTTGTTTCCCCGAATTCCCACTAAAAAGGCCAACCACTTGATACTCCAAGGGAGGGTGGCCTTGGCAAATTCATTCCCGGCGATACTGACCTGAGCATCGATAAGATCAGGGTCGAGCTCCAGAACCTTCTTGTGGACACGATTGGCCTTTCTTCCGTAATTGAAGGCCGTTCCCCTGCTTTTAGTAATGACAATGGCCTCGGCCGCCAAGTTCTCATAGGCAAGGCCCTCGAAATAGAGTGCCAAAGCGTCCTGCGGGTTGTTTTCCAGAAGTTTTTCGCACAGAGCCAAAAGATTGTCGTTGGCCTCGCGGAAGCGTCGGGTTTCCTGAGTGATGTTCTTGTAAGTCCGGCTCTTGGAAAAGGGAGTCGGGGTCCCATAATCGTCCAGAGCCAGATTGGAGGCGGCAAACAGAAGCTGATTCCAGGTGGCAATGGATAACATTCCATATCCCACAGGGCTGTTCGGGTTTTCTTCGATGAGCTGCTTGAAAGTGTTCTCGGCTTGGGCGTAGTCCAGACGGTAAAGGGCATCTTGGCCCTCTCGTACCCGCCGGTCCAACCCACTCGGGTCCTGCCCGCCCAGCAAGGGTCCTATGGAGAGATAAACAGAGAGGAGAACCGCCAAGTCCCGCATCAGACTGCATCAGAATAGCGAATCCAGAAGAGAGAAGATAGACCGCTGACCGCAGGCCACAGTCGGCAGACCGGCTGAAATTCAAAATCCCAAACTCCAAATCCTAAACAAATTCCAAATTCCAAATTTCAAACCTGACCTGGAACCTGGAACTCCTGTCTTCTATCTCCTATCTCTTATTCTTCTTCTTGACACTCATTTTGCGTCTGCCTATGATGAGAAACGCGTAGCGAATTCCAAGATCGATCCGGTTTCCAAGGATAGATTGTGATAAAAGCGGACATTGCTCAAGTTGTTTACCAGAGGCACGGAGGGATTTCCTTCGCCGAATCTAAGGATTTGGTGGAATTGATCTTAGGAAGCGTCAAGAAAAGTCTGGTGAGTGGCGAAAGCGTGAAGTTGTCTGGTTTTGGGACTCTCAACGTCATCCAGCGCAAGGGACGGCTTGGGCGAAATCCTCAAACAGGGGAACGCATGACGTTGGCATCGAGTCGATACGTCACCTTCCGGCCGTCGCGACTTCTGAGTTTTTGATTTCTTCTGATGGCGGTGATCCGTAAGAAGCTCTTCTATAAAATCGGTGATGTCTGCAAGCTGTGCTCTATCCAACCCCACGTCTTGCGTTACTGGGAAACCGAATTCACTCTTCTTTCTCCGGCCAAAAACAGGGCAGGCCAACGCATTTATCGAGAGAAAGATCTGCAGTTGGTTCAGGCCATCAAACAGCTGCTCTACAAGGAAGGCTACACCATCTCAGGAGCCAACAAGAAGCTTCTTGACGATGGAAGTTCTGACTTGCCTTTATTCAAACAGTCTCCCAAAGTAGATCAGTCTCAGGCCCTTTCCGAGATTCAAAAAGAACTCGAAGAAATTCTGAAAATCCTTGATTAACCTCCCTGGTCCCGGTTTTTCTTGACTTTCAACCTCATCTAATGAAAAATTTAGTCATGGCTAAAATTTATCCTGAAACGAGGTCCATCACTTATGAAGAATAAAAAAATGAGCCGGCGAACGATATTGGGAGGTGCTGTCGGGGTGACCGCTTTGGCCAGTGGCAAAGGACTTATGGGAGCCCCGGTATTGTCTCCTGATGGTCTTGATCTTGAAGCCCATGACGCCCGGGTGATGTCCACCACCGGAGAGGTGGATTTGAGCCAATTCGACCCCTCGAAATTCCTGTATGAGTTTGACTACGGCCAGGTGAGTGAGTTGCCTGACGGACAGACCTTGCGGGAGTGGGACATTGTGGCGGTGGACAAGGAAATTGAAATCGCACCGGGAGTCTATTTCCCGGCCTGGA
>CBDUTA010000446.1:0-2691 GCA_965369785.1 uncultured bacterium
GGATGTCCTGACAATACCTGTAAACCATGTCTTGGAAGTTGACACCTCAGGTGCCTCCCACATTCCGGAGGTTCCTGCCGCAGTCCAGCAATCTTTCCCCTTTGGTGGGCTCCGGTTTGAACCTGCTAAGGAATGTCTGTTACGTTGTCTTAAAGAGCTTCAAGGAGGCCGCGGGATGGGAAAAAACCCTATGAGTCCTCAAACCAGGCGTTTTATCCAGGACAAGGGCGTGGTCACACGGCAGATCGCCGGGGAAACCGTGTTGGTTCCTATCAGGAGCGGCGCCGCCGATCTGGACTTCATCTACACCTCCAACGATACGGGCACCACCATCTGGGAATCTCTGGACGGCGAGAAAACGGTCGATCAGATCGTTGAAACCATCTGCCGGGAATATGACGTGCCTGAAGAGGAAGCCACCCAGGATGTGATGGATTTCCTGAGCGCCCTGGAAGCGGCGGGGCTAGTGCAGCCCGCTGAGAGTCCATGACCGCAACGACTCCCACCCTGACCACTCGGGGCCGGGCACTGCTTGACCAATTACCCTATCTACCCCGGGCCTTCTCCATGGTGTGGGAAGCAACCGGTTACTGGACTCTCACCTGGGCCATCCTATTGCTCTTGCAGGGCGTGCTTCCGGTGGCCATCGTCTACCTGACCCGATGGCTGGTGGATGGCCTGGTGGCAGCCGTGGAGGCCGGGGGAAACTGGGAGACTGTACAACCCACCTTGATACTGGTGGCGCTGATGGCGGGAGTCCTGCTGGCCAAGGAGCTTCTCAACAGCATTACCGGTTGGATCCGCACGGCCCAATCCGAGTTGGTCAAGGATCATATCAACACTCTGATCCACAAAAAGTCGGTTGCCGTGGACCTGGCTTTCTATGAATCACCCGAATACTACGATCATTTGCATCGCGCCCGTGCCGAGGCCCAGTATCGCCCCCTGGCTTTGCTTGAGAACGCCGGCAACCTGGTCCGAAACAGCATCACCCTGCTGGCCATGGCAGCCGTCCTCATTCCCCTGGGTGTGTGGCTCCCCATCGCCCTCTTTCTCAGTACTTTTCCGGCCTTGGTTGTGGTGCTTCGCTACAGCTCGCGGCAACATCAATGGCGTCTGAGCAGAACGGCGGATGAGCGCCGCAGCTGGTACTACGACTGGTTACTCACCAGTAGTGAGACAGCAGCCGAGCTCAGGCTTCTGGACTTGGGAAAACATTTTCAGACAGCCTTTCAAGCCTTACGACTGAGACTGCGTGAGGAAGGCCTGCGGCTGGCCAAAAATGAAGCTCTGGCCGAAGCGGCAGCCCGAACCTTCGCTCTTCTGATCACCGGTCTTTCCCTGGCCTGGATGGCCTGGAGAACCATGCAAGGTCTCATCTCCCTGGGCCAACTGGCTCTTTTCTATCAGGCTTTTTATCAGGGCCAGGCCTTGATGCGTACACTACTGCAAAGCGTGGGCCAGGTGTACGCCAACCTTCTCTTTTTGAGCAATCTCTTTGAATTTCTGGATCTGCAGCCCCAGGTTCTCGATCCTCCCCGGCCTTCCCTGCTGCCCGTACCCTTGAGGGAGGGGATCCGCTTTGATCAGGTGACTTTTCGCTATCCCGACAGCGAGCGGCTGATCCTTTGCAACTTCGACCTCTTTATTCCCGCCGGAAAAACCGTGGCCATCGTGGGAGCCAATGGGGCCGGCAAAAGCACGCTGATCAAGCTGATCTGCCGCCTCTATGACCCTGAAGAAGGAGGCATCGAACTGGACGGAATCGATCTGCGAGAACTGTCCCTTCAGGAACTTCGACGAAGTGTTGCCGTGCTGTTCCAGGAACCGGTCCGTTACAACGAGACGGTGGCTGAAAACATCGGCTTGGGCAACCTGGCCGCAGCCACGCACCGAACGGACGCGGTCCGAAGCGAAATTGAGAGGGCCGGCGAGGGCGCCGGGGCTCGAGAAGTGGTGCAGCGCTTGCCACGAGGTTACGACACCCTTTTGGGAAAGTGGTTCGTGGAGGGGACCGAGCTCAGTGTGGGGGAATGGAAACGAATCGCCCTGGCCAGGACCTTTTACCGGCAGGCCCCCGTCTTCCTACTGGATGAACCCACCAGCAGCATGGATTCCTGGGCCGAAGCCGAGTGGATGGATCGTTTTTCCACCCAGACCCGGGGGCAAACCGGAGTGATCATCACCCATCGATTTACCACTGCCATGCGAGCCGACATCATTCATGTCATGCAAAACGGACAGATCGTGGAATCGGGAAGCCATGAGGAACTGTTGGACAGGGAGGGGGAATATGCAAAATCGTGGAAGAGGCAAGTCGGGGAGATTAGCGACAGGCCCCGGGGACCTGTCTCTAATCTCCCCTAGAAATTCAAAATCCTAAATCCCAAATCCTAAACAAATTCAAAACCTGAACTTCGAGCAATCCGCAAAACGAAGGCCCTCATAGAGGCAAGCCGGTGGCTCGCCGGGACCGTCAGGCTTGCGGGCACCTCCGGAAGGTGGGAGGCACCTCGTAGGGTGCCAGCACATGGTTAACAAGTTGTGCCATGACATCCTTTACACACCGAAACCTCCGGAATGTGGGAGGCACCTCAGGTGCCGAATCCGAAAACCCGGGGCTATCTAGTGGGCCGTTCGGCACCTGAGGTGTTCATTTTCAGGACATCCTTTACACTCATTGTCAGGACA
>CBDUTA010000447.1:0-2687 GCA_965369785.1 uncultured bacterium
ACGATCCCTGGGCCCGAAAAATCAGGTGACTTTGGAAACTGGAACGGAACAGATTCAATTGCAGGTGCAGAGGGATTACGTGCCGTTAACCTCTGGTCCGGATACGGTCGTTCAGGGACCGCTGGTATTCGCCGGTTTCGGTATTTCGGCACCTGAACTGGAGTATGACGACTACAGAGATTTCGATGTGGCAGGGAAAATCGTACTGATCTTTGAGCATGACTCCCAGGAGCAAGCGGGAGAAAGTAGGTTCGCAGGGGGAGAACTCGCGCCTTACACAACCGTGCTGCATAAGGTTTTGAACGCTAAAAAAAGAGGGGCTGTTGGTGTGATTCTGCTTTCCGACGGTTTTGACCGCCCGTCCGGTCAGGAGTCCCGTTCCCGTCGGCCTCGAGTGGAAAACATAGGGATCCATTCCATTAGACTCTCTCCGGAATGGAGTGAGCGCCTGATTGAGAAAGGCGGTCGTAACTTTGTTGAACTCGTTGAGGGAATCAACAGTCAGCGGACTCCTGTGTCCTTCGATCTCGGCGTCACTGCAACTGTTTCACTGGATGTTGTCAAGGTTCAACACACGGTGAGAAATGTGCTGGGTTTCCTGCCTGGGCAAACCGACAAGATCATCATCATTGGTGCTCACTATGACCATTTAGGTTTGGGGCACACGGGTTCTCTGGCTCCCGAACTCATCGATCAGATTCACAATGGAGCAGATGATAATGCCTCAGGAACGGCGGCATTGCTGCAGCTTGCGCAGGACTTCAGTAGAGGGTCTCCACTACAGCAGGGCTTGCTTTTTATTGCCTTTGCCGGGGAAGAGTTGGGTCTGCTAGGGTCCCGTCACTATACGGAGCACGCCACGATGCCGTTGGAGAACACGACGACCATGATCAATATGGACATGATTGGGCGGAGTCAGGGGAATCTCTTGATTGGAGGAGTCGGCACCGCGGCAGAGTTCAAGGGGATCCTGGATGAACTGCAGAAAACCTCACCCTTGCTATTTTCCTATTCCGATAGTTCGCGTGGTTCCAGTGATCATCTGTCCTTCTCCAGCAAGAAAATCCCGGTGCTGTTTTTCTTTTCGGGTTTGCACCGTGATTACCACAGACCCTCAGATGATTGGGAGTGGATCAACGTTCAGACCACCCAACAGATCCTGGAAGTCGTGCGTAACACCGTCTATCGACTGCTCGAGCCGAATCAGCGCCTCCAGTATGTGGAGCTGGATCGTGGATCGGAGCGGGCAAGGAGGCGTGAGGGGAGGAGACGCCGCACCTGGTTTGGATCACTGCCCGACACGGAGTGGAGCCTGGGAGGGGTTCGTTTTGAGCAGATTCTGGGGAAGACCCCGGCAGCAAGAGCAGGTCTGAAGGATGGGGACGTGTTGGTGCGCTTCGATAGTCGGACCATTCGCAGTCTTCGCGAGTTTATCCGTATTCTGGGAACCAAGAATCCGGGTGATGAGGTGGATGTCACCGTCCTTCGGGAGGGCCAATTGATCAAGACGACCGTGATCCTGGAAGCTAGATAAAAGTCTCTTTGTCAGGTCCGTATGAGGACGGTGATTTGGTTTCTCTGGAAAGAGTCTGTTTGAGGACTTTGATCCCGGCGTGAACGATTTCAGAAGCCTGCATAGCAGGATGGAGCAGCAAACGATGAAGCTTGAAGGTTTGCTGTGAGAATCGGCTCAAAGCGGTATCCACTTCAGCCCGGGCTTCTCCCGTTTGAAAACGCATTAAATCAAGGCTGCGTCCCAACGCCTGATCGGCCGTCTTTGTCGTTTCCACCAAGGTGGAGAGCTGTTTGTCTACCGTGGTTTCAACCTGGGCGAGTTCAGGGGTGCCTTCCTCTATGGCGGTGATCACCCGCCGAGCAAAGGCCAGTCCCCGGGCAGATCGTTGGGAGAGAACTCGCAGGTTTTGATCCAGATCTTGAATCTGCTTGCTCAATTTCAAGGTGGTCACCGCGAGGATAATGGTTTCCACGATGATGAGCCCGGCCATAATAAGAACAAGGATGTTGACCAGCTGCAGATTCTGTATCGTCATACCATAATGAAAATATCATAGAATCCTTTTCTGTGGTGAGTCTTATTGAAGAAATACAATCCATGAAAGGCAAACCGGTTTCGCAATCTCGGACCAGCATGACGGAGATGGTTCTCCCCAACGACGCCAATGTCCATGGCAATATTCTGGGAGGCAAGGTGTTGCACCTGCTCGATGTGGCCGGAGCCATTGCCGCCTTTCGCCATGCCAGGCTGCCGGTGGTGACGGTCTCCGTTGACTCTGTTTCCTTTCTTCACCCCATTAAAGTCGGACAGTTGGTGCTGCTGGATGCGTTCGTTACTCGGGTTTTCACCACCTCGATGGAAGTGGAGGTGCAGGTCTTTTCAGAAGATCCAGTTAGCGGTAAGCGTCTGAAAACCAGTACCGCTTTTGTGACCTATGTTGCTCTGGATCAGAAGGGCAGGCCGACACAAGCGCCCTCCCTGATTCCAGAAACGGATGAAGAGAAACAACGATTCGAGGCGGCCCTTCGCCGTCGAGAGCAGCGGTTGAGTTAGCCAGACGGGCCCGTGGGCTAAAGAGGGTGTCCCAAAAGACCTCTTGATTTCAATGAACGCCTGTAGGGGCGGACAGACGTGCGCCCAAAAACCATACTTTATAACCCGTTTATAGGGC
>CBDUTA010000448.1:0-2687 GCA_965369785.1 uncultured bacterium
AATCTGGTCCTCTCTGCCCTTTCTCTACACCATCATGATTGTCAGCTCGATCGTGGTTCCCATCTATCTGCCCGGAAGGAGTCAGCTGGTGCAGCCCTCCTTCTGGCTTTTGATCTTCATCATGTCCTCATTTGGGTGGATGGGAATCACCTATTACATCCGCGGCGAGTTCTACCGCGAAAAAGCCAAAGACTATGTGGGGGCCGCCATCTCCATGGGGGCGTCGGACTGGACCATCATGTTCAAGCATATTTTGCCCAACGCCATCAATCCGGTGGTTTCCTTTGCTCCTTTTGCCATCGTGGGCAATATCGGCGCGCTGGTGGCTCTGGACTTTCTGGGATTCGGCCTGCCCGCCCCTACTCCCAGCTGGGGCGAGCTGATCGGGCAGGGCGTGAGTCTTCTGACCAAGTGGTGGCTGGTCTTTTTTCCCCTGGCCGCCCTCTTTCTGACCTTGCTCCTGATCGTCTTGATCGGCGAGGCGATTCGTGAAGCCTTCGACCCCAAGGAGTTTTCCAGATTGCGATAAGGAATTTCTATGCCGAGACGATTCATAAATCAGCTGGTCTCTATGGCCCGTGGGCTAAAGCCCACGGCTCTGACTGCTCTCGTTGGCTCCAGCAGAGCCGCAGGCTTTAGCCTGCGGGCAGACCCTTGAGCCTCTCTGTTGATATAGACCATGCCTGAGAAATTGCTGCAGATCCAGGGTCTCAAGACCCACTTCAACACCGAATCCGGCATCGCCGAAGCGGTCGACGGAGTCGATCTGGATATCTACGCCGGAGAGGTGCTGGGCCTGGTAGGGGAATCGGGCGCGGGAAAGAGTGTGACGGCTCTGAGCATTCTGCGCCTGATTCCCAACCCTCCGGGAGAGATCGTAGCCGGCTCGATCCTATTTCGGGGACAGGACCTGCTGAAGCTTTCCTGGCAGGAGATGCGAAAAGTCCGCGGTAAGGAGATCAGCATGATCTTCCAGGAGCCGATGACCTCTTTGAATCCCGTCTTCACCATCGGAATGCAGTTATCCGAAGTGGTCTTGGAACACGAGGGGTGTTCCAAGCCGGAGGCATTCGACCGAGGTGTTGAGATGCTCGAACTGGTGGGAATCCCGGAGCCGGCACTGCGCATGTCCGAATATCCCCACCAGTTCTCGGGAGGAATGCGACAGCGTGTCATGATCGCCATGGCGCTGGCCTGCAACCCCTCGCTGCTGATTGCCGACGAGCCCACCACTGCCCTGGATGTCACCATCCAGGCTCAGATCCTGGAGTTGATGCTGGGAATCAAGGAAAAGCGAAAGGATGCGGCGATCCTGTTGATCACCCACAATCTGGCTGTGGTGGCGGAAACGTGCGACCGTGTGGCGGTGATGTATGGCGGCCGGATGCAGGAAATTGCTCCGGTTCAGGAATTGTTCCAAAATCCACAGCATCCTTACACACGAGGTCTGCTGGCCTCCCTACCCAGCCTGGATGGAGAGAAAGCCGAGCGGCTTCCAGCCATCCCCGGCAATGTCCCCAATATCCAGGATCTACCGGTGGGCTGTAAATTTGTGACCCGCTGTCAGGAAAAGCTTGATCACTGCGAACTGAGAGAACCCCAATTACTGGAAGTCTCGCCCCAGCACTGGGTGCGCTGCCACCTTATGGAAGAAGGTCGGACCTAATGGAGAAGATTCTCGAAGTCAAAGATCTGCGGGTCCGCTTTCCCGTTTTCGGCGGGGTCTTCCTGCGTAAGATTGCCGAGGTGAAAGCGGTTGACGGAATGAGCTTCGATCTTCTCAAAGGCGAAACGCTGGGTCTGGTCGGCGAGTCGGGCTGCGGCAAAAGCACGGTAGGACGCGCCATTGTCAACATCCTGCATGCCATGAATTACGGTGTGGAGATCTCCGGGCAGGTGCTCTACCACGATTCGGGAAAGACCGTGGACTTGAACCAGCTGAGCCGGTCACAGATGCGCCCCTACCGTTCTGCCATCCAGATGATTTTCCAGGATCCCTATTCCTCGCTCAACCCCCGTATGACGGTCGGCCAGATCGTGGAGGAGCCTCTCAAGATCCATGGCAACGATTCCAAGAGTGAACGTAGGGATCGGGTGGTTTGGCTGCTGGAAAAGGTGGGTCTAACCAGCCGGCACGCCGCTCAGTACCCTCATGAATTTTCAGGTGGACAGCGCCAGCGTATCGGTATTGCTCGAGCCTTGTCGACAAACCCAAAAATTGTCATTGCCGACGAGCCGGTCAGCGCACTGGATGTATCCATTCAAGCCCAGGTGATCAACCTGATGCAGGACCTTCAAGAAGAATTCGACCTTTCTTATATCTTCATCGCCCACGATCTCTCGGTCGTCCGCCACATTTCCGATCGCATCGCCGTAATGTATCTGGGAAACGTCGTCGAGTTGGGCCCGGGCGAGAGTGTTTACAAGAACCCCATGCATCCCTACTCCCGAGCCCTGCTTTCGGCCGTCCCCCGCCCCGACCCCACGGCCACCCATGAGAACAGAATCCGCCTGGTAGGGGACGTCCCCAACCCCATCCAAAAACCTTCCGGATGCAGCTTTCATACCCGGTGTCCCATCGTCCGTCCGTCCTGCTCGGAAGAAGAACCGACCCTGGAGATGAGAGAAGACCGCGCCGTGTCGTGTCCCTTCAGCTGAAGCTGTCATCTGAACACACCCCCCACCGC
>CBDUTA010000449.1:0-2669 GCA_965369785.1 uncultured bacterium
CTATTGGATAGCACCACATCGTTAACAGAATTTGCTAGAAAGAACCAGCAGGACATCGGTAACAGTTGCCAGTCTGAGGGCGACAAATTCCTGGCTGGAGATCGCCCCCATGGGGGCGACAAAATAGCAGCACATCGTTAACACTTTCGGCTGTATTCAATCGGCATCCGGTAGTCGAACGCATCGATTAACTGGTCATCCACCCTGACCTGAAGGCACTGGTTTTTGGTGCAGATCGTGGCGATGACATACTCGTACTGAACTGATTTCGGCAATCGGAACTTTTCCCCGAAAATATCCAAGCGACAGTCGCTGCGAATGAACCGAATCAGATGAAAATAGCCGTCAGCCAGAGAAAGGTCGATTTGTTTGAGTGAAACCGTGGCGGACAGCTTGTGGATGTCGATTCTTTGGCTTCTCACAAATTCGACCGGTACATTACCTGCGATTGCAGAGCAACGGTGATTCTCGTTGCGGAAAGTCTCAAAAGCCTTGGCTTCTCTTCTCAGTTCTTGGTAGCTGGTAAACAACTGTTTACGGAAGAACACTTGGTCGAAGACGTGCTGCAGCTTTTCGACAGCGCCATTTCGCCAAGGCTCCCCGATCGGAATGAAAATCGCCTGCACACCTAAAGCCAGGCACATCCGAAGAACCAACCCCAGAGAATGAGGATAGCGATTACTGCCACGGAAGCTGAGTTCATTGTCCATCTGAAGAAAGTCCGGTTTTCCAATCGTTTTCCAAGTGCGCAGTAGACCCTGGGCCACCGCCTCATCTCCTTTGTTGCGGCAGGGATTAAAGGCGGCCAGGTAGCTCTCTAAATCAATGACGTTGAAACTGTAGAAACGCCCGTCTTTCTTGATATGGCGGGGTCCCACGAGATCGGCCTGTTGGATGGAGTCCGAGAAGATCTGTTTGACATCCGGGTAAGGCTTGCCACTCGGCTGATAGGCTTTCTTTTCTCGAACCAGATTATTGCGTTTCAGGATGCGATCGATCGTCCAGGTCGGCAATGGCTCCAAGTCCAGTTTCTGCATTTCCCACTGGATAGCCAACGCCCCCACCTGCGAGAACTTCGTCTTTTCCAGCTTTTGTCGAACTCGGATCACTTCTTCCTCCCGTTGCCGAGATGTCTTGTTAGCAACTCTATGAGGTTTCCTCGAACGCTCGCAAAACCATTTGGAATCTCCCGAGTTGTATCGCTTCAACCATTTATAGAACCACCGCCTGCTGCACTCCAGCCTACGGCAGATTTCACTGACCTTTGTTCCCTGTTGATAAAGTCGGATAGCCTCTTGACGGTTCTCTTCCTCTCGTCCATGCTCCATTCGCTACACCTCCCTAACGGGAGATCTTGCGTCGGAGGTCTGCTACTGGGTTTTTGAATCTGTGAACGATGTCCTGCTACAATTCCACCCTTAAAGTGTTACCGATGTCGGTGTTACCGATGTCCTGCTATTTGTCAATTAACTCTTAAGCAAAGGAGCTTGGCCATGAAAGATTCTATCAGAGAGATCACACAGATTCCGGAACTGACCATGGGTTTGGACCTGGGAGACAAATTTTCCTACTACTGCATCATCGACAAGTCAGGGAAGAGAGTGGAAGAGGGTAGGGTGAAGACTCAGCGACGAGCCATGGAAAGGTTCTTCAAGTCTCAGCCAAAAATGCGGGTGGTGGTGGAAACGGGAACCCACTCTCGGTGGGTGCAAGCGATAGCCAAGGAGCAAGGACACGAAGAAATCGTGGCCAATCCCCGACAGGTTCGACTCATCAGCCAGAACCGAAAGAAATCGGACCGCAAGGATGGAGAGCTTCTGGGACGTTTGGGAAGAGTGGATCCCGAGCTGCTGTATCCGATTCAGCATCGAGGCGAAGCCGCTCAAGCGGACCTGGCGGTGGTAAAAGCCAGAGATGAACTGGTGAGGGCCCGAACCCGGCTGGTCAATCATATCCGAGGATCTGTGAAAGCCTTCGGGGAGCGTCTTCCCAGTTGTTCCACAGAGGCTTTTCCCCATCGGGTCAAACTCCACATTCCGGGTTGCCTGAAGATGGCTTTGGAGCCCCTGCTGGAGATGATCCAACAGCTCACCGCACAGATCCGCCAATACGATCGAGAGATTCAGCAACTGTGCCAGCAGAAGTATCCGGACACCGAGACCATTCAGCAAGTTCGAGGAGTGGGACCGATCACAGCTCTGGCCTTTGTTTTGACCCTCGAGGATGCCCATCGGTTTGGAAGAAGTCGCCAGGTGGGAGCGTATCTGGGGCTCACTCCCAGACAAGACCAATCCGGGAATCGGGATCCCCAGTTGAGGATTACCAAAGCCGGCGATCGGTTTGTTCGCAAACTGCTGGTCGGTAGTGCCCAGTACATCCTGGGACCTTTTGGCTCGGATTGTGACTTGCGACGCTATGGGGAGAGGATCGCTTCCCGAGGAGGAAAAAGCGCCAAGAAGCGAGCCGTGGTGGCCGTGGCTCGTAAACTCTCCGTTCTGCTGCACCATCTGTGGGTCACAGGAGAGACCTATGAACCGCTGTACAACAGTGAAGAATACCTGGAAGGGGCCGCCTAAGAGATTGAAACCAGGAGGGACCCTGCTGAAGGTGACCCGCCCATGGAGTTAACCTCAATGATCCAAATGCCCCGTTCGGGTGACTGCGAACGA
>CBDUTA010000450.1:0-2661 GCA_965369785.1 uncultured bacterium
GAATGCAAGTTCATTCCCGTGAGCCTGGAGGAGGATAAAAGACTGGTCCTGGCCATGGCCAATCCCCAGGATTACTCCACTCTGGACACCATCCGCATTTACACCGGTTACCAAAATCTTCAGGTATTCTTGGCCCCTGAGAATGCCCTCCTCGATTTGATCGAGAAATTCTACGGATCCCAGGCTTCCACTCTGGACAGGATTGTGGAGGACATCGAGGGTGGAATCGACATGGTGAGTGAAGAGATGGAGGATGTCGAGCACCTCAAGGATCTGGCCTCGGAAGCCCCCGTTATCCGCTTAGTGAACCTGATCATGTCCCGCGCTATCGAATCTCGGGCCTCCGATATCCACATTGAACCTTTTGAGCGCGATCTCAAGGTGCGCTACCGTGTCGATGGCGTCCTTTACGACGAAGAATCACCACCCAAGAAACTCAAAGCGGCCATCATTTCTCGAATCAAAATCATGGCCAGACTCAATATCGCTGAGCGGAGACTTCCCCAGGACGGACGCATCAAGATCAAGGTCCTGGGAAGGGACATCGACCTTCGGGTCTCCACCCTTCCCACCATGTATGGAGAAAGCGTGGTCATGCGCATCCTGGACAAGAGTAATACCCAGATCTACGATTTGGAGAAACTCGGCTTTTCCTCCCGGATGCACGAGCAGTTCCAGGGTTTGATCTCGCGGCCTCACGGGATTATCCTGGTCACAGGTCCTACCGGAAGCGGAAAAACAACCACCCTCTATGCGGCTCTTACCCAAATCAATCAGCCGGATAAAAAAATCATTACCATTGAAGATCCCGTCGAGTACCAGATCAGCGGAATCAATCAAATTCACGTGAATCCTAAAATTGGGCTGACTTTCGCGATGGGTCTTCGATCCATAGTGCGCCAGGACCCGGATGTGATCATGGTCGGAGAGATGCGCGACCTTGAGACGGCGGAAATCGGCATCCGAGCCGCCCTGACCGGACACGTGGTTTTTAGCACACTCCATACCAACGATGCCCCCAGTGCCATTGCCCGACTGGTGGATATGGGTGCAGAGGACTACTTGCTGGCCTCTTCCATACTGGGAGTTCTGGCCCAGCGCCTGGTCCGTGTCATCTGTCCCCACTGTAAGGAAGAGCATCAGATGGAGAAAAGTGTCCTGGAGGAAATCGGATTCCCGGTGGATGCAAAGACCAAGATTTATCAGGGAAAGGGATGCAAGGAATGCGGACAGATGGGTTTTCAGGGAAGGGTGGCTATTTTCGAGTTGATGTTGATGGACGAGGAGATTCGCCGCTTAACCATTGCCAGTGCCGATGCTTTGGAACTGAACAAGGCCGCTATCAAGGCCGGCATGATTACTTTGAGAGCCGATGGGTTTGAGAAGGTCAAAGCGGGAATCACCACGCTTTCGGAGGTTCTGAGAGTCACGCAGGATCTGTAAGGAAATGGCTTTTTTTCAATACAAGGCGGTAACGCCTGAGGGAAAAGTGGTTGAGGGAACCTTGGAGGCGGTCGATCAGGCGGCGGCCCTGACCCGGCTGCAAGAGCAGGGACAGCTGCCCATCAAGGTCTTCTCCAGTGAGGAATCGGGTGGACTGCTGAGCCGGGAGATTCGACTTCCCTGGCAAAGAAAGAAGGTTCCTCAAAGAGACCTGCTGATTTTCACTCAGGAGCTTTCGACTCTGGTCAAGGCCGGGTTGACCCTTGATCGCGGTCTGAGCGTTCTTTCTGATTTGACGGAAAATGACCACCTCGCCGAGGTGGTCCGCGAACTCCTCAGAGAGATCAAAGGGGGAAAAGCCCTTTCCGACGCACTCAGCGCCCATCCTCAGGTCTTCCCCAAAGTCTACGTCAATATGGTCAGGGCGGGAGAGGTCGGAGGCGCGCTGGACCAGATTCTCATTCGCCTGGTGGACTATATGGAAGACGTGGAGGAACTGCGCAGTTACTTGATTTCCGCCTTGATCTATCCCTGTATCCTGACTTTCGTCGGAAGCGCTTCAATCATCGTAATGGTGACGGTTGTGATCCCGAAGTTCGCCGTCATTTTTGAAAACGCGGGAGCCTCGGTTCCCTTTCCCATGCAAGTGTTGATGGGGTTAAGCGGATTCCTGACCGGCTACTGGTGGCTGATCCTGCTGATGATTGGGGGCGGCGCGTATTGGCTCAATACCCGTCTAAAAACCGAAGAAGGCCGTTTGAATTGGGATCGGCAGATGTTGAAATTGCCGATTTTCGGAACTGTCCTTCGAAAGATCGAGGTGAGCCGATTCAGCCGTACCCTGGGGACTCTACTGCAGAGCGCGGTTCCCCTGATTCAGTCCCTCAATATTGTCAAGGAAATCGTGGAGAATAAGGCCATTGCCTCTACCATGGAATCCATCAAGTCAGGGGTGAAAAAAGGGGACGGATTGACTGCCCCCATTCGGGAAGCCGGCATTTTCCCAGCCTTTGCCTTGCACCTGCTTGCCGTCGGGGAGGAAACGGGAAGGCTGGACGATATGCTGCTGCAGATTGCTGAAGCCTATGATCGAGAGTTGAGAATATCACTCAAGCGTCTGGTCGCCCTGTTTGAGCCGGCAATTATTCTGGTCATGGGACTCATTATCGGTTTGATGGTGGTGTCCATGCTGTACTCGATTTTCAGCATTAACGACGT
>CBDUTA010000451.1:0-2646 GCA_965369785.1 uncultured bacterium
GGTAGAACACCCGTGGGGTGGTGGATCAGCAAATGACAGACATGAAAGGAGCGAGGAATGAGATTTAAAAACGGTAACACACTAGGGTTTGCAATGGTGGCTTTGGTCTTTGTGTCCCTTTTTGGGATGAACGTCGAGGCCCAGATGGGACAGCCCGATATGGTGAACCTTAAAGGCACGCTCATCGATCTGACCTGTGCAGCCAAGGGGAATGCCATGATGAATTCCTGGGGCAACACCAAACAGGATCACATGATGCCCGACGGCAAGGTCATGAAGAGCTGCGCGACCATGTGCTTGCAGGGTGGTCAACCGGCAGCCCTTTTCGCAAGTAATCAGGTGACCGCTGTACTTGCCTGCAATCCACGGAATACCCTTGCCAAGTATGCCGCCCAGAACGTCGAAGTGCAGGGCTTTTGGGCCGGTTCCGGATCGGACGTCAAACCCTTCGTACCGACGAAGATTCGATCGGGTTCAGGGTCCTGGCAGGACGTGGACTGCGCCACCATGCACTAAGTACAAGGTCTGGCCCGTGGGCTAAAGCCCACCACGGCTCTGACTGTTCCACCTGAACTTTGTCGGAGCCGCAGGCTTGATGGCCTGCGGGCCAGCTTGAGCTTTTAATCATGTGGAAGAAACTTACAGTCGCTTCTGGCCTGCTCTTGTTGATATCAGCCTGTGCTTCGACTTCCGAAGACCATCAGGGAGCGTTGCTGGAACTGGGAGTGATCTGGGAGGATGAGGCCTTTCTCGAGCAGGCCAAGAAAGGTGATCTGGAGGTCTTGGAATTGTTCCTAAAGGGAGGAATGGATTTGGAAACTCAAGATAGTTCCGGAGTCACGGCATTGATGTACGCCGCTTTGAACGGTCATGTTGAGGTCACTTCTTTCCTGATTGAAGAGGGTGCTCAGGTGAATGCCCAGGATGACCTGGGCAGAAGAGCTTTAGATTATGCCACCGTTCACCCCGAGAGCGGGAACTTCAAGATCCTGGCCTCGGCAGGAGCGGTCTACGGTACGGCCCTTAAGTAACAGGTGCTGATGAAACGAGAGACTTTGTTTATGAGAAACATTTGGACCCTCGCAGCTACCGGGATAGTTGTGGGGATTTTAACGACTTGGACCTCAGGGACTCCCCAGTCTGAAAAACTTCCAGACGGCCGAGGTGGAGAGTTTGATGTGACTCGCCACAATATTCCCTTGGATCAGATTCGAGGCGGTGGTCCGCCTAAGGATGGGATCCCTTCCTTGAACAACCCTCAGTTTGTTTCGGTCCAGCTGGGAGACAAGTTTCTGATGTCCTGGGATCGTATTCTCGGTGTTGAGTACAACGGCGTGGCCAAGGCCTACCCGATAAAGATTTTAAACTGGCATGAGGTGGTAAATGACAGCATCGGCGACAAGCCGATCGCTGTCTCCTGGTGACCGTTGACCGGTTCGGGCGTAGGTTACGACCCGATTATCGAGGGCAAGCGTTACACGTTCGGTGTCTCAGGAAAGCTCTACAAATCCAATGTGCTGCTTTACGATCATCAAACGGAAAGTCTTTGGTCCCAGATTTTGACCGAGGCGGTGACCGGACCGAAGACGGGAACTGCCTTGAAAACCTTTCCGGTCGTTGAAACCACCTGGAGGAGTTGGAAGAAGCAGCATCCGGACACGCTGGTTCTGAGCCTGAATACCGGGTACTCCCGCAACTACGACCGAGATCCTTATGGAATCAATGCAGAACGAGCGCTGGGGGTCATCTCCGGGGGAGAAAGAAAGGCCTACTCCTTCAAAGAGCTGAAGAAGGTCAAAAGTTTTCCGATTCGGGATCAGTTAGGGAAAGAGATCGTGCTCGTTCACTTTGAGAAAGAGACCGAAAAGGCCTGGGCCACAGACGAATCCGGAGAATACGTGGAATCCTTTCTCACTTACTTCCGAGCCTGGAAGAGCTTTTACCCGGACAGCAGGGAATTCAAGGCTCGATAGACCTCTGGCACAATTCAGCCGTCAGTCTGGAATTCAGCACTCCATCACTAAAGCTGTGGGGCGGGCCGACCACCGGCTCGCCCCTAAGTCGCTTCGTGACAAGAACCTGGGATTCATCTCAGCTGGACAAGGCATGTTAAACTTCTTATGAAGGGCGAGTTGAGAATGGCGAGCCGGTGCATATTACTTGAGTGTCTTTCCGCAAAGGAGTCACGATGGCTGCAGATACCTTGAGCATCACGGATAATCGAAACGGTAAGAGTTATGAAATTCCCATTGAGGACGGGACGATCCGGGCCATGGATCTTCGTCAGATCAAGATTTCTGATGACGACTTCGGATTGATGAGCTATGACCCGGCGTTCACGAACACCGCTTCTTGTAGAAGCAAGATCACCTTCATCGATGGGGAAAAGGGGATTTTGCGCTATCGGGGCTACCCTATTGAGGAACTGTCGGGGAAAACTGAATTTATTGATGTTGCCTATCTCCTCCTGAACGGTGAACTTCCTAATGAAGAAGAACATCGACAATGGCGCCAGGAGATCGTTACTCACACCATGGTCCACGAGAACATCAAGCACTTCATGGACGAGTTTCACCATGATGCCCATCCCATGGGAATACTCCTGAGCACGGTCGGCGCTCTGTCCACCTTTTATCCCAATGCACC
>CBDUTA010000452.1:0-2632 GCA_965369785.1 uncultured bacterium
TTTCAAGAGTTTTCCCATTTTGTTAAAACCACATTCCACTTTCATAGTGGTGATTTTAGCTCTATATCAGGAACCTTACAGTGACGGGCATCACCAAAAGCGACCGTTCCCCCACTTTTTTCCAAAACTGCATGTTCCCCTTGTCCTTCCTGCTCTACGATGTGTTTAAATGGAGCTCGCGCCTCCCTGGCGCCGACTCTTTGAACCAAACAAGAGGGAGGAACGAAACGATGGGGAAAAAAATAACGGTTCTGGCTCTAGTGAAGGCGAAGCCCGGGTTGGAGGAGGAGGTCAAGCGGGAGCTTATGGCCCTTCAGGAATCCACCCGATCCGAGGAGGGCTGCATCAACTACACTTTGCATCAGTCGAAAGAAGATCCGTCGTGTTTTATGTTTTACGAGAACTGGAACAGCCAGGAAGACCTGGATAGACATTTACAAATGTCTTATTTAAAGGCTTTTCGGGAAAGGGCTGGCGATCTTCTGGCCGAACCCACAAGTATTACGCTCTACGAAATGATCGGAGATTGATCCTGAATTTAGGGATTGTCCCCGACTTCCGGGCTGATCTGAGAAACCTTCTTGATGGTTTAAGAGAAATACTTGGCCACCAGTCGCTGGGCGGCGTAGGTCGCAAACACGGCAACCGGCGTTCCGAATCCCCTGCTGGCGATGCGGGGAGGGGAACTGGCATCACAGATAAGGAGATTTTCCACATCATGGGACTCGAAATCCGAGTTCACTACTGAATTGCTCCGATCCGATCCTGCCCTGCAGCTGCCGGTTATCCCGGCGACAGTCCTGACGCTTACCTCACCAACAGAGCCAGAAATTTCCTTGGCCCCCATTTTCTTCAAGATTTCATGACCCATTTCATAGCCGTCCTTCAGGCGCCGCAGCAGGACGGGATCCTTCCTGTCGTACTGCAATTCCCCGTAGGCGTCCATAACACCCAGGACTCCGCTGGGCCTGACTACGGCAACGCCAAACCCGCCTCGTCTGAGCTGGGCAGCCCGGGTTGCATTGTCCGGGCCTTGCGGATTGTAGATTTGGCGCATGAATTTCTTGTGGCCCCTCCCGAACTCCGGGGCTGTTCGACCCTTGGCCAGAGCATCTGGAGTAGGCGCCAGTCTCTGAACTCTGAAATTCATCTGCAAACGATCGAAATAGCCCTGGGGATGAACGTCCTGGAACAGGTCATAACTGCCGTCACGATACTGGCCATCGTGGATGGCCTCGGCAAAGACAGCCTGTATCCTTGGGGCACTCACCTTGGCATCCACGTTTTTCCCAATGTTGGGATTTTCCACGATAAGATCACTTCCCAGCACATCCCGGCGGCCATAGCCGGATCTAAAGAGTAGAGGGGGTGTGCCGAAAACTCCACAGGCAACAATGACTTTGTCCGCCATAACACTTTCAGTGGCTCCCTGGTGGCGATAGATCGCTCCTTTGGCCACCACGCGGGCACCTTGTTTTTCCAGGATGATCTTGTCTACCTCGGCTTCTGGGATGATCTGCACTCCGAGTTTTTCAGCCAGGGGCAGGTGGGTGATCAGGGGGCCCATCTTGGCATCGTATTTACACATGAGGCTGCAAAAGCCGCAGGCAATACAATTCCTTTTGGCAATGGTTAGCGGGATCACACTGTATCCAAGAGCCTTTGCAGAATCCCGAAACAACAGGTCGCCAGGGTTGAGCAGGGATTCAGGACGACCGTGAATATTAAACAGCCTCTGGATTTCCTGGCTTGCGGGGCGCAGCTTTTCAACGGTCCAGTCGACGCCTGTCTCTTCGGCGTAGGCACCATAGTCCAGGTCAAAAGGCACCTGGGTATTACAATTCCAGTGGAGTGATCCCCCTCCTATGGCCGATGCATCACCACGCCGGGTATTCACGTATCGCTGTCTAATTCCCCTGTCCACTTCATCCCGGGTGAAACCACTGGCCATGGTGTAGCGGGTGGTCTCCCTGTATTCCTGGGCGACACTGGTGAACAGATTGCGGCGAAAGGGGATTCCATAGCCAGGCCTGGGATCTTGATCTCCTTTGAAGTAGGGGCCTCGCTCAAGTATCGCGATTCGGAGAGGCTTGCCTGTTTCAGGATGGACGCCATGCTCTGCCAAACGCGTGGCCACGATGCATCCCCCCATACCGCCACCAATTACTAAAACGTCTAACACTCCAAGATTAGCCATCAGGACTCCTTTCGATCACCTGGGGTCATCGGCACACTCGACTCCGTTAGCCTATTGAGACTGTTGTCAATGCTTTTATCTGAGATCTCCCTCTTTGGATTGTTGGAAGTATACAAAAACGGAAAACCCATTCAAACCTTAAAATGGGGTTTGTAAAGGCCTTGGCACACAGAACTGCTTAATGAGAAGCACGCTTGAGCAGAAGCATCAGGACTGAGTGTCCCAGCCTCAAACAACGAGCTTCGGTTTTTTGATGGGATTGTGAACTGAGAGGTTAGCCTATAGGGTTTTAAGCACCCGATCCGGGGCTTTCAAAAGGACTGAAGAAGAGGGAAGTGAAGGGTTCCGGAGAGCACTAGAAGAGGCGAACCGACCCAACGCCTCTTCTTTGCGCTTATCTTAAGATCTTAAGACTACCAGCGGTCGCGTCCACCG
>CBDUTA010000453.1:0-2603 GCA_965369785.1 uncultured bacterium
CAACCGTATCACAGACACGGTTGGTTCCCTCGACGGAGCCCACTCGATCGAAGAAGTGAAGCAGAAGGAAGAAGAGAGATTCGGCAACGCCTTGGCCGACCCTTCCAGTGCTGCCCACTGATTCGTCATCCATAGAACGAGGCACAAAAAGACCTGGGCGCACGCTTGCGAGTTGAACGCCAGTCAGAGCCACAGGCTTTATTAGCCGAAAGCACACTGCTCTGTTTTCTGTCGTCACTTCGTGACAAGAACCTATGCATACTTCAGGCTAATGCAGCTTGATTCAGTGGCCTTCGGCTCTCATCCCGACGACATCGAACTGTTTTGCGGTGGCACCCTCATCAAACTCGCTTCCGAAGGCCATAAGATAGGCGTCATCTCCCTCACCCAGGGTGAACTAGGAACGCGAGGATCCCCCGAAATTCGTAGCCGGGAGTTCCAGGAAGCAGCAACCCTCCTAAAACTCTCCACACACAAAACACTCGACATTCCCGACGGAGATGTTGCCCTCAATAGGGAAAACAAACTGAAGATCATCCGTGAAATCCGGACCTACCGACCCGCCGTAATTTTCGCTCCCTACTGGAAGGATCGCCACCCCGACCATGAGAACACCTCGAATCTGGTCAGGGAAGCAGCGTTTCTGTCCGGCTTAAAAAAGATTGAAACAGATCAGCAGGCCCATCGTCCCTATAAGGTGATCTATTATCCTTGTTGGTTTGAATTCAGACCTTCCTTCGTGGTGGACATCACGGAGTGTCACGACCAGAAAATCAAGGCCATTCAAGCCTATAAATCTCAGTTTGATCATCCAGACAAGAGTAAATTCGGCGATGAGGAAACCCTCATTAGCCAGCCTGAGTTTCTGGAGAGAATCACGACCAGAGACAGATACTACGGCTCCTCTATTGGGACGACTTTCGGAGAGCCCTTTCTGATCCGCGAGCCTCTTCGATTAGATGATCCCATAGGCTTCTTCGATACCAGCAGAGGCCACTGTTGAAAGGCATGAGTAGAAAGTGAAAATCGGGATTGTCTGCTACCCCACCCATGGCGGAAGTGGGGTCATAGCCTCGGAACTGGCGCTGGGCCTGGCCCAACGAGACCATGAGATTCACATCGTCAGTTACGCAACGCCCTTTCGACTCGCTTCTTTTCATCAGAATGTTTTCATTCATGAAGTCGAGGTGTCTTCTTATCCTCTCTTCAAATACCCTCCCTACGCCCTCAGTCTGGCCACCAAACTGGTGGATGTGAGCAAACAATATGGCCTGGATCTCATCCATTCTCACTACGCCGTCCCTCACGCGGCCAGTGCCTACCTGGCCAAGAAGATGGTTGGTTCTGAGAAGCTGAAGACCGTCACCACCCTTCATGGTACCGACATTACCCTGATGGGACTGGATAAATCATTTTACCAGGTGATTAAATTTAATATTGAGGAATCGGACGGAGTGACCGCGGTCTCTCATTACCTTCAAAAAAGAACCCAGGATGAGTTTGCCATCCAACGAGAAATTCGGGTCATCCATAATTTCGTCGACACCGAGCGATACAGCAGGGCAGCCAACAATTGCACCAAGGATCACTTCGCTCCCAACGGGGAAAAGATTCTGATGCACGCCTCCAATTTCCGTCCTGTAAAGAGGGTCACGGATGTCGTTCGAATTTTTGCCAGGATTCGAGAACAACTCCCGGTTAAGCTGCTTCTGGTCGGTGAGGGTCCCGAGCGGTTGTTCGTACAGCAACTGGTGAAGGAACTCAAACTTTCCGAGGACGTCCTCTTTCTTGGGGAGCAGGAGTATATCGGCCAACTGATGAACTGCGCGGACCTGTTCTTTCTGCCCAGTGAGCAGGAGAGTTTTGGACTGGTCGCCCTTGAGGCTCAATCCTGCGGTGTGCCCGTGATCGGAGCTGCTACGGGGGGGTTGCCGGAAGTCGTGGAGGATGGGAAAACCGGATTTCTGCTTCCTGTAGGGGACATTTCAGGGATGGCCCGGAAGTCACTGGAACTCCTCTCCAAGCACGATCTTTATGAAGCTTTTCATAAAGAAGCCCGGAAAAGGGCGCTCGATTGCTTTGACAGTAAATCGATTATTCCTCAATATGAAGCTTTCTATGAAGAAATCTTAAATAAGAAGTCATAGGACTCATGCCATCAAGATCACTCCCCTTTTTTTTAACGGTCGTCCTGGCACTAACCCATGCCTCTCTGTGGGTGACGCCAATCAACGGACAGTTGCCACCCCTTTCTTACGATGAGGGTGCACTGGGACTGGCTTTCTCACTAAGAAAGTTGCCCACCACAGGAAGTTTTCTCCAGATCAACGCCCATCCCGATGATGAAGACAATCCCTTGTTCGTGATGCTCAGCCGAGGTCGTGGCTTCCGTACCGGACTGCTTTCCCTGACCCGAGGCGCCGGGGGTCAAAATGAAATCGGTCCTGAACTGTTTGAAGCTCTGGGTATTCTTAGGACCGAGGAACTGATGTCCATGCATCGATTTGATGCAGCCCGCCAGTTCTTTACCCGCGCCTACGATTTTGGTTACTCCTTTGACGTGGGAGAAACTCTGGACAAATGGGGTAAAGAGGAAATCCTCA
>CBDUTA010000454.1:0-2569 GCA_965369785.1 uncultured bacterium
CTCTTTCGATTATGTTCCAAGCCTCTCGATGTGTCCAGATGATTTCTGGCTTTTTTCGCCCTGCCTCAGCCCGAGAGGTGAGATGACAGACGAGAACGACTCCAATCCGACGAGGTGGGAGGGGTCGCGATCTATTGGCGAGCGGTGGGCCGACCACCACCCGAATGCAAATCAACACAAAAGCCTACTCCGGGAAGTTCATGCCTGCCCGACCGGCAGGCAGGCGGCGGAAGAGGTCTTGGAAGCGGTTCACTTCCAGGTAACCTCCATCGCGACGAAATGGTGGAACACTCTCCGCGCCGGGTTGTTTCGATTGTCTCTCTCCGGGCTTCGGATATAAAAATCCAATTGTTGCGTGGCTGGGTTGACCGCGCCTGCTGCACTCCTCTTGTTGAGCAACGGATAGGTCACCTTCAGCGTTTTCCGGTCACGCATGCCTTGAGTTACCATGAAGTGAATTTGATAGTCTCTGTGGATCTCTTCCCCATTCAATGTCGCGTGGCCATAACCCCAACCCGCCACAAACAGGAGTGACTTTGGCCAATTGGCATCGCCACAACCCGAGTCACCGTGCTCAAATAGAAATGCCGCTACCCCTCCACTTTGACAGGGACTGAACTCATGGAAGCGGTCCATCTTGATCACCAGCTTCCCCTCCGGGACCGTGATTCGAGCAATAAATATGCCAACATTCTTGATTTCGTCTACGTTAATCTCAATTGTGCCCTCCGCCGGGTGAACCATCTTGGCTTCATTGTCCATGTGGTCCCAACCTGGGGGGTCGTTGAGACCCCCGAACTGATAAATACGGCCAGCAGTAAGAATGAAATTCCCATCGTAAAGGTCGTGTTGTTCCGGAGTATAGATTCCCATTCTCGTCCCTGGCTGCGAACGCGGACCAGCTTGAGCATGGGCGAAGCTGGTGGCCAATGCCAACGCAAAGATGTGTGAGACAGTTGATTTGAGGATTCCTCTGTGCATGGTCGTCCTCCTCCATACGGGGTGGAAGTTATGAACTGCGATAGTAAATAGTCACACGCGAGACCGAGCCCTCTTCCACAGTTACCCTAGTTGCCTTTCGACCGAAGCTCTCATGCCAGATCTCCAATGTATACGAACCTGGAGGGATGCCATCAATGCGGAATCCTCCATCCGCATCGCTCACGGAATGGAAGGGGTGATCATCGACACGAATATAAGCCTGCATCCAACCATGCATGTCACATTTGACAACGATTATGCCTGGCCGCCTGACAGTGTATGCGACTTTGGAGCTCAGAGGAAACAGAGCCAAATTCACGTTTCTGAAACCATAAAGATGCACAGTGTGAAAGATGGGGTCACTATTAACCGCTTCAATACTGCTCCCAGTTGTTAGGACTGCCACGTGTGGGCGAAAGCGACATTCCCGGTTGTCCAAGTTGAGCCGGGAGGCTTGTGGCCGGTAGTCCGCCGGCAATGGTACGTCCCGCAGGACAACAACGACATCCTTGATACCCCAATTCCGAGGAGAGACGATAACATTTTCGAGCGACTGCACCTCCCCACATTCCTCAGGATTAGTGGTGTTTTTGACAAGTGTTGCTTCTGGAATCTTCGATCCCCTGAAGAGCACTTTGCCCTCTAGAACCCCGCCGGGCATTGTCCGATCCACAGGCACTAAACTTGCGGGTTGCCCCAAGACCAAAATCACAACCGCACAAAACAGATAGCCATTTGCCCTTGCTCGGGTCATAAATCCCACAATTTCCAGTCGGAACAGTCAAGGCAAAGCGTACCAAATGGATACTCACCCCAGCCACCCGCCATCCTACGCCCCACCCGCAGGCAAGTCAACGAAAGGCTACTCCGGGAAGTTCAGGCGGCGAAAGACGCCTGAATCCCAAGACCCCGTCCAATCCAATCGCGGGTTTTGGAAAGCAGTCGGGCCGAAGCAATGGCCGACGGAGCGGGTTCTGGGCCTAGGTTACTGATCGGCTTCAACGACCAGGCCCCACCATTTCTTCGGAGTCATCCTGTACGGCTCAAGGAGCAAGTGCAGCTTGCGGCCTGGACGCGTGGCAACGTAGCTCCCCTTCTTCCATGAAGCTGTCTTTGTGTAACCCATCCTCTTGGCGATCTCAATTGACTGGGAATACGCCAGCGCGAAAACTTGCGTCCGCTCCGGCTCACCGACGAACCAGACGTAAGCGTAGATCAGGTCCCGAATTCTGGCGTATTTCCTATCAATCGAGAATGACTTGTCAACAGCGGCCTTCATCTGGATGGGGCGGGCGACGAACCGCCGGACGTTCCTGCTGAGGTCGGCGTAGGCGATCAAATCAACCCCTCGATCCCTGGCCGGGAGAGCCACCTCCAGGCCGGCCCGCAGGAGGTCACTCACCAGCCGGTTCCGGCCCAGCAACTCGACGACCTGAGGATCCATCTTTCTGGGCCCAGCTATTCTGCTCGTGGTGTTTCCGCCGGTAAGACTCTACAAAGTCTAGAGTGACAAAGCAACAGAAATTCTTCAGGAACCTCGGCCAGCGGGTCAAGAAGCTCCGGCAGAAGGCCGGGCTCACCCAGGAGG
>CBDUTA010000455.1:0-2522 GCA_965369785.1 uncultured bacterium
GAGGGTGCCTTGTTGTTTACCCCAAGCTTATTGTTTCTCTTCCCCGCCTTGGATCCAGCCTATCCTCGGCTGGACGTTAATCAGGCCATTGCTTTGGGTTTGATTGTTGAATTCGTTGGGTATTCCAGTGCAGCAACAGCATACTGGAGACAACGTCGTGTTGCTATTGAGGTCGCCGGACCGGTGCTCATGATCACCCTGCCCACGGCGGTTCTGCTGGGCTGGATGGGCTCGGCAATTCCAGACCGATGGCTGCTTCTTTCTTTCGGTCTCATTCTGTTCGGTCTTGCTTTTGTTTTCTTGAGGTTTCATCGCCTGAAACACCCTCCCCACTGTCCCTGTTGACTGGAGAAGGATACGGTCCCTGGAGATCGGGGCCGCGAGACAAGAAGTCTGGTCGATCGAGAGGGTACACGGTACGATTACCGTTTCAAGTTCAAGGCTACGGAGGTATTTGTTTCAGCACTCGGTGGAGCTTTTGTCGGTCTTACCGGGGTAGGTCTGGGTGAAATCATTACCACGCTTCTTGCCGTCAGACACCGCTTCCCTTTGCATCTGGGTACTGCAACGAGTGTCTTTGTGGTTGCCCTGACCGTCCTGGCTGCGGCGCTGACCCATTCCTATTTTCTCTTCCAGAATAACCTGGGATTGCCATGGAACTTGGTCCTGGTGATGGTCCTGGCAGTCCTGGTAGGAGGCCAGATTGCTCCTCGATTGGCCAGTAAATTCCCCGAGGTGTTTCTGAAAAGGGCCCTGGTCACGATGTTTTTGTTCGTAGGATTCATCATGATCTGGCGGTCCTTTTAAACGAGTCCCTAAGGACCCGTTGGATAGGGTCAGAACATCCCCTGTTTACTAGCGGACCCCTTAATTTGCTACCTTATACATAGGAAATCCGATGAGAAGTAAAGAGTGTGTTCTGGACCAGCGCGAATTAGAATTCGTGCCCCTGTTAAAGGGTGTTGATTTTGACTCCATTCAGGACATCCTGAACAGCTCCCCGGTCAGGGAACTGGAAGAGGGTGATGTGCTGATTCGTGCAGGGGAAGTGAACGAATATCTCTATCTGCTTCTTTCCGGTCGTCTGCGAGTCCACCTCGAATTCAAGATGGACCCCGTTGCGCTCCTGGAGCCAGGAGAAATCGCAGGTGATCTCTCTGTCATTGACGGCAAGCCCACTTCAGCTCATGTGGTCGCTGACGAGGATTGTCGCTTGCTTGCCCTCAGCGAGCAAAACATGTGGTTACTCGTGAAGACTTCACACGCCGTAGCCTATAATTTCTTGTCCATTCTGGCTCAGCGTTTGCGTAAGGGCAATACCACCAATTTGAACTACAAACGCGACGCGATCATGGATGCCCTGACGACTCTGTATAACCGTCGCTGGCTCGATACCATGCTGCCACGACAGATGGATCGTTGTAAGTCGGATGGTCACGATCTCTCCATATTGCTTATTGATATCAATAATTTCAAACCCTATAACGATACTTATGGACACCTGGCTGGGGACCGAGTCCTTTATACGGTGGCCCGCAGTCTCATGGCCAACGTGCGCCCCGGCGATATGATTGCACGCTACGGGGGAGATGAGTTCGTGGCACTGTTACCCGATGCCGACGCGGTTCGAGCAGCTGAGATCGGTGAGCGCTTGCAAACGGCAGTCAGCTCGGCCACAGGGGGATCAGACTGGCGGGATCTTCCCTCTGTGACGATCTCGGTTGGATTGGCTCAGATGACTCCTGATCATACGCCTCACGGACTCATCGAAGCAGCGGACGCCCAGCTCTATTCTGCCAAAGCAAACAGGAAGTCAGGGAAATCCGAGGGGACAAAGAAGTGAAAGACAGTGAGGATAAAGAGCCAGTGAAAAGGAGATAGGTGAATGACGCAGAGCCTGGAAGCACGAATCCTCATTGTCGATAGCGAACCTCAGACAAGTAAGATTCTTTCTGGCTGGCTGGAAACTGAAGGATACGTTTGTGTGGTCGCTGGCGATCTCGATGAGGCCAGTGAACGGCTGGAGCAGGGTGGCTTTCCAGTTCTTTTGGCTGACATCGGGATACCTGAAAAGTCAGGGCTTGAGTGGGTCGCAGCGATAAAAGAAAGTCATTCTGAGGTGGCGGTTATCATGGTTGCGGGTGCAGAGGACCGTAAGAAGGTTTTTGAGTTCTTGAAAGTGGGTGCCTATGGGTCTTTAGCCAAACCACTGGATCAAGATGAGGTTGCCCTCCAGGTTGCGAATGCCTTAGAGCGAAGCCGTTTACTTTTAGTGAGCCAAGGAATCCACACGAATGGACAGGGGAGTGTCCACATCGGGCGGAGAGAAGAGAATACGATCTTGAGACTGGTCTGGGCTGCGGAGTGCCGCGATCAGGCTACGGGTGATCACATCCGGCGTATCGGATTGTACTCGGGTGCATTGGCGGAAACCCTGGGGTGGGACCAGCAGTCCGTGGAAAACATTCGGCTTGCTGCAACCATGCACGACATCGGAAAAATTGGCATCGCCGATGGAATCT
>CBDUTA010000456.1:0-2517 GCA_965369785.1 uncultured bacterium
GTGGACTGCCGGTGGGAGCCTACGGAGGCCGTCGAGAGTTGATGGAACAGGTGGCACCGCTGGGTCCTGTCTACCAGGCAGGAACGCTCTCAGGCAATCCGGTTGCTATGGCGGCAGGGCTGGCAACGTTGGAGCAACTGACCTCGGATCTCTACTCCGAACTGGAGGAAAAGAGCGAGGCTCTGGAACAGGGCATCATCGAGGCCGTGGATCGTTGTGGAGTCGCCGGCCGGGTCAACCGAGTGGGCTCGATGCTGAGCCTCTTTTTTGGTGAGCAGCCTGTAAACGACTCGCAAACCGCGCTCTCGACCGATCGTGCTTTATACGGACGTCTCTTTCACGCCCTGCTTGGTCGGGGAGTCTATCTGCCACCTTCAGCTCTGGAATCCTGGTTTGTGAGCGCCGTTCACAGCGAGTCTCATTTGGACCGCACCCTCGAGGCTTTTACCCCTGCCCTGGAGGATGCCCTGACTTGATGTCTGTCACGCCAGAGGAGTTTCGAAAGGTGATGGGGCACTTCGCAACCGGTGTAACCATTGTCACCACTGCTACCAGCGAAGGCACCCCTTATGGCCTGACCGTAAACTCCTTTACTTCCGTCTCTATGGATCCACTGCTGGTGGTGATCTGCCTGGATAATCAGTTGAGTGGCCTGACCGCCTTCAAGGAGAGTGGGAAATTCGGGGTGAACATTCTGGCAGAGGATCAGAAGGATCTATCCGATCACTTCGCTCGAGCAGGAACGGATCGTTCCGAAGGTCCCTACATCACCGGTCAAACCGGAGTTCCCCTGCTGGAGGGAGTCCTGGCCAGAATGGAATGTGAGATCTCCACTCTGCATCCGGGAGGGGATCACCTCCTGGTCCTGGGTGAAGTCAAGCGAACGGAAATCCTCCACCCTGAAAAAAAGCCTCTACTCTTCTACTCCGGCCGTTACACAAGTCTGTGAATTATCCCGGACCTTTCAAAGGCTGTCGTCGTGAAGTGGCGGGAAGACAAGGCGGTCTCAGTGAGCTCTGGGTAACCTTACTGCTCTTGCATTTTCTCAGAGATCTCAAACCGCCACAAAACCATACTGAATTCTGACGACTTAACTCTCCTGACTCTCCTCAAAGTGATGCCCGGTTTCGTGAATAAAAACATCCTCCAGAGTCGGTTTCCCGACCGTGAGCGCTTCGATCTGGTCGGAATAGCTTTCCATGAGTTTTGCCGCCAGTTCATACCCTCGATGGCGTTCCACCCGAACCGTCCCATCGACCACTTTGGCCTCGCAGGAGAACCGCTTCCTGATCAAATCACCTAGACACTCGGGGTCGGAAGTACGTATCACAATCACATCCCCACCCACTTTTTCTTTCAGAGTTTCCGGGCTGCCACTAGCTACCACCTCACCATTGCTTAGAATCACCAGGTGATCACACTGCTCAGTTTCCTCCATCAGGTGAGTGGTAAAGAGTATGGTGAGCCCTTCCTCATCACGTAAGTTTCTTAAGTATCTCCAAAAGTCGAGTCGGGCTCCGGGATCCAATCCCTGAGTCGGTTCATCCAACATCAGAATCTGAGGACGATGGAGAAGGCCCTTTGCCAACTCGACACGGCGCCGCAGACCTCCGGAAAGCCTCCGGACCAGATCCTTGCTCCGCTTCTCCAATCCGAAACGAACCATCAAATGCCCCACACGCTCCTTCAACTCTCCACCCCGAAGTCCATAAAGACGGCCCTGGTGGAGGAGGTTTTCCTGGCTGGTTAATTCCAGGTCCAGGCTATCGGATTGAAAAACAACCCCTATCATGCGGCGGACCGCATGGGGATCTCTCTTCACATCCACTCCCATCACTCTCGCTTCTCCCTGTTGAGGAACGAGAAGCGTGCAAAGGATGCGAAACAAGGTCGTCTTGCCTCCACCATTGGGTCCCAAAAGTCCGAAGATTTGTTTTTTCCCAACGGAGAGGGTGACGTCTTTAAGTGCCTGGTGCTGTCCGTAGCGGAAACTCACATTCGCTACCTGAACAACAGGGGCAGCCGCTGTGGAAGATAAAGGAGAACTCTGATCAGCCATTCTTGTCAATGACCATGAGCATCAGAAGGAGAGGAAGATAGACCACCGAGGCCATCAGAACATGGCGTGCGGCGGTCGTCGTCCGAAAGAGGGCCGACTCAATCCCAAACCACAGAAAGACCGCACCCAAGACAAGAGCCCCCACAAGATAAAGCATTCCCGTTAAACCCGAGGTCACCGGAACAACACTCAACCCAAACAAGATCACCGTGAACGTCAGGATGCGCCGGCCCGTTTTTCTGCCGTCCGGATCAATGGAAGACAACATGGCAAATCCGGCTCGCTTGTAATCCTCTTTATAAAGCCAGGAGATGGCCAAAAAATGAGGGAACTGCCAGGCAAAGAGTATCGCAAAAAGCAATAAGGCATGGGAATCAAGAGAACCTTTTGCTGCGGCCCAACCGATTAAAGGAGGGATTGCTCCAGGAATCGCACCGATGGTTGTACAAATCGGGGTT
>CBDUTA010000457.1:0-2472 GCA_965369785.1 uncultured bacterium
AACGACAGCCTCAACATTTTCCACCGGGGTTTCAGGCAGGATCCCGTGTCCCAGGTTAAAGATATGTCCGGGACGCCCGTCCGCCTGTTCCAGGACCTGGTCCACCCTTTCTTCCAAGTAACCTGGTGGTGCAAACAGGACCACGGGATCCAGATTTCCCTGAATAGGAGTGTTGCTTCTTAAACGGCTCCGGGCTTCCTTCAAGCTGATCCGCCAATCCACTCCCATCACCGTCCCGCCCGCCTCCTCCATCAGTTCCAGAAGCGTTGCCGTTCCCGTACCGAAATGAATCAAGGGCACCGAGTAGGGCTTCAGGCGGGTAAATATTTTCTGGGAATAGGGTAGAACATAGCGTCGATAATCTTCCGGTTCGAGACAACCGACCCAACTGTCAAACAACTGGATAGCCTGAGCTCCGGCCTCGATCTGAGCAGTGAGGTAGCGTGCCATGATTTCCGAAGCCGTCTCCATAAGTCTGTGCCAGGCCTCCGGGTGGGAATACATGAGAAGCTTGGTATGAAGAAAATTCCTGGAGTATCCTCCTTCAATCATATAACTGGCTACGGTAAAGGGGGCTCCGGCGAACCCGACCAAAGCGATCTTCGGGTCCAACTCGCTGCGCACAAGCCCGAGGGTCTCCAACACACACTTGAGATCCTCCTCCGGATCACCGGCATGAAGCTTTTCTACATCTGCGGGACTTCGAATGGGCTGGTGGATCACGGGTCCTTTGCCCTTCACAAAATCAAAACCTACGCCCATGCTCTTGAGGGGAAGCAGAATATCGGCAAAGAGAATCGCCGCATCCAAGTCAAAACGGCGAATCGGCTGCAGAGTCACTTCTTTGGCCAGTTCCGGCCTGGTACAGAGCTCCAGGAGAGTGTGTTTCTCGCGCAGTTTTCGATACTCCTGCATATAACGACCGGCCTGGCGCATAAACCAGACCGGCGTGCAATCTACCTCCTCGCCCCGGCAGGCTTTCAAAAATCGCGATTTATTCTCTGTCATGCGGCTCTCATATTACTCGATTTTAGCTTCCCACGTAGAACAGACCTGTTTTCCTTCCATTTTTTTTGGGTAAGTGCTAACGAAATCTGGACTTGCAGGTGAAAATCAGAGATAATTGAGGTAGTTTACGTGATGAACTCAATGAGGTTGACAAGACCTCTACTCATGCTCTAGAGTAACCATCGTGATGGAAAGCGTAAGTTTAAACAGCGTCACCCAGGCACCCTGCATCTGTTGTTGTAGCAATATTGTGTCCTGGGAGCGATGCCTGCTGACGGCTCTCCATCGTATGGAATAATTCCAAAACGATTTTGAGATCCGAAAGGCCCGCAGGATTGCTCCTGCGGGCCTTTTTTTGCGTTGGCGCGAGAGTCTTAGTTTTTTTGGAGATCAGCTATGCAATTACCGGTTCTGTCACCACTTGATGAGCTTCCCATCGGAGAGGAAAGTTCAACCGAAAAGCTCATCGAATGGACCCTTGAGCGATTTACTCACCAGAAAATGGTCATCACGACGGGTTTTGGAATGGAGGGCTGCGCTTTAATTGAGATGTATGCTGCTCATCAGAAACCTTTGGACGTGATCTATCTGGACACGATGTTTTTCTTTCCGGAAACCTACAGCCTGATCGACAGGTTGAAGAGCCGCCACCCGCACCTCAATTTCGTCAATCGAGGTACCGTGCTGACCCCTGAAGAGCAAGAACTTCAGTATGAAAGCCAGTTGTGGAAGAAGAACCCTGACCTGTGTTGCCAATTACGCAAGGTCGACCCTATGCGGGAAACATTGAGCGACATCGATGTTTGGATAACGGGAGTACGGCGCAGTCAAGCCCCCAGCCGAGCCGGGGTACAAGTGGTGGAATGGAATTGGAAGTATCAGGTGCTCAAAATCAGTCCTCTGGCCAAGTGGTCCCGGAAAAGCATTCGCGATTTCGTCGAGTCTCACCAAGTTCCTTACAACGAGCTGCATGACAAGGGCTACCCCAGTGTCGGTTGTACACATTGCACTCGTGCGGTCCCCGGATTATCGGCAGATCGCTATTCCCGAGAGGGAAGATGGGCCGGAACGGAAAAGACGGAATGCGGATTGCACACCTAACCCACCCGAGTCCTCTCCGATGCCGATAGACCCAGAGAAAGGTACGGTGATCCTGGCTGCTCACGGGTCCAGGCGCGAGCCTGCTGCCAATGCCATCGTTCAGGAGCATGCCCGCAGGCTCCAAGAAGAGTTTGGTTGCGGAACAGTCAAGGCCACTTTTAGGCAGGGGACACCCCATTTCGGTGAAATCCTCGACTCGATCTCAGTGGATGCGGTCACTGTGGTTCCCTTTTTTGCCGCGGACGGCTATTATACGAGAACCGTGCTGCCCCGGGAACTGTCCTTGAATCAACGGTACCCGCAGATGCGTGTGCGCTTCACGGAGGCAGTGGGAAACCATCCCAGGATTCCCCCCTTGGTGGA
>CBDUTA010000458.1:0-2467 GCA_965369785.1 uncultured bacterium
TCGCTCCTTCTCCACGATGTCACTGACATCGCGTCGTCGTCGCTTCGCGAACTCGACGCCGTCGCGCTCGCCACAAACGTCACCATATTTATGGAACGAGGCACTTACCCACGGGAACGAACTCACGAACGCACGAATTCACGAAACAGTTGTGTTTGGGCGGTTGACGACTTAGGATGAGTAACCGAAAATTTTGAGAAAGGATCGATGAGCTCATTTCCCGCTGAAATCCGAGAGCTTGTGCTCTCCAACTACCCGCTGATTCTGGCCGCCCTGGGCGGCTACTTTGCCATATTTCTTCTCATCTCCTGGGCGGCCAAGCGACGACTCGCCCAAGAGGCTAGCGACTACATTGTGGCTTCCCGGGACCTGGGATGGATGGTTGTGACTTTTACCATGTTCGCCTCTGTTCTCAGTGGAGTAGGAATGGCTGGTCTCCCGGGTACGGTCTATTCCGTGGGAGCTCCCTTTGTGGTCTCAATCCTGGCAGGAAATTCCGTTTGCGCCATGCTGATGTGGTATGTCGGTCCCCGGATCTGGGTTCTGGGGAAGAAATATCACTTCAACACGCCCGGTGATCTGCTGGGGGAGTATTACCAGAGCGATACCATTCGAATCTATACCGTCATTGCCAGCACGCTCTACAACATTACCTATATTGTGGCCCAGCTTCTGGCCGGGGGGATTCTGCTCAATGTGCTCTCAGGAAATGTCATTTCCTCCGGGCTGGGAAGCGTCATCATTGCCATCATTGTCGTCCTGCACGTCGTATCGGCAGGGCTTCGCGGCATCGCCTGGCTGGATCTCTTCAATGGGCTGTTTATTCTGGGTTCGCTGATTGCCTACGGCCTTATGATTATCGGCGCGGCAGGGGGACTGGCCGGCGTCATGGACGGATTGGGGGCCATCAAAGAGAGTTTCCTCACCATTCCCGGTATCGGGGGTGCCTACACGCCTTCCTACATCTACGGCATTGCTATTGGTCTGAGTGTCGGCTCCGTCGTTTTGTCCCCTGCGATGTGGATTCGAATGTACTCGGCTCGAAGCAAAGCACACTTCGCCAAGATTAGCGCCATGATGTTGATGCTGTGGGGGCTGGCTTTTGTGATGGGTACTTTTCTGATTGGGGCCTATGGAAGGTCGGTCCTCTCTGAGGTCGAGAGCCCCGATTTTGTTTCCTCTCTTTTGGCCTTCAAGGTGATGCCGATTTTTCCTGCTGCCCTGTTTCTGGTGGCTGTCCTGGCCGCCATTATATCCACGACCGACACCTACATGCACACTCTGACAGCAACGGTTGTTCGAGATCTTATCAAGGTCGTGATGTTGCCGGGGATGGACAGTTCCCAGGAGATGAAACTCAATCGTGCCCTCATCATCCTGATGGCAGCAATAGGCGTCCTGCTGGCACTGCTGAATCCTGTGGCGATTACCCCTCTGGCCATCTTTGCGGGTGCCATTACCGTACAGCTATTCACTCCGCTGTTGGGTGCAATCACCTGGTCTCGTGCCTCCACAGAAGCTGCACTGATTGCTCCTGCCGTGGGCATTGGGCTAACCTTTGCCTGGGAACTGGACATTCTTCCCTATCCGGTCCCCGTGCATATCCTGCCTGGATTTGCCACCGCGTTTTTCGTCAACGTTTTCTTATTTTTCCTGATCAGTTTCCTGACCCGACCTCAGCCGCCTGAACAGGTGGAAAAGTTTCATGGGGTGATCGCACGGGAGCTGTAGCTACATTCCGGCGGCGAACTGATCCTGTCCCAATTTTTCACTCGGGGAACCGATCCTGACCCGAGCTGTTGTCGTAGACGATCTTGCCGTTGAGACCCGTCATGACCGACTTCAAATTGGGAATGTCATCCACCGGGATGGTGAAATAGTCTCTGTCCAGTACCGCGAAGTCTGCGTATTTGCCGGGTTCCAGGGTGCCGATGGTATCCTCGGCCAGCATATACTCTGAAGCCCAGGTGGTGGCCATCTTCAGGGCCGTCACACGATCGATCGCCTCTTCGGGAAGCAGGACAACCGACTCCGGGTAGTCGTTGCTGACTGCTGTCTCCCGGGTCACCAGTGTATGAATGGGTGTCCAAAAATTGGTCCCGCGGGCCTCGAAGGTCACCCGTATTCCATCCTCGATCCAGGTTTTGACGGGCATGGCAAATTTTCTCAGTTCCTCACCGTAATCACCGATCAGCTTCGGCACCTCAGCCAGATAACCGGTGTTGACATTGAGAATGATGCCGTACTTTTTGATTCCTTCCATGACGTCAGGCACGTTTCCCAACACCTGATTGTGTTCCAGGGTCAGTCTGAGACTTCTCACATATTCGACGGAGAAATTCGCTTCCCTCATGGCCTCTTCGAGCATCTGGATGTAAAGTCTCACTCCGTGGGGGGAAGTCCCGTGAACCCCCGCTGCACGCCATCCATTGATGAGTCCGGCCCGAAGGGCGACCCAGGCCTTGAG
>CBDUTA010000459.1:0-2464 GCA_965369785.1 uncultured bacterium
TCTCGGGTTTTATCTTGGCATCGAGCCCGTACGTCTAGCGCGATGGTACAGCCACGCAAAGCGTGGAAATCCCAAATCCCAAATTCCAAATTCAAAACAAACTCGAAATTAGACCGCGCGCCAGCACTAGAGCGCTCCGCGTGCCGCTACCCAGATCAGACAACCCCATCCTGCCAGCAGGGCCAGGCCGCCCAGCGGAGTCACCGCTCCCCACCAGCGAACATCACTCATGCCCAGAATGTAGAGTGTTCCGGAGAAAACTACCGTTCCGGTCAGGAAAAACCAGCCGCTCAGGTTCACCGCCAGGGAAGGGGATCGATCGGCCAACCAGGCGACAGCCAGTAGAGCCAGGGCATGGACCAGTTGATAGCGAACGGCGATCTCGAAGACCTTCATCATTTCCGGTGAGAGCCTGTCTCTCAGGCCATGGGTTCCGAAGGCTCCGGCTGCCACACCCAGAAAACCTAAAACAGCTCCAGCACCCAGAAATATCCGTTCCATGGGCGTTAATATAGCAGGCCGAGGCAACTTTTGACTGGAATTCTCGTAAAACATTGTGTTCAACTGGGCTAGGCATATCAATTGAGGAGAAAATGATGCACTGGGCAATGCGAATCAAGACGATCCGTTGGGTGGGCACGGCCCTTGTGATGGGGATAGCCGTTGCTCTGTTTCTACCGGTGGGTGCTCAGAGTCTCACCGACTTTGAAAAGAAGGTCCACGAGTTCACTCTGGACAATGGACTGAAATTCCTGGTTTTGGAGCGGCACGAAGCTCCCGTGGTTTCCTTTAACACTTACGCTGATATCGGCTCCGTCGACGAGGTCAAGGGAATCACAGGGATGGCACACGTGTTTGAGCATATGGCCTTCAAGGGTTCCAAGACCGTTGGGACCCTTGATTACGCAGGTGAGGTCCAGGCTATGGAGAAGGTGGATGAAGCCTTTCTGGCCCTGAAGAAGGAGCGGAGTCAAGGAAATAGAGCCGACCCCAAGCGTTTGGCCGAGTTGCAGGAAGGCCTCGAGGAGGCTCAAGAGAACGCCTCAAAATTTTTGATCCACGACGAATTTGAAGAGGCCTTTATCCGGGCCGGTAGTGTGGGTCTAAACGCCAGTACCTCCAGTGATGCCACCCGTTACGTGGTCAATCTTCCTTCCAACAAAGTGGAGTTGTGGATGGCCTTGGAGTCGGATCGGTTTTTGAACCCGGTGCTCCGCGAGTTTTACAAGGAAAAAGATGTGGTCAAGGAAGAGCGGCGGATGCGTACGGAAAGCAGTCCTCGAGGTCGCCTGATGGAGGAGTTTCTGGCCGTCGCTTTCAAGGCCCATCCTTACGGCGAGCCCACCATAGGTCACATGAGTGATGTGGAGACCATGACCCGTTCCGAGGCCAAGGCATTCTTCCAGAAATACTATGTCCCCGGCAAATTGACCCTGGCCATCGTGGGAGATGTCCATGTGGAGGAGATCCGGTCTCTGGCTGAAACCTATTTCGGTCGCCTTCCCGCTGCTCCCACACCGGACCCTGTGGAGACGGTGGAACCTCCTCAAACGGGCCAGCGTCGAGTGGTGGTGGAAGATCCTTCCCAACCCTGGGTGGTGATGGGATATCACACGCCTGACATCAATCATGCGGATAATGCGGTGCTTGAGGCCATCAGCGACATACTGGGTTCGGGAAGAACTTCACGTCTGTATAAAAGCCTGGTCAAGGAGAAAAAGATCGCCGTCAACGCCTCGGCTTTCCAGGGTTTTCCAGGGAGCAAATACCCGGGACTTTTTGTATTTTTTGCGACACCGTCTCAAGGCCATACCACCCAGGAGTGTGAAGACGCGGTTTCCGTTGAGATTGAAAGACTCAAGACGGAACAGGTGTCTTCCCAGGACCTGGAGAAGTTCAAAACGCGGAGTCGGGCCTCTGTGGTTCGTGCCCTGACCTCCAATCGCGGACTGGCTCGACAGCTGACCTTTTACGAAGTCGTCACGGGAGATTGGCGAAATCTTTTCAAACAGCTGGATGAAATCGAACGAGTCACGGCCCAGGATATTCAGCGGGTGACCCGAGAATATTTCACTTCGAAAAACAGTGTCGTGGGAGTCATTGAAACGAAACAGTCGGAGCGCTGATTTTAGAGGGAGAGAAAAAATGAGAAAGGGACGGTCTGCACTCTCAATAGGGTTTATAGGGTTGATGGTTTCACCCTGGATTGTCGGTTCAGTCCTGGCCCAGACCCCTTATCAGGATCTCAAGTACCCGAAATTAAACGATATCGTTGTGCCCCGGGTGGAACAGGTGACCCTGTCCAATGGAATGAAGCTGTTTGTGTTGGAGGATCATGAGCTTCCCTTGATTCATTTGTCTGTTCGAATCCGAGTGGGCTCCATCGATGAGCCCCCTGAAAAGGTGGGCCTGGCTTCCCTCACCGGAACCGTGATGCGTACGGGCGGGACCACCAGCAGGACCG
>CBDUTA010000460.1:0-2463 GCA_965369785.1 uncultured bacterium
AAAGACCAGATGATCGGGGCCTTGCATTCCCTGACTCCTCGAGAAGAGCAGGTCGTGCGCATGCGCTTCGGGATCGAGATGGAAAACGAACACACCTTGGAAGAAATCGGGCAGACCTTTGCTGTCACCAGGGAGCGCATTCGCCAGATCGAAGTCGAAGCGCTCCGCAAGCTGCGCCATCACCCAAACCCGGTACTGGACGGAACTGCTCTCGAGAGCTCTCGAACCTGAGAAGAATTCGTGAATTGGGGACAGGCCCAAATCCTCTTCCTAAACTCCTCTGAACACAGGATAATTTTTGGGGCTGGCACCGAATTCTTCAAACGATCTCCAGCCCGCAACACGAACCCTGTCCGCTGTCAGACTGTCCCTAGCCGGCTGCCTGCCCGTTGAGTTGTCGCCAAACCCCGAGATCGGATAAACTCTCTTGGCGAAAATTAAAGGCTCAAACCGATGACTACACCCGTCGCTGATAGTCAAGCGTTAACGGGATCCGGGCAGGATACTTCGACGGATTGCCGATTCAGGCGCAGATTCTGACCTGAGGCCGGTGACGTGCCCGGTTCGGGCACTCTTGTAAACAACCTGACGGAATCGCTGCTTCGAGGGCGACTGCTGTCCTTGGGCCTGGTGTTTTTTGTCACGGGCGTCCTCTGGCTGAGTGTAAACCTTCTGAACCAGAGAGCATTCTTCCCCGTCATTCAGATACTTCTGCTGCTGGCCATAGGGTGGATGGCGCTGCTGCTTTTCAACAAGAAGCCGCTTTCACTGATACCACTCAGAGCTCTGGAATTGCTCCTCTTCGGAGTGGCTGCCGCTTATCTGGGCTTGCAGGATTTTACTTTCATCGACCAGAGTGCGGCACTGGAAGACAGCGGTATGGCCCTGTCGGGTCTGCTCAGAACTGTTTCGCACTATGTATTGCTGGTGATCGTCTACGGAATGTTCATACCCAATACCTGGCAAAGAGCGGGCTGGATCGTTGCCCCGCTTGCTGCTACACCGGTGGTTGCAACGCTCTTTTTGTGGGGAAGGTACCCGGAGATTACAGAGTCGATGGCCCTGACCCATTCCGGGGAGTTTCTAGAGGCCGGAGTCTTACTGATCTTCAGTGCCGCTATCGCTATCGGAGGTACCCAAATCGTCGGCCATTATCGAACGGGCCAGGTGGAGGCTAGGGAGATGGGTTTTTACAGATTGACAGAGAGGATCGGTGTGGGTGGCATGGGAGAGGTTTGGCTGGCCGAGCATGAAAAGTTGGTGAGACCCGCTGTCATCAAATTGATCCGGCCAGAGAGGTTAAAAGAGGGAGGGCAAGAAGCCCAGCGAACCGTGCGGCGTTTTGAGAAGGAAGCCCAGGCCACTGCTGAACTGCGCTCTCCTCATACCGTTGAACTCTATGATTTCGGGGTGACCGATGATCAGACTTTTTACTACGTTATGGAATATCTCAACGGGATCGATCTGGCCACGCTGGTCACGAAGCATGGTCCGGTCCCTCCCCAGAGAACCATCTACCTCTTGCAGCAGGCCTGCGAGTCTCTTGGAGAGGCCCACAACCACCATCTCATTCATCGGGACGTGAAACCCGCCAATATATTTGTTTGCCACATGGGACTGTCCTACGATTTCATCAAGGTCCTCGATTTTGGTCTTGTAAAAACTCAAACCAATGGCGCCTCGGGTTCCCATGATGACATCACTTCCGAACTCACCATAGAAGGTGTGACCACTGGAACCCCGGCCTTTATGGCTCCTGAGTTGGCAGTGGGCCAGGACAATGTGGATGTTCGAAGCGACATCTATGCGCTGGGTTGCGTCGGCTACTGGTTACTCACCGGGGAGCTGGTTTTCCAGCGAGAGAATCCCGTTGCCATGATTGTGGATCATGTCAATACTTTGCCGGTTTCCCCTTCTCAAAGAACGGAAAATGATGTTCCTGAGGAATTGGATCGTATTATTCTCAAATGTCTGGAAAAGGATCCTGGCCAACGATTCCAGACCGCCATGGAACTTGCTGATGCGCTCTTGGCCTGTGCCCGACCGCAGGACTGGAGTCGAGAGCATGCCGAGAGTTGGTGGAAACTTCACTATCCCGATTCCTAAATTCTCTCCTTGCCAGCTGTGCCTCGATTCGATACTCTCCGCTGTGGCCTTAGACGGTAACATTGCTAGCCGGGATGATGCCTGATCCTGGCTAGAAGGAGATGGAGGGTTTATGAGTCTTGGAAAGGGTCGACAAGTCCTGTTGGTGCTGGTGGGGACCATGATCTTTGTGGCGGGATGGCTGGCGGGGCAACAACGGGCAACGACTGAAAAAACCACCGTTCATGCTGTTGCCTGGACCGCCGCTGAAGGGGCAACGGAACAAGGGCTTGCAGATTTCAAGAGAGCTACCGAAGAATTGATCACTTCAATGCCAGGATTAAGAAGAGCATGGGTAGGGAAACTTCGGCAACCCTT
>CBDUTA010000461.1:0-2461 GCA_965369785.1 uncultured bacterium
AAAAACAGCAGGGAAGAGGCGCTAAGCTTCCATAACCCAGCCCTCAATGATCAACAACGATTTGAACTGGGCTACTTGCTTGCAGTGATTGATCGGCAACTGTTTTGGTTGGAATCGGCGGAGAGCCCCTACAGAAACCCCAGATTCTATCGGGGTGGGCTGGATCCGAATGTGTACGTTGCTCGCGAGTATGCGCCCTTGGAAGTTCGTCTACGGGCCTACATCGACTACTCAAAAGCAGTCCCTCAGGCAACTGAGCAAATCAAGGAGAATCTCCGTGCACCACTTCCTAAGACCTTTGTCCAGTTTGGGCGAAATAGTTTCAGAGGAATGGCTTCTTTTTTTGAAAATGATGTTCCCGGCGTGTTTGCTGAGGTGGAGGATGACGAGCTGCAAGCCGAGTTTCGGGAGGCCAACGCTGCTGCCATTCTGGCCATGCAGGACTTAAGTTCCTGGTTCGAAGCACAGGAGGAAGAGGCGACAGACGACTTTATGTTAGGAAAGGAAGTTTTTAGCAAAATGTTGTCTGACACGGAAAGAGTGGACATTCCTCTGGATCGTCTTGAGGAAATTGGAGAAAGAGATCTGGAAAGAAACCTGACCGCCCTCAGCGAGGCTTGTGCGGAATTAGCTCCCGGAGAACCTATTGCCAACTGTGTGGCCAAGGTCCAGGAGGAGAAACCAGCCGGTGGACCTCTGGAGGCGGCGCGTTTGCAACTCAAGGAACTGAAGCAGTTCATTATTGACCGTGACTTTGTAAGCATCCCAGACGTATCGGCAGAAGCCCTGGTTGAAGAGGCACCCCCGTATCGCCGCTCGAATGCTGCCTACATCAACACTCCGGGTCCTTATGAGAAAGACCTGCCCTCGGTCTATCGTATTGCTCCGCCGGATCCAAGTTGGAGCGAGGAAGAGCAGCGTGCCTATATTCCCGGAAAAGCGGATTTGCTGTTTATCTCGGTACATGAGGTCTGGCCCGGACATTTTTTGCAGCTTCTGCACCGGAACCGCTCTTCTTCCGAGGTGGGTCGTGTTTATCGGGGATATGCTTTCAGTGAGGGTTGGGCCCATTACACTGAAGAAATGGTGTTGGAGGCGGGTCTGAACGAAGGAGAACCGGCTGTGCACATAGGCCAGTTGCTAAATGCTCTGCTCAGGAACGTCCGATTGTTGTCCGCCCTTCGGTTGCATACAGGCAGGATGACGGTGGAAGAATCGGAGCGAATGTTTCGCGAGAAGGCGTACCAGGACCCTGGCAACGCCCGACAGCAAGCAGCGCGGGGAACTTACGACCCTGCCTATCTGAATTACACGCTTGGCAAGCTCATGATCCGCAAGTTGCGTGACGACTGGACAGCAACTAGAGGCGGACGACAAGCTTGGCGCGATTTTCACAATCAGTTTCTCTCCTACGGCAGTCCTCCCATTCCTCTGGTGCGCGAGGCTATGCTGGGGCCGGATTCTGGACCCCCTCTATGATTTGCGAAGTGACATGATCAACCAAACCATCTCCCACTACAAAATCACAGAAAAGCTCGGTGGCGGTGGGATGGGTGTGGTCTACAAGGCGGAGGACACCCGCTTGGGTCGCAATGTGGCCCTGAAGTTCCTGCCTGAGAAATACGCCGAGAACCAACAGGCACTGGATCGTTTCCAGCGGGAAGCCCGTGCTGCATCGTCACTGAACCACCCTCACATCTGTGTCATTTACGACATCGGTGACCACGAAGGTCAGCCTTTTATTGTGATGGAGTATCTGGAAGGCCAGACCCTCAAGCACCGCATCCAAGGCCGCTCGATGCAAACGGATGAACTGCTCGATCTGGGGATTCAGATTGCCGATGCTTTAGACGCGGCTCACTCCAAAGGCATCGTCCATAGAGACATCAAACCCGCAAACATCTTCATCAACCAGCGCGGGGATGCCAAGGTGTTGGACTTTGGATTGGCGAAGCTAACCCAAGAGCAAATCGAAGTGGACTCCAAGATGGCGACACCTCAGCAACCTGAGGAAGCTCTCACCAGTCCGGGGACGGCTCTGGGGACGGTCAGTTATATGTCGCCTGAGCAGGCCAGGGGTGAGGAACTGGATGCAAGAACGGATCTGTTCTCGTTGGGTGTGGTGCTGTATGAGATGGCGACGGGGAGCCTACCGTTTCAAGGAAGTACGACGGCAGTGTTGTTTGACGAGATTCTGAACAAAGCACCCACTGCTCCGGTGCGGTTGAATCCTGATGTGCCTGATGAGTTGGAGCGCATCATCAACAAGTCTCTGGAGAAGGATACAGAGGTCCGTTGTCAGTCGGCAAAAGAGTTGCTGGCGGACTTGAAACGGATGAAGAGAGATACGTCAGGTGAGTCGGTAGCCACTTCAGCAGTACCGGCAGCTACTCCGGCGAAACGGAGTTACTTGTGGCCTGTGGTGGTTGGTGGAGTGATGGTCCTTGTCCTATTGGCTCTG
>CBDUTA010000462.1:0-2458 GCA_965369785.1 uncultured bacterium
AGAGTTCTGGTGGAGAATCTTCAGGTTCAACTGATTCGGCCACCAGTGTTGGTTCGAGACGGTCCCAACCGCCGTGTGTCTGTGAGGTCCGCCCAACGCCGGGCACTTGCTTTGGCTGTTCATATTCTCTCCAATCGCGTTCTGTATCTCTTTTCAAACTGTTCTGTATACAAGAATCATGAATTCTTACAAAGTGATAGTGTGCCATCATACATTGGTACAATCCCTGAATAATGTCAACTCGAGTTCATCAATCGTTGACTCGGAATGTGCTTTCTGAGCCAAGCCTACCCTGGAGCATTCGAAAAGACTTCTGTCCCCTTCTCAAGAAGGCTTTTGTGCCTCTCTCACATGGGCAGAAAAGATAGTAGAAAAGGGGAAAAGAACAGACTTCTGTCCCTGGAGGAGATCCGTTCCTTGAGCGCCGAACAAGAGGAAAGTCTCTGAGAGGAAGGAACAGTATTAGCTCTGGGCAAGAGATCTTCTGTAAGGCATAATGAAACGCAAATGAGAATCCGCAGTCCCCTGTTTGCAACAGTTTTGGTCGCCTGTTTCCTGTTGGTGGTGAAACCGGTGGCTTCCCAACAATCACCCGGACCTTCCTTTAGTCCGGAGGAGATGTTTGAGCGGCTGGATGACGATCGAGATGGAAGGGTCACGTCTGATGAAGTGTCGGAGAGGGATCAAGGGTTTATTCAGCGATTCGATCACGACGGCAGTGGTGTGGTTACCCGGGATGAGATCGTTGATGCCGTCAAGGAAGCCATCACCAGGCAGTCGGCGAGAGACGCGAGTACACAGCGTCAGGGTGGACCTCGGGCCAACTTTGAGCGAACGGCCCCCAAGGTGGGTGAAACCTTGCCGGAGGCTATCGGATACGATGCCCAGGGCAGGGAATTCAAGCTGAGCAGCCTGAAAGGGAGCTATGCGGTTTTGGTCTTCGGGTGTCTCTCCTGACCGCCGTTTTTGCACCACGTCTCCAGTTTGGAGACCATCTACCGAGACTACTCTCTCAAAGGCGTCCAGTTCTACTACATCTATAAACACCTGCAACATCCTGAACTGGATGGCTACATCCAACCCTTCACCCTGGAAGAGCGCCTGATGCACATCCAGGAAGCGCGCAGAACGCTGGGCAGTGAAATCCCCTGGATCTCCGACACAATGACCAACGATTTGAAACATGCCTTGGGCAACTCTCCCAACTCCGAGTTTGTCATTGATCCCGAGGGAAAGGTGGCGACCCGGCGAGCCTGGAGCCAGCCCGAGTTGTTGCGCAAGGATCTGGAGCGGTTGGTGGGACCGGTGGAAAATCCCACTCAGGTCTCCGATTTGAATCTGAAGGTGGAGCCCCCACCCAGGGTGGCAGCCTCGGGAGTGGTCCCGCGGGTCGAGGTTCCCGGTATTATGCGGGCGGTAAAGGTTCAACCCGAAAGTAATGAGCTGCCCTTTTACGCCAAATTGCGGGCCGAGGTCGATCGAGACTTCTTCGGCACCGGAGAAGGAACTCTCTATCTTGGCTTTCATATGGATCCCATCTATCGGGTGCACTGGAACAATCTGGTCAATCCGCTGATATTTGAAATCAAGGCCCCCGAAGGCATCACCGTTTTTCCCTCCCACGGGGAAGGCCCTCAAGTGGAAGTTCCATCGGACATCGATCCCCGGGAGTTTCTCCTGGATGTGAAAATGCAGAAAGAGTCGTCCGGGCCTTTGGAGTTGGCGGTGCGCTACTTTGCCTGCAACGATGAGGAGGGCTGGTGCATCCCCGTCTCACAAAGGTACTCGATTTATCTGGAGTCTGACCGCGACTCGGGACAAAACTTGCGCCGCAGCTGGTCCTGGAGGAATCCCGAGGCGGATCAGGAGTAGGCGCGTGATTCCGTTGAGGCTCCTCAGGAATGTGGCAGAGACCTCCGGGATCAAGCGAGACACTAAGCCCAAGGCTGTGAGTGGTTTCCGCTACTCCGCAAAACTCGGCTGACCCAGGTTTCTTAGGTAGGGGCGCACTGACGAATAGGTCTCAAAACTCGGGTACTCACTCCATAGGAAAGAAAGGAGTTTAGGTGTAGCCTTCACCCGAGGTCATGGGAATTTCCCTCGCCACTGTTAAACGATGGTGGGCTCTTTCAAAAGCCTGGCTTCGCCGGGAGATGTCGTCGTGAAATCGAATCAGTTCGAGCACATCAAGGAACTGTTCCAAACCGCTCTGGATCAGAAACCCGCCAATCGAGAGGCCTTTCTCCTTCAGGCCTGCCAGGGCGATGAAGCTCTCTTTCAAGAGGTGGTCTCCCTGCTGGCCGAGCATGAAAAAACAGACAGCTTCCTGGAAATTCCAGCCCTTGAGACCGAGCCGAGGTCCCTGGAGGCTGGAGACCTCATGGGTGCCTATCGGATTGAGCGAGAACTTGGACGCGGCGGAATGGGCGTGGTTTACCTGGCCGAGGACACCCGGCTC
>CBDUTA010000463.1:0-2446 GCA_965369785.1 uncultured bacterium
TACTCCTTTGACGTGGGAGAAACTCTGGACAAATGGGGTAAAGAGGAAATCCTCAGGGACGTCGTCCGTGTCATACGTACTTTTCGACCCGAGGTGATCACCACCCTTTCTCGTTCCGGCACAGGCGGAGGCCAGCACCATCAAGCGTCCGGCCTTATTGCCGTAGAGGCCTTTCGTGCTGCGGCCGATCCTACCCGTTTTCCAGAGCAGATCGCAGAGGGTCTGCGCCCCTGGCAGGCCAAGAAAATCTACGAGCGTTATCGCCGGGGCCGCTCAGGAACCAGCAAAGAGAACACTCCGAGCCAGATCCTAAAAATACAGACCGGCCTTTTTGATCCTCTACTGGGTAAAACTTATTTCCAGGTCGGTATGGAGGGACGTGCCTATCACCAATGCCAGGGCATGGGGCAACTCATTCCGCTGCCGGGAGCACGCTCCTCAGAGTGGATGAAGGTGGACGCTGTTATGGACACCCACTCCCCGGAGACTGATCTTTTCGACGGAATCGACACCACCCTGTTTGCCCTCGAAAGCTATGCTCAGGGACAAGAGGGTAAAGTTTCGTTTCTTCACACTGACCTTGACGCCATTCAAGGGCACATTGATGCCGCCATTGCGGCCTACCATCCAGGATTACCTTTTCGAACTGCTCCGCACTTGTCCGGAGGCTTGGCCGCGGTGCGCGATCTGGCCAGGAAGGTTACCGCAAGCGCCCTCGACGAGTCGTCAAAGTTCCAGATTCTTTTCCTGCTGACTCACAAGGAAGAGGATTTCATCGAAGCCCTCCGCCTGGCTCACCAGCTCACCCTGGAGGTCCTTGTAGATGATGGAATGGTCATTCCCGGACAGCAATTTGAACTCGTAGCCACTCTCGCCAACGGGGGCCCCGATCCTATCGAAGTCCATGCCGTCCACATCGACGCACCACCCAACTGGCTGATCGAAAGTATACAGCAACCCCCCAGGCAGATTCCCCCTGCAAGCGTTGTGAACCAGAGCTTTAAGGTGACGGTGGGTGAAGAAGCCGAACTCACACGGCCCTACTGGCGGAGAAATCCAAACCTGGACCGCTATGAGGTCCTCAAACAGGAAGACGTGACGGAACCCTGGAGCGCCCCTCCTGTCAGCGTCAGGGTCGTCTATGAGACCAGTGGAACAGAATCAACCCTTACTTCGGCCGCTCGCTATCGTTATACAGGGCCCTGGGTAGGCGGTGAGCAGCGACATGAGCTCATGGTAGTGCCCGCCGTTTCCCTGACCGCTCACCCCGGGATTAACATCATTCCTCTGGAGCAGGCCAGCAAGGGTCGTGAAGTGCGCGTCATCGCCTTAAACAATAACCCGGAGCCCCACAGTGGCAGAATCGAACTGGAGGTTCCACCGGGATGGGAAGTTGTGCCCCAGGAGGTGTCTGTTTCCTTTACTCACGAAGCACAATCCATCACCGCGAAGTTTCGCGTTACCGCCCCGCCTGATATCTCAACCGGTGATTTTGAATTTCGTGCCGTCGGCTACTTCCAGGACCAAAGCTATCGTCAGGGCTATCAGGTCATTGACTACCACCATATCCAGCGCCGCCTTTGGTATCACCCGTCCACCATTCAAGTGAAAACTCTGGACGTCAAGGTCCGATCCGATTTGAGCCTTGCCTACATTATGGGTGTTGCCGACAGAGTTCCCGAAGCGTTCCAGCAGCTCGGCCTGGACTTCAAGTTTCTGAGCGAGGATGATCTGGCATTCGGGGATCTGCAACAGTACGATGTCATCGTCACCGGTGTGAGAGCCTACCTCAATCGGGAAGATTTAAAAGCTTATAACAGCCGCCTTTTGGATTGGGTCAAGAAAGGCGGGACCATGATTGTCCAATATAACAAATACGAATTTAACGAAGTTGTTGAAGGACCTGACGGCCGACGTCAGATGAGGGACAGCCCCTACGCTCCTTACCCAGCTCAGGTGGGAAACGGGCGAGTCACGGATGAAAACGCACCCATCGAAGAAATCGACCACCCCGTCTTCAATTTTCCCAATCGGATCACCGCCAGGGATTGGGAAAACTGGGTTCAGGAACGCGGGCTGTATTTCATGGGTGAGAAAGATTCGAGTTATCGCGATCTCATCCTCACCCGCGACACCTTTGCCTACAATCAAGGAGTCAAGCTGGGTTCCCTTGTAGAGACCGAATACGGCCAGGGCCGATGGCTCTACGTCGGTCTCGGACTTTGGCGACAACTGCCGGCCGGCGTGCCGGGAGCCTATAGGATACTGGCCAATCTTTTGAGTCTGGGAAAGTAACCCTTCGTCAGTTCGTGCTTTCGTGCGGGCGGTCGTGAGTTCGTGCGCTGGTGACTTCGTCACCTCGTGCTTTCGTGCTTTTGTGCTTTCGGGAGAAGTCAGAGCCGTGGGCTTAGTGTCTCGCTCCATAAATACGATGACGTTTGCTGAT
>CBDUTA010000464.1:0-2441 GCA_965369785.1 uncultured bacterium
GAAAATGATTTCTCTGGCTGCTGCGCTGGAGATGATCCACACCTACTCGCTCATCCATGATGACCTCCCTGCCATGGATGACGATGATTATCGCAGAGGTCAACCGAGCACACACAAGAAGTTTGGAGAAGCGATCGCCCTCTTGGCTGGAAATGGGCTCCTGATCCGGGCCTTCCAACTGCTTGCGGAACTTCCCGTTCAGGCAGCGGAGATGGAAACCAAGGTTTTGATCCTGGGTCAGATTTGTCGGGCCACCGGAACCACCCAGGGAATGTTAGCGGGCCAAGTGATGGACCTGGTGAACAAGGGCCAACCCTTCTCCGCCCAGCAACTGGAGCAGATCCACTCCGCCAAAACGGGCGCCTTAATCCAGGCCTCAGTTTGCTGCGCCGCCTTGCTGTCGGGAGCTTCAGAGGAAGCCTGTAAGAAGCTCGGCACTTTTGGCCGAAGGATAGGACTTGCTTTTCAGATTGTAGACGACATTCTCGACTCTTCGCAGGATTCGAGCATGCCACCCGCGACCTATCCTGCCATGTACGGGCTCGAAGCCAGTAGCAAGATGGCCATAGAGTTGGTGGAAAAAGCCATTCAGGACATCGAGTTTTTGGGTTCTCAAGGTGAGACGCTCACAGAATTGGCTCGATTCATCTCAGTGCGAAGATTCTGAGGAAGAGCCTGACCGACTGACCAACGGACCACCTGACCGCCTGACCACCTGACCGAAGGCGGGGACACCCGAAGTCGCTCCTCAGCTTAAGAAACCGTATGATCATTGTCTTCGGCTGGGATATGCTCCTTGAGATGAAGACTCGAAAGCACGAAGCCAAGAAGCGGCTCGATGCTCTTCTGGTGGAGAGGGGAATTGCTGAAAATAGCAAACGTGCAGCCGCGATCATCCTGAGTGGAGTGGTTCTGGTTGATGAGCAAAGAGTAGAAAAAGCAGGAATGCTGATCGATTCCGCTTCTGAAATCCGGATCAAAGGGGCAGAGCAACAGTATGTCTCTCGAGCAGGCTTCAAACTCGAAGGGGCCTTACGGCAATTCGCCATTCAGGTCCAGGGAAAGATTTGTGTTGACCTGGGTGCTTCAACCGGGGGTTTTACGGACTGCCTACTCCAACAAGGAGCTGTCAAAGTCTATGCTTTTGACGTGGGTCGCGGACAACTTCACTGGGATCTACAACAGGATACTCGGGTGGTTGTTCGCGATTCCTTCAACGTTCGGTATCTGACCCAGGCGACGGTCGAGGATCCGATTGATCTGATGACCGTCGACTTGTCCTTTATTTCTCTGCGTTTGATCTTTCCCTGTCTCAAACAATTCCCTTCTGCCGAAATTATCGCTTTGGTGAAACCTCAATTTGAAGCTCGTCGAGACGAGGTTCCGGCCGGAGGGATCATTCACGACAAGGAACTCCAGAAGGAAATCGTTGGCCGGGTGAAGGGTTTTGCGGCCAGCGAAGGATTCGACCTTCTCGGGGAAATGGCCTCTGCACTGGAAGGGCGAAAAGGGAACCAGGAATACTTTCTTTACTTAAAGAATGTGTAGGGGGTCGCCGGTGGCTGACCCGAACCTAACGACCGGGCACGGTCTTTACAGAGCCGCAGGCTTTAGCCTGCGGGCCCCGTGGGCTAAAGCCCACGGCTCTGACTGCGTCCTATCGCGAGCAGGTGCCATCTCAACTGACACTTACCCTAGACACGCAACCAGCCGGTCCAGGTACTTCGCGAGTTGATCCATGTTGCTGTCAAACTCCTTCCAGAAAGCACTGATACCCGATTGGGCTGTGTCGGAAACAATTTTGGGAGCTAAACAGGGAACGCCATATTGGGAGGCGACCTGTAACGCAATGGCACTTTCCATGTCACATATTCGTGCCCCCAACTTCTGGTAAAGAGCCAACCTACTCTTGGCTCGGAGAACCGGGGAGGAAACGGTAAGCCCGCAACCTTCAATCTCCCAGCCATCCTCCTCTCGCAACATGGACGTCAACTCGGCATCGGCTGGGAAACAAGAACCATCCTTTAAACACCACTTCTGAGGGAAAACCACCTGCCCTATTTCCAGGGAAGGATCCAACTGCCCGGCGGTTCCGGTAAAAATGAGAAGAGAGGGAAGCTTCGATTGAAAAGTGTTCTCCAGACTTCTCCGGGTCCGACGGCTACCTAAACCGGTGACGGAAAAGTGGCAATCGACCTGAAGGCGCCCCTGCAAAGCAGTAGCCTCCTGTTTCAAGGCACAAGCGATCAGTAATTCACTTTTTCCTGAGGGCATAGGCAACTGCTCCCGGTGGCTCATTGCATCGGAACCACTGTCCAACGAGAAAAATGCAAACAAGAACTGTTTCACAATTCCAGCTGAATTTTATAGCATCACGGGTGGTTCCAATGGTATCTATCTGTCATGCGCTGCCCATTTTGTGATCATCAGAAGGATCGAGT
>CBDUTA010000465.1:0-2439 GCA_965369785.1 uncultured bacterium
GGTAGCTGACGGCCGCCGAGGCCAATACCTCGGCCCTGGACCAATCGATGCTGGAGGAACGAATGTTCAAATTTTTTCCGACCTTGCCATAGTGGGTTCCCCGTGCCTGAAAACCGAGAACTACGTCGTAATCTTCAATCATGGTGGCCAGCCAGCTGGGCACCACCCGGGAAATCAGTCCACGAAGTCCCAAATAGTTAGTGGGATCAAAGTGCTCGTAATCCAACTCGTTACGGCCCATTCGAGTCAACAGGCTGGCGACATCCCGGGCCACCACATCGGTCGTGACCCCCATTTCCTGGGCCGCCACCGCAATGGCCTGAGCCACAAGCGGCTCGATGCGACTGGCCACGATCAGGAGTTTTTCCCCTTCCTTGAGGCCTAATCCGTATTGGGCGCCCACCAACCAACTCCAGGGGCGACGAACCAGGATTCGGGCATTGGGTAGAACCTGCTCCAATTTCGTGACCCGCTCCCGTTTGGGTGCTCGAGGAGCTTCCAGATCTGAACTCTGCGCGGCCAACTCGCTGAAGCAGAGAACCGCGCTGAACAGCAAGACTGTCATTGCAGTAAATGATTTCTTCATCCCATCACCTCCCCAGTGATTACGTTTTGAGTAGGACCTTTCGCCGTATTGTACCAGTCCCACTCAGAACCCTCTAAGACAATTTTTCCGGTTCATCTCTCCCCAATGGCGGGAATCCACTCCTCAGCCAGCAGGTCTTCCACTGATCCAAGCTCCTCAGCCAGCTCCTGGACCTCTTCATCATCCAATACGGTCAGGTGCCCAAGGTCAATGATGATTCTCGGCCCACCCGCGTTCAGGAGACCAAAGAACATAGTGAAAAGAAGACGTCCCTGGCTATCGGACCAAGATCCCAGCGAAACAGAAACAACCCCCGCTCGCTGGCTGGCTGCATACTGAGACCACAGAAGAGAAGAAAATCCCGTCACTTGGCCTGGCATGGCGAAGGCCTTCGGATTCACCCCGAAACTCAATTCAATAAACCCTCCCTGGACAGTGGCCTCGCGGACCGCCTCCGTGGTTCGTGCACTCCCATCCAGTTGTACGACCTGACTCTCACCGATGTGAACCTCCGTGCGCGGCACCCTTCCCGTGAAAAAGTTAGAGGTGACGATGATTCCCTCCACGCCTCGGCTCTTGGGGACCACACGGAAACGAACGTTGCCGGGAAATATGGACCAGTTCCTGGCGAAGGGACTTTTCATCACTTCGTAATCGAAGATGAGACTGGTTCCCTGGTTGTTGGAAAGAATGATGGTCTGCTCCGCCCGTAGCTCTTCCTCGACTTTACTTCCAATGAGCTCCAGCAGTTCAGGAGGGTAGGTGGCCCATTTTGAGGCCAGCAATTCCGGAATGGCGACCACTCCTACCCAACGGGTGTGAATACTTTCCAGCCAGGAGTCCAGGTCTTGACCCTCTACGGTCAGATCGGGGAGATGAAAATAGGCGGGTGATAGAACACAATCAGCCTCTTCGATGGCCTCTCTCAAGTCGGCTGAAAAGTTGCGTCCCACGGCCTGTTGCAACAGGGCAATAGGTTCCACTTCTCCCTCAGGCACCACTACGCTGATGGTTGTCACCTGAGCCCCGGTTTCTGCAAGGGCAGCTTCCAGTCCTTCCAGAATCAGTGCGGGCACTGAATCGTCGTTGACGATGAGAACCTTTTCATCCCTGCGAATTTTAGCCACATCCTGGATGAGCATTTCAAGGGCCGGCAAAAGGGGATCGACCTGGATGATGGAGTCGACCTTCGGAATTCTGGGTTCCGGAAGCGTTCCCGGCAGGACCGTGCACTGGACCACCAGCAATTCCCTTCCTCCCATGGCTTCCGCCAGTCGGAGGACCTCAGGGTCCTTCAGCGCCGCAGGGTATCCGTCCCGAAGCACCTCCTCGTCGTCTGCCCAAAGGGAGGGGAAATAGACCTGAAAGAAAAAGGACTGAGAACGATCCTCGCCCCATAAACCGAGACGCATGGCACCCACTCTTCCAGCGCTGGCCAGCTGATTGTGAAGGGCCGCGGAACCAGTTAAGGGCTGAGGAAGGCGAACCGACTTGGGATGAAGGGACCAATCGAGGGTTTGCAACTGGAAGGACTCATCGTTCCGTGATTTCAGCAGTTCTCCAATTTCCCCGCCTCCCTGAAGCGAGACGAGACGACCGGCTTCGATGTCCATACGCAGGAGAGGCATAAACCCGGTTGAGACACCGTGAGTGACAACCGATCCCCTCAGGTCCTGGTCCGGGGTCACCTGCACCGTGGCGTTATAGGGAAAGGGGCGAGAAAGAGTGTGTTCAGAACGGGTGACCGCGGCGGGGGTGAAAGTCAGATCGGTGCCCGCCGGATCGGTGACTCGAATAGTCCTGGCACGACGGAGTCGCAGAGATATTTTTTCCGCCAGCAGGTCAATAATCTC
>CBDUTA010000466.1:0-2435 GCA_965369785.1 uncultured bacterium
ACCACGAAGCCTTCGACATCCTCGAAAAGGAGGGCACACAGACACCCCGGGGGTCCGATTTCGGCGGGACCGATGAGACCATCATCTCCACTCAATTTGACCGGCCGTTAATCGTTCACCGCTACCCGACGGCGATCAAAGCCTTTTATATGCAACCGGATGAGAAGAATCCGGAGCTGGCACTGTGCATGGACATGCTGGCACCGGAGGGCTATGGAGAAATCATCGGCGGCAGTCAGCGAATCCACGACTACGATCTGCTCTCGGAGCGCATCGAAGAGCACCATCTCCCCAGAGAACCTTTCCAGTGGTATCTTGACCTGCGCAAGTATGGAAGCGTGCCCCATTCCGGCTTTGGAATGGGCGTGGAGCGCGTCGTGGCCTGGATTTGCGGCATAGACCACGTCCGGGAAACCATCGCTTTCCCCAGGATGCTCCACCGGATGTATCCCTGAAGAGCTGACCGTCCTGACCGTCCTGACCGCCTGACCGTCCTGACCGCCTGACCACCTGACAGCTACCCACCTTTCTGCTAAGCTCTGCCCTCCTATGGAAACTCGAGTCATCGATGGTAGAAAAGTCGCTGAGAAAATCAAAGCAGAGGTAGCTGAAGAGCTGCAGGAACTCTCCAAAAAAAATCTGGTACCCGGTTTGGCGGCTGTCCGGGTGGGTGACGATCCGGCCTCTCAACTATACGTGAGCAACAAAACCCGCACCTGTAAAGAACTGGGCATGCATTCTGAAACGATCGAGCTTCCCGGGGAAACGACAACGGAGGAACTGCTCCAGGTTATCGACCGACTCAACCAGGCCGATGAGATCGACGCGATTCTGGTTCAACTTCCCTTGCCGGATCAGATCGATGAGGACCAAATTCTCCTGACCGTCAGGCCCGACAAGGATGTCGACGGATTCCATCCCCTGAACGTCCGCAATCTCGTCTCCGGAAAAGTGGGGCTTGCCCCCTGTACGCCCATGGGAATCATGTATTTGCTGAAGAGCGAAGGCATCGCTCTGAAAGGAGCGGAGGCCGTGGTGGTGGGACGCAGCGACATCGTGGGCAAACCTATGGCCTTCTTACTGCTTCACCAGCACGCAACCGTCACCCTTTGTCACTCACGTACCCGCGACTTGCCCGCCGTGTGCCGTCGAGCCGATATCCTGGTGGCAGCCGTTGGACAACCCGCCCTCATCACCCGAGACTACCTTAAAGAAGGCGTCATCGTTATCGACGTGGGGATCAATCGAGTTGAGTCCGTAGAGGAGGGTGTTCGACTCTTTGGAGAAAACTCAACCAGGATCGGCCGAATCGAAGAGAGGGGTTACACGCTGGTGGGAGATGTCCATCCTCGCGATCCCCTGGGAGTGGCCCAGGCAGTGACTCCAGTCCCCTTCGGCGTCGGTCCGCTCACCATAGCCCACCTCATGAAAAATACAGTTATGGCGTGCCGTCTGAGACGAGGATAGCGCGCGTTCCAGGTTCCAGGTTCCAGGTTTTGAATTTTGAATCTCAGATTTGTTTGGGATTTGGGATTTGGGATTTCGAATTTCCGCTGACGGCAGTCAGCGGTGTCTGCAGTCTGCGGCGGTTTGCGCATTGACCGTCAAATTGCTACCGTACAATCAGCCATGAAGAATAGCCAGTTCATGAGAACGGCCTTGCTCCTTCTGATTGGACTGATCAGTCTATCAGCGGCCCGCCTCACTCAGATCAAGAAAATCAAGGTGGGTGACGCTCCTACTTATGCTGCCATCAGCCCCGATGGCCGACTTCTTTTCGTCACCAACTTTGCATCCGATGAGATTTCGGTGATCGATACGGCCACCCGCCGCACCATAAAAACATTTTACGGTGGGCATGAACCCGTGGGTATCGCTATCACTCCCGACTCCGACCAGATCTTCGTCACTAATCTGGCAGGAGGCTTGATCAAGGTGATCAACGCCGAAACCTACGAGATCGAGGATGACATCAAGGTAGGAGACACGCCCAGCAACATCACCATCTCACCTTTAGGTCGACAGGCCTTTGTAACCAACTACGGAAGGGGAAGGATCGGCAGAGTCGACTTCATCGACACCTCGACGCACCGTGTCCTGGGAGAGGTTGAAGTGGGTGTGCGCCCCCTGGCTGCCCTGGTTTCGGAGTTGGGGGACCGTCTTTACGTCGTCTGTGGCGGCTCTAACGATCTCTACGTCATCGACACCGCTAGTCGCAAAGTCATCACAAAGTTACCGGTTGGACAAGGACCTGATGCTCTAGCTCTTTCCCCGGATGGAAATATTTTGTACGTCTCCAACAGTGGAACAAATGATATTTCCCTGGTGGACTTGCTTGATTTGAAGGAAATTCGGCGTCAGAAGGTAGGCTCCAAACCGTTTTCCATCGCCGTGAATCAGAATGGGTTCATCTTTGTGGTGGAAAGCGGAGACAA
>CBDUTA010000467.1:0-2415 GCA_965369785.1 uncultured bacterium
GCTGACCCAGGTTTCTTGTGTAGGGGCGCACTGACGTGGTGGCCCCTACAGGCCTCAATCAAAATCAAGTGGAGGGTTGCGACACCCTCTTTAGCCCACCTCTCTGAGTTTTTCCAAGGCTCCGTCAGAGCCACCGGCTCCCCCTACGTCCCTTCGTAACAAGAACCAATGCATAATCCAGGCTAGCAGAGGGTGATTCTATCTTCCCAGTTAGGACCTGTTGCATCCTTCCTGAGCACAGTCGTATACTCATCCTTTTTTACAGGAGAAGAAACTTATGACTCCAGAAAACGCGAAGGCCATGGCCGATTTTTATATTCCCATCATTACCCAGGAGGTCGAGACCAATGTGAGAGTTCTCAAGGCCGTTCCCGAGGAAAAGCGCGACTACAGGCCACACGCGAACTCTATGAGTGCTCTGGAACTTGCCCGCCATATATCTTTAGAGGACGTGTGGTTTCTCCAGGCGGTGATCGACGGTCAGTTTGGTCCCATACCACCCCAGGGTGAAGATTGCGAAGTCACATCGGTAGCCGACGCCATTAACCTCTATCACGAAAAAATGGCAGGTTTGATGGAGCAGGTGAAGTCTCTCTCAGGGGAGCAACTGACCCGGGAAGTGTCCCTCATGGGTGTCTTTAATTTACCGGCCATTGGCTTTTTGTCGTTCATGATTCGCCATACCGTGCATCACCGAGGACAGTTGTCCGCCTACTTAAGACCCATGGGCTCCAAGGTCCCCCAGATATATGGGGGCAGCGCCGATAATCCCATGGAGATTCCCGAACCCTAACCGTGAGGTAAGCTTCACAAGGAAAACGAATGAAACTACACCCGAAGATCCCCCTGGAACCCGTTGATCCGGACCATTTCACCGGAGACGTCCTGGCCGGTATTGTCCTGGAGGCGAACCAGGATGACGGACTGCGAGTCTATAAAGTCTTCTTTCCGCCCGGCGGACGTACCTCCTGGCATCTTCACACCGGGGTTCAGTTACTCTTCGTCGAGGAAGGAAAAGGTCTGGTTCAAAAAGAAGGGGAGGCCATTTTGGAGATTGGACCCGGCGATGCCGTTCACATCGCTGCCGGCGAGAAACACTGGCATGGCGCCTGCCCGGAGGAGTCGATGAGCCACCTGGCGGTGAACCTCGAAGGATCAGCAGAGTGGATGGGGAAAGTGACCGAGGAGGAGTACCAGCGATCTTCCCAGGCTCCCAAGAATCACGTCTAGAACGACTTATTCACGGTCCTCTTTAACTGGAAATCAAGGTTTCCTTCTTCTGGAGTTCCTTCTCGGCCTCGTGGTTTGCCTTCTCTGACATTTGCCCGATCTGCTCTTCCAGCTGACGGACTCGCGCCGTTAAATCTGCCACCTCGGTCTTTTGTGAAGGCGTTGCCAGGGCCTTCACAGTTCCCATGGGGAGAACCGGCTCATAGGACTCTTCACGGACATGGAGATTCAGCAGATCCCAGCGGCTGTAAATCCCCGTCAGACTCACGGCGTGACGGCTTCGGTCGATGTCGGAAAGATCGATATCACCATAGACGATCGTCTCTTTGTCATAAACGGGTCCGGAAACATATTCACCCAAGGGATTAACAATTCCACTTCCTCCACTAAAGGCCTGGGGACCACTGAATAAGCTGTTGGGGTAGAAGTTCTTGGGCTGATCCTGTTCCGGAATATAGGTTGCTGCCAGGATTCCAAAGGTGCCGGTGTTAAAACAGAGGGCCCGTGTTGAGATATCGGTAACTGTTTTCAATCGCGTCTGTCCCGGCCACAAGGAACAATGGATCTGAATCCCCTGCATCATCCAGTGATACGTCAGCGTCAGTTGGGCGTGCTCACCGCAAAGCGAGCCCCCGATTTTTCCAATCTCGGTCTCGAATACGGCTTTGAGGTTTTCTCCACCATCCCCTGGAGTGTGGAAGAAGCGTTCTTGAACGGTGTTACAGATTTTTCGGTGGGTGCCCAGAATCTCTCCACTGGGGCTTAGATAAAGCACAGAATTGTACATTCTGCTCGAGAATCTTTTGTCCCGCTCGTTTAATCCCATGGCGACATAAGCATTGGCCTTTTTAGCTGCCGCACCCAGCACCGCCGTTTCCCGACTGGGAACTTCGATGGAACTCCATAGAAGCTTGGCCCAAAGGTCGGCGAAGATGGTTCGATCGGTGGTATGGTCCAGCGACCAGTAGGGGAAGCAGGGAAGCCAGCCCTCGGGAAATACGATGAGTCGGGCCCCCTCTTGACCTGCCTCTTCGATCAGGCCCACGGCCTTCTCCAGGGTTGCCTCCAGGTCAAAATAGCGAGGTGCATCCAGATAGATAGGACCCGCCTGAACGGCTGCTGCCTTAAAGCGTGGGTGATCATGCATCTTTCGACCCTCCTTACTCACATAAGTATTTACTCCAG
>CBDUTA010000468.1:0-2407 GCA_965369785.1 uncultured bacterium
AAATACATCAAGCAGGAAACGATTGGCGTCGATTGTCCGGAGTGCAAAAAAGGGCAGCTCACACGGCGCCGATCGCGTCGAGGGAGGTACTTTTACGGATGCAGTACCTTTCCCGAGTGCAAGTTTGCTCTATGGCAGAAGCCGATCGACGTCAAGTGTCCCTCCTGCGACGCACCCTATCTTCTGGAGCGTACCACCAAGAAAGAGGGTCTGACCCACTTTTGCAATAACCCCGAATGCGATTATAAGAAATTGGTTGAGGAGTCTTCCCCGGGTGAAGATTCTGACCAGATGACCGCTTGATCGCAGACCATAGCCGGCAGACCGACTGAAATTCCAAATTCCAAATTCCAAACGAATGTCTTGCTGCGCGCGGGGAATTCTGGGACAGGCCCAGAATTCTGGCATAAGTCGCTGATTTTAAAGGAGAAGTTTTGGGGCTGGCACCAAACTCACCAGACCGCCTGACCAATACGACAGCACGAACTCACGAAAGCACGAAGTGACGAAGTCACGCCTGCGCCCGAAGCGCGGCTAGCCTGCACTTCTCACACCTGATCGTAGCGAGGCGTGGAGATGGCTGTGGATACAAGGCGTACGACGGGAGGCCCCCGCAAACGTACTCTCTGAGTACGTTGAGGAGGCTGACCGAGTGCAACGCTGTAGACGCGGCCATATCGCCGCCGCAGTAGATTGGGTGTGAGAAGTGCAGGCTAAAGAGTGAGTGTCCACCCTTCCTGGGCCCCTATGGTGTTTTCAAATTCGCCGCGAGCCTGCTGTAGGATTTCGTAAAGCCTGGCATCGTCATAAGCGGGGAAGTGGTGAAAAAGAGCGAGCTGCTTAACCTTGGCGTCAGCAGCTGCGCGACATGCTTCCAACCAAGTGCTGTGTCCCCATCCCTGGTGTTTTTTGTAGTCCTCAGGCGTGAATTGCGAGTCGTAGATCAAGAGGTCGGCATTTTCAGAGACCTCTCGCAGAACCTTGTCCAGCTTTGCATCTCCATGTTCCAGATCGGTGGCGTAAACGATGACCGCACCCTCCGACTCGATCCGGTAGCCATAGGTCTGTCCCGGATGGTTTAAGGGGAATGGAGTAATGGTGAGTTTTCCGAATTTAATGGGCGCAGGGTCGATTTCTTTGAACTCTTGTTTGGCAGCCAGCGACTCAAGTCTGATAGGGAAATAAGGGTGGGCCATCTGGATCCTGAGTGTTTCCTCTAATCCGCTTTTTGAATCAGCGCGCCGGTGTTGAGGCTCTGGAAAGGCCACAGAATGAAAGACCACCTTGTTTCCTGTCTGGTGCAGTGGTTGAAAAAAGGGGATACCCTGAATATGGTCCCAATGAAAATGGGTCAGAAATATTTTCAGGTCCAGCTTTTGGTTGGGAGATTCCTCCAAGAGAGAGTCACCGAGATCCCGAACGCCGGTGCCGGCATCGAAGATGAAAACTTCGTTGTTGGGAAGACGTACCTCGATACAGCAAGTATTTCCCCCGTATTTGAGGTGTTCGATCTGTGGTGTGGGAGTTGAGCCTCTCACTCCCCAGAAAGTCATGCGAAGGCGAAAATCGTTGTTCATCAGCTTACCGTCGGGCCTTGGAACGCGAAAGTATAACCCCTATCGTACTGGGGATCAATGAATTAAAGGTACAGATGACTCTGTCCATTCTCAGAATTCAACACTCCTAAAAATTCAGGAAAAGATCACTTGAAAGTCCTCGACCGTCCACCGGTCTATTCCCGTGAAGACCAGGAGGCAGTAAAGGACCACAAGAATCGCAGTGACAGTGGGCATCAATCTGTGACCGTGAAGAAAGCGCTCACGGAACAGGAGAAAGGCCCGATACAGTAAATAGCATTCCAGGGCAAAGGGAGGAAAGCCAAGAAATCCAAACATAGGCATCTCAAAGATTTTAACAAATCCAAGGTAGGGGACGGTATAAACCCACTTTGCCGAGGCCCAGAAGTTCCAGAATTCCCACAGTAACCCGCACATCATTCCCGCGACCAGGAACCGGACCAGTAGAGAATACTCTCCCTTTTGGGCCTGGCCCAGCAGAGAGGCCCGGTGCCGATCTTTGCTGTAGATCAGGGGATCGAGTAGGAAAATCCATCCCACCCATACCAGTGGAAAGAAGAGGTCTGATCTCAAGGGGACAAGAAGCATCATCAGAGAGCCGAGGATTACAAAGCGGGTCAGCAACCCTTGAGTCACGGAAACGGGCCGGCCTCGAATCTGAGTGAACACTCCGAAGCTTCTCAAGAAAATTTCGGTTTCAAAAATGCCGGGGAGTACCGTGCCAAAGGCGAGGACATATCCCGGCCAGCGCACGTAGGTTTCGGCAGGGATACCGATATAGTGCCAGTTGTTGAGCCAGAAGTTGTGGATTTCGAAGAAGAGCCATACCG
>CBDUTA010000469.1:0-2380 GCA_965369785.1 uncultured bacterium
CTTCTTCGGCCGGTGATCCGATGGAACCGCCGGCTGTTTCAGCATCTCATTTGTATTTCCCATCATCTCGGCCAATTTGCCAACAAAGTTGAAGGGGTACCAAAAGAGAAGATTTCTGTGGTGCATTACGGCTTCCAGCCGAAACGGCCTCCTTCTTCGAAGCCTAATCTCAGGAGTCTCCTACATCTCCCTGCGGAAAGGCCAATCATCGGAATGGTCGCCCGACTTACGACTCAGAAGGGTCACAGCACCTTGTTGCGAGCCATGTCAAAGCTTATCCAGCAGAGTACTGTGCTTCCCCATCTGGTGCTCGTCGGTGACGGTGCGCTAAGGAGTTCCCTCGAGGCATTGGCATCCCAGTTGAAACTCAACTCCCACGTCTCGTTTTTAGGATATCGTCCCGATGCATCTCAACTCATCTACGACTTCGACATTTTCGTGCATCCCTCACGATGGGAGGGTTTCGGACTGGTCTTTCTGGAGGCGATGGCGGCGGGAGTACCGATCGTAGCCACACGAACCAGCGCAATCCCGGAGATCGTCGAGGATGGCAAGACCGGTTTGCTGGTTCCTGTAGATAACCGGGATGCCCTCTCAGACACATTATCCTTGCTTCTAACAAACCCACCTCTGCGAAAAACAATGGGCCGGGCTGGGCGTCGGCGTCTTGACGAACACTTCTCCGTTCAGAAAATGGTCGAAGAGACCGCTCAGATATACCAACACATCTGACTCATGGCAATCACTGGAAAATCAAAGGTGAAAATTGCTCGGGTGATCGCTCGACTGAATATTGGAGGACCCTCGATTCACGTGGTGAACTTGAACCACGGTCTCTCTTCTAATCGCTTTGAGTCCCTTCTCCTTACGGGCACTCCCAATCCAGGTGAAGGATCCATGTCGGATTATGCGCAAAGTAAAGGAGTCAAGACCATAGCCATTCCCGAAATGGTCGGAGAGGCCAGTCTCAGGCCTCGTGATATCAAAGCCTTGTTGAGTCTCTATCGTATTTTACGTGTGGAACGTCCTCAGATCGTTCACACTCACACAGCCAAGGCAGGATTTCTAGGACGCCTGGCAGCACGAATGGCTGGGGTTCCGGTCCTCATTCATACCTACCATGGACATGTCCTGAACGGCTATTACGGGCCTGCAAAGAGCTGGCTGCTGAAGATGATGGAGCGCGGTCTAGCCCGAATTACGGACAGGCTTGTAGCTGTGAGTGAGTTGGTTAAAGAGGACTTGATCGCCTATCGAGTCGCCCCACCAGAGAAGATCAGTGTGATTCCTCTGGGTTTCGACTTGGAGCCATTTTTTGACGGTGAGTCACTGAAAGGGGAATTTCGCAGAGAGCTGGAACTGGGCTCGGGTGATAAGTTGGTCGGAATCCTGGGCCGTATTTTTCCGATCAAGAACCACCGCCTCTTCCTGGAGAGTGCGGCTCAGATTGCACAGCAAGAATCCAATGTACGCTTTGTGATTGTGGGAGACGGTATTCTCAAATCCGAGATGGAAAAATATGCACGAGACCTGGGTATCCAACAACGGGTTATCTTTACCGGCTGGCGCCACGATCTCCCGCGAATCTATGCGGATCTCGATTTATTAGTGGTCTCATCTGACAACGAAGGGACACCGGTCTCGGCCATTGAAGCCATGGCTTCCGGCTGCCCTGTCGTAGCCACCCGCGTCGGAGGTCTTCCGGATGTCATAGAAAATGGTGAAACCGGCTATCTCGTCCCGGCCCAACAACCCCAGGCACTAGCAGCAGCAATGCTTGATCTAATTCGGCATCCTGGTACAGCTGAGCGAATGGGCCGGGCGGCACAACTCTCAGTGAAGAACAAATTTTCTATAAATCGCCTCATCGCTGAGACCGAAAACCTCTATTTGGAGTTGTTGGCAAACAAGCGTGTTGGACTATAGAGTGACCCCTTAGTCCTCGGACAGAGTTTATGTTCTTTAGCTTTTTTCTTTTCCTGGCAGCTTTCGGAGCCTCTTTTTTCTTGACGCCCGCGGCACGTACCGTTGCCATACGTTTCGGTTTAATAGATCAACCCGAAGCGAGAAAGCTCCACCGCAGTCCCGTCCCTCTGCTGGGTGGACTGGCCATCTATCTGTCGGTAGTACTCGCTATTGTGCTCTTCTTCCAAGAGATCCGAAGCTCCTCTCCTCGGGCTTGGCAGGAGATCCTGGGAATCCTGGGCGGAGCCAGTTTGCTAGTCATGCTGGGAGTCTTGGACGATCGTGGGCATCTCCACCCCCAGATCAAACTGGTCGTGGGCATGCCACTGGCCGCGGTCTTGCTTTTTTTGGGTGGGATTCAAGCAACTGCCTGGCCTGGAGCGGCCTTATTTGAAGGCCAGCCAGATATTCTATT
>CBDUTA010000470.1:0-2377 GCA_965369785.1 uncultured bacterium
TGGCGAGAGAGATTTGCGACCTGGTCGATGGTCCGGTGAGCCTGGAAGTGGTGTCAACGGAATCCGATCAAATCATCACGGAAGCACGGCAATTGGCAAAGATCCATAAGAACGTCATGGTCAAGATCCCGATGATCTCAGAAGGCCTGAAAGCTTTGCACGTGGTCGCCCAAGAAGGCATTCCGGTCAACGTCACCTTAATTTTTAGTGCGACACAAGCACTTCTGGCGGCTAAAAACGGAGCAGCTATCGTCAGCCCCTTCGTAGGACGCTTGGACGACATAGGTACCGATAGCATGGATCTGATCTCGGACATCCTGACCATCTACGACAACTACGAGTTTCCCACAGAAGTTTTAGTAGCCTCGGTTCGCCATCCGGTACACATTCTGGAGACAGCCCGGATGGGGGCCCACATCGCCACGATGCCTTTAAAGGTCATGGAGCAACTCCTCAAGCATCCCTTGACCGACATCGGACTGGCAAAGTTTCTGGCCGACTGGGAAAAACAGAAACAACTTGTGAGTAACTGAAGATACCCCCACGGGATATGGATGCAGACGATAAGGGAAAGGAACTCCAACGTCGCCACCTTGAGGCAGAAGAAGCCGGCGGTCAGGAGCGAATCGAGCGTCAACACAAAGCGGGTAAGCTGACCGCTCGAGAACGAATCCATCAACTCCTCGACGAAAACACTTTTGAGGAAATGGATAAGTTCGTCGTACATCGGTGCACTCACCTGGGAATGGCGAAGAAAAAGATCCCAGGGGACGGTGTCATTACCGGCTACGGTAAAATTGAAGGCCGCCTGGTCTATCTTTTTTCTCAGGACTTCACCGTTTTTGGGGGCAGCCTCTCGGAGACGTACGCCGCCAAGATCTGCAAGATCCTGGACCTGGCTATGAAGATGGGCGCTCCCGTCATTGGGTTCAATGACAGTGGCGGAGCCCGTATTCAGGAAGGTGTGGTCAGCCTGGCCGGCTATGCCGATATCTTCCTGCGCAACACCCTTGCCAGCGGTGTCATTCCGCAAATCTCCGCGATTATGGGACCCTGCGCTGGCGGAGCGGTCTATTCTCCCGCCATTACCGACTTCACCTTTATGGTGCACAAAACCAGTTACATGTTTATTACAGGCCCCGACGTCCTCAAGGCGGTCACCCAGGAGGAAGTGACCAAATCGGAACTGGGAGGGGCAACCACCCACACCACCATCAGCGGAGTTGCTCACTTTGCTGCCCAGAGTGAGGAAGAATGCCTGGGCCAAATTCGTGAGTTGCTCTCCTTCCTTCCCTCAAACTATCTGGAAGATCCTCCTTATCAAGAGCCTGCCGACGATCCCGACCGAGTCGATCCCCAATTGGACCAACTGGTCCCAACCGACCCTAACCAACCTTATGACATCAAAGAGCTCATCGTTTCGGTCGTGGACGAGCACCAATTCCTTGAAGTTCAGCCTCAATTTGCTGAAAACATCGTCGTTGGATTCGCTCGATTGAATGGATTCCCAGTGGGAATCGTCGCCAACCAACCCGCTGTTCTGGCCGGAACCCTGGACATCAACTCTTCCCTGAAGGCGGCCCGCTTCGTTCGCTTCTGTGACTGTTTCAACATTCCTCTGATCACCTTCGAAGACGTGCCCGGGTTTTTACCGGGAATCAAGCAGGAGCATGGAGGTATCATCCGATCCGGGGCCAAACTTCTCTATGCCTTTGCCGAGGCGACGGTCCCTAAGATTACCGTCATCACACGCAAAGCTTATGGAGGAGCGTACTGTGTCATGGCTTCCAAACACCTCCGGACCGACATGAATTATGCCTTTCCCACGGCCGAAATTGCGGTGATGGGGCCACAAGGTGCCGTCGAAATTTTGTACCGAAGAGAACTTGAGGAAAGCTCTGATCCGGAGAAATTCAAGCAGGAAAAAGTCGAAGAGTTTCGAAAGACATTCGCCAATCCTTACATTGCCGCGGAGCGAGGCTATGTGGACGAAATCATTGAGCCCCGTCAAACACGAACGAAATTGATCCGTGCCCTGGAAATGACCGCCAACAAGCGCGATACCAATCCGCCCAAAAAGCACGGGAATATACCGCTGTAAGAGCGCGCTTCGCGCGCGTTCCAGGTTTCAGGTTTCAGGTTTCAGGTTTCAGGTTTTGAACTTGTTTAAAAAGATTCTTATTGCCAATCGCGGGGAGATCGCAGTCCGGATCATTCGGGCCTGTCGGGATCTCGGCATCTCCCCGGTCGTGGTCTTTTCCGAGGCGGACCGGGAAGCTCTGCACGTTAGACTCTGTGATGAGGCGCATTTCATCGGACCCTCTCCCTCTTTGGAAAGCTACCTGGTGATCGAAAAGATCATCGATGCGGCTCGCAA
>CBDUTA010000471.1:0-2376 GCA_965369785.1 uncultured bacterium
AGGCCTGCTTGACCGGATGATCCTCACGAATCCCTTCAATGGTGGTGATTTCCCGACCCACCGCCCGGCTGACCTGAAGCTGACAGGACCTCATGGGTTTCCCGTCCACGTGAACCGTACAGGCGCCACACTGGGCGATGCCGCAGCCGAACTTGGTGCCGGTCAGTTGAAGAGTTTCCCGGATCACCCAAAGCAGGGGAACATCTCCATCCGCCTGAACAGTATGGGCCTTTCCGTTAATTTTGAGTGTCCATGAATCTGGCATCTCTATGCTCCTTTCTGTAAAGCCTTCTGAGAGCTTCTCACTTGCCCATCAGCAAAAGATGTTCGGCCGAGACGAGCTGGTTCGTCGACTTTGCTGTCGAGCTGATGAGCTGAAACGAAATCGATTGCGGCCTGGGTTTCATCCAAACCTTTCTTGTAAAGGTGAACTACAATTATGAGTAACATTTTCGTGTCTAACATTCAAGTTCGGGAAGAGAGAAGAAAAATGAACTGCGAGGTTGGGCGCAAGCCCTGCTTCGCTAATATGGAGTGAGTTGGAGTGAGTTTGCCTCGGGCTAATCTCTATCGCTCGCTACTTTGCGCAGGTTCGGAACCCCGCGAAGATGTCGTTTCGGTAGGGTAGGAAAAAATTACGATAAGAATTGCAACCAAGACGAGAGCGAGTGGCCCAGGCGCCGCCCTTCAGTACCTTTCGATACCCAAACCAAGGGGCAGAATATTCCTTATACGGAAAATCCACGATGTACCCCGGAAAAGGATAGAAAGGGGAAGCGGTCCACTCCCACACATTGCCAATCATCTGGCGGCATCCAAAGGCGCTATCTCCAGAGGGAAAGGCAGCGACATCGGCGCATCCCAGAACACGTGAATCCAGATTGGCACGATCAGGCGTCGGAAACTCATCTCCCCAGGGATACCGTTGCTTGCCTTTGGCGTTTTCTCCACCGCTGCTGGAGGGCTCCCCACTGGCGGCCATTTCCCATTCTGGCTCGGTAGGAAGGCGTCTCCCCGCCCACTGACAATAGGCTTCAGCTTCGTACCAATTGACATGGATAATGGGAGCGTTTTCTTCAACGGGAACCAGCTGGTTGAAGTGCCGACGCAACCACCCCTTCTCTCTCCGGTTCCAGTAGACAGGATGCTGGGCACCAGCCTTACTCCGCCAGGTCCACCCTTGAGTACTCCACAGTTCCTGCCGCAGATATCCTCCATCGTCCACGAATTCCGAGAATTCGGCGTTGGTCACAGGAGCACGAGCGATTTGAAAGGAAGCGACTCGCACCGGATGTGCCCATTTCTCATTATCGAACACAAAGGGAAGGTCCGGCGTAGCTCCGAGTTGAAAGGTGGCTTCGGGTATTTCCACATCCCCAGGCAAAGGTCCTTCACCCAACTCAGCGGGAGTCCCTTCAGCGTGGGCCGTGGAAACTTGAGGCCGCGGGTACTCCAGCGTCTGCCTCATATAGGTAAAAGCCTCCCCATGCATATCCTCGTGAACCACTGAAAGAAGATACAAATAGGTCTCCTCGGCGCTCGGTTCACGCGAACTTAAACGCTCAACAACTAACTTCAATGTCTGCTGCATGTAATCCAGAGTTTTCTCTCTTGAAGGGAGAGGTAAAGACCAGCGAGCATCGTGGTCGACTGTAAATGAGTTATAAAAATCATCTCCGTCTTTCATAATCGGCTCGATATGATCCAGAACGCGCAAGAGAAATACTTCGTAGAAAAAGGCGACGTGTCCAAGTTCCCAACAAAACGGATTGACGATCTCAAGGAGAGGGACGTTGAGTTGATCATCTTCCAGATCAACGAGCAATTCCAACGTTCGATCACGAGCGTCATTGACCCGTTGGAGAAGATCCGAGGCTGGAAGCTTGAAGTGCTTATCCTTTAGATCGTTCATACTCTTTAATTTCCCCAAAGAAACACGGGCAGCACCTTGATGACAACTCCAGGCTTCAACTTGGAGTCGGTGGAACGGGACACCTCGCCCATGCCGCCCAGGTCTATCTTTCCGAGGATTTTATAATGGGAAATAGTGGTGCCGACCACAGTTGTCCCCTCCCCGTCTCCCTCAACTGTGTGCGACGCAACTCTTGATAGAGGGTAGACCTCCGAGAGGCAAAAAGGCAATCAAAATCGCCCTCTCTTTTGCTTTAAATAGGCTGGAATTAGCTGGAGTGAGTTTGCCGCGGGCACCCTTCAGGCACAACATCCTGAAGCCTCTCCGCATTGACCCCTTTGCGGAACCCCTATTTAAAGACTTATGAAGGTATTCGAGGCCAGGGAGTGGCAAGGAAGACAGCTTTGTGAAACGTCTCCTTGGCTGGTCTAGAAATCCTCATGCTACTGGAGCGGCCTTGCGGG
>CBDUTA010000472.1:0-2374 GCA_965369785.1 uncultured bacterium
TGGTGATGTAAAGTCCCCAGAAAACCGGCCAGTTCAGGCCGGTGACTCCTAAGCCAAAATAAAGTTGACAGAACCAGGCCCCCAGACCCCCAAAGCCCAAAAGAGCCAGCACAGCAACCAGCCAGTAGAAGCCCTTTCCGGTCTTCAGGATGGGATCCAGTAACCGTTCGTCCGCTCCTAAATCAACTGTTTTCGACACTCCTATTCTCCCTCCTTGAGATAGATGACCTTGGGCTCTGTTCCCAGTTCCTCCAGAAGTCGAAAAGCACGGGGACCCTGAGCGAGTTGAGAGACCTGTGAGCCCGGCTCATCCAGATCACCAAAGAACATCGCATCGGCCGGACAGATCTCAACACAAGCCGGGACGTAGTCCTCGGGTCTCAGTTCCCGTTCTTCGGCACTTGCTTCTTCTTTGGCTTTTAGTAAGCGGTGATGACAGAAGGTGCACTTTTCCAAGACCCCCTTCGGTCGAATCGAGACGTCCGGGTTCAGGTAGTTTTGGGCCTCTTCCGGCCACTCGGGGGAGTGCCAGTTGAAATAGCGAACCGTGTAAGGACAGGCATTGGTGCAGTAGCGGCATCCTATGCAGCGCGCATAGATCTGACGCACGATGCCCTCCTCCGAGATATTGGTGGCATCAACGGGACACACCCGGATGCATGGAGGCTCGTCACACTGCATGCAGGGGCGGGGAAGAAAGGTGGCAACCGGGTTCTCTGAAGTTTCGCTTCGCAAGGGAATCATGGTCATCCAGGAAATGGTGCGATTTTTCAGCGCATCATCTGCTGAAGGTGAAGGGATATTGTTCTCCACCTTGCAGGCGACAACACAAGCCTGGCAGGCCGTGCATTTGTCCAGATCAATCACCATTCCCCAGCGCGCCATAAGGCTCAAATCTCCTTTTAAGTCCCAGTCCGGACAATGCGAACCCGAGTCGCAGAGCCAGAGTTATCGATCAAAGTAGGCCCTTCGCGACCCGACACCCTGCTCCACGGCTCAGTTGCTTGATCCACTCCCCTGGGGATGCTCACAACGCCGTGGGGTATTGTGGGCACGATTCGGGCAAAGGCCTGAATTCGCTTTTCAGGTGACTCAACCCAGACCCGGTTTCCACTTCGGATACCCAGCTGAGAAGCATCATGTTCCCCAAGTTCCACCCAAACACCGACCCGATTTTGAGCAAGTCCTCCAGCAACTTCGCGAACCCACGGAAGGCCGGGCTGTCGGGATCGGGCTGTGAGAGGATCAAAGAATTTAACCAGAAAAGGATATTCTCTCTCGGAGGCTTGTGAAACGGGACGAGAGTAAGAGAGGTGGAAAACTTCCCCTAACTCCGAGTCTGAATCTTGCGAAGCTTGAATTTTCGGTATATGGAATTGGAATTTTCCCGAAGAAGTAGCCAGGGTTCGCGACCAGTCTTCGTAGCGATAGAACGAATCCCACCAGCCTCCTCGACTCTTCATCTGTCCCAGCAGCTGACGAGGAGTTTCATAGGTAGGAGCCCACCATCCGGACTGTTCCATGAGTTGCTGCCAGAGTTGGTCGAAAACGGTCCCCGCCACCGCGCCCCTTTTGAACTGGTACAACTGGGTGAGCCGATCCTGCACCAGCGAAGCATAGTCTCCCTCCTGTACAGGGATCTGCAGCGCCCGTGCCAGCCCCAGGACGATGTCTCCACACGAGCGGCTGTCTCCCACCGGCTCCAGGATGGGTTCGGCCAGACCTTCGTAGGAAAAGGGGACACCAGGGGGTGCTGGCTGCTCGACCCAGGACTCAAGAAAGCTGGCCGCCGGTAAAACGTAGTCCGCCAGGTCAGATGTGGCATTCAAGAAAGAGGAAATGCTGACGATCAGGGGAATCTCGTTCAAACGCTCGCGCAAATCTTCCGGAGTGGAGGAATCGTAAATCGGATCGGTTTCAAGCAGCAGCAGCGCGGAGGGAAGGTTCCGGTCCTCTCGGAGTGCCTCCTCGAAAATTTGCAGGGGGTCTTCACCGAAGTCCGTTCTCTGTTTGAAATCAGCCAGCAGGGAAGGTCCTTCATCACCAGGTTCTCCATCGATCTCATCGAGTGGACCCGGATACTGCTGGAGCACACCTCCCTTCCGGTCAATACTTCCCGCCAGGGCATTCAGGCTGTGAATGGCAAGAGCCGATAAGCCGGAATGATAGGTGGGTGCCTCGATGGCTCCGGCTAGCGCCAGTGCCGGGCGTGTTGTTCCAAATTCGCGCGCAACCTGGAGGATTTGTTCGGTAGGAACACCGGTGAGTTCTGCCACTCGACTCAGAGGGTAGCGCTCCAGGACCACATTGCGAAATCCGGTTTGGAGCTGACCTTGCTCATCCCTCCAATCTTCGAAACCCAGGCAATGGGAGC
>CBDUTA010000473.1:0-2372 GCA_965369785.1 uncultured bacterium
AACGGCAGCTGGATCGAGGACTACAGCAGTGCCGAGGATCTGATGAAGAAAACCCGCAACTTTTATGAAGGCTACGTTCAATGGATGCTCCACACACAGTGGGGCGGAGTCCATGAGGCACTCTTACACCACTTCGGCAATGGGAAAAACCCTTACATCGAACGCATTGAGGTCAACATAGAAGATATCGAGCAAAAGGTTCACACAGCCAGGAACTGACAGCCAACCGCTGACTGCCGTCAGCGGAAATTCAAAATCTCAAATTCAAAATTCAAAATAATTTGGTTTCTTTTCCCTATCTTCTATTTTCTGTGCGCGAAGCGAGCTCCGACAGCACTAAAGCACGAACTCACGAAAGCGCGCGAACCACGTACTCCTGTCTACTCAAACTCGCATGAGCATTCGATGGCGATGCCCCGTTTGACGCTGACTGCCGCGGGACAGTGGTCTTCATGCATGCTCAAGGCTCGCTCAACAATTTCGCGTTTTTCTTCCGGGACATCCTTGAGATGATAGCGAACCCGAATCCGTGTGATCACGGCCTTGCCCTCAACCTCCTCGATGTCCCCTTCAACGTCGGCATAAAGCTGGCCCGAAGTGGCCGGGATTTCGCGTGCTTCCAGCACGCCGGCTAGTGTGCCCGTCAGTCAGCCTGCTACCCCGGCAACAATGTAATCAAGCGTTGCCGGATGCTCTTCCTCCGACTCAACTCCGTAGAACTCCTTGATGCCTCCGTGCATCCCAAAATAGACAGGGTCCTTAAAGTGCTCAATGTAAGCCCGTCGAATGGGTCGTTTGTCCTGATGAATCCGGACTCTTGAAGTGTGAATCAGCTTGCTCATCTCATCCTCCGTTTAAAGATATCAGATCGGGGATCCCTCCCAGACGGGCCCTTCAAACCACCAGGAGTCCCGTCCCATACATGATTCCCAGACCCAGGAGGAATCCCGAGAGATTATAGGCGCTGCTGAAAGCAGTTTCTCCCTTTCTGGTAAACAGTACCATGAGTTGGTAAATCACTTGCAGAATAGCTCCTACACCAATGGCCAGAAAAAGGGTAGCCCAAATGGCGGAATAGCTAAAGCCCCCAATCCAGGTTCCCAACACCGTGGGCACACCGGCGATGAGGCCCAATGCCACCAGGCGGCTAATGGAAGGCTGATCTTTGGCAACGGGCGTGACGATTGCCAAGCCCTCGGTGATGTTGTGAAGCATGAAACCGACCACCAGAAAAGTCCCCAGAGCAATTTCTCCCAGGGCATAGGAGGCACCGATGGCCAGACCCTCCCCCAGGTTGTGAAGTCCGATACCTGAGGCGATCATCAAAGCAGTCCAGTGACGGCCTTCTGCACCTGCCTGATCCGAGGATCCCACCTTGAGGTCGGATAGATAGAACAAGATGAGCACGGCCCCTAAAACACCGATGCCCACTAAGGCAATCCCCTGGAATGCGCTAGGAACGGCTTCCGCAGTCTCAAACGCCTCATGAAGCATATCCACCGCCAGGAAAGCCAGCAGACCAATGGTGAGGCTCAGGAAGAAGGAAAGCCACTTGGAACCCAATTCCCTCAAGAACGGGTACCAGAGCAGTCCCAGGAAAACGGGAATCACACCGGCATAAATGCCCAGTAAGGCAAAGGACCCAAAGTAGGTCCAGTCGGTCCGAGGGGATTGAATCGCCACCGCGATCTCGTGGCCGAAGGTCAGACCTGTGGAGGTCAAGATCACCACCTCGTGGGTGTCTCCCTCGACCCAGGGGTAAGGAATACTAATCCTCATTCGACCCAGGCGGGGAATGGTCTTGTCCTCCGGATCCGTACTATATTTCCAAAAGGCCTCATCCACCGTAATCTGAGCCACCGTGACCGGATCGGGTCCTCCATTGATCACATGCACAACGATCTGATCCGGTTCCGGTAGAACCACCCGTTCAATCGTCAGCTCCTCCACCGGTGGAAAAGCAGCCATAAAGACCCCCAAAGGCCCATAGATGAAAAAGAGGGCTACAAAGCCAGCCAGGAGCATGATCGGAAAAAGTCCCAAAAGCCACTGTTTCATGCCTCCACCTCAAAAAAGCCCATCCAGCCCAATTCAGCAAATTCGCTCTGGTGAGCGTGGAACATGAACGTCCCGGGATGACGGAATTTCAACTCCAAGATGTGGCGCTCCCCCTGACAAAGCATGATCGTATCCGTGAACTCATCCGGAGTGAGTCGGGTCCCGGTTCGATAAACATCAAAGAAATTGCCATGGATGTGAAGCGAGTTGAGGAGATCAAACTCAAGAGCATTCACCAAATAAATCCGCACCAGTTCCTGGAGTTTTACCGTGATGGGATGGCGATGATAGTGAAAGGCCACGCTGTTGGCCCC
>CBDUTA010000474.1:0-2368 GCA_965369785.1 uncultured bacterium
CCGTTACAACACCGGTCGTTTCCAGATAGAGTCGCAGGTCCTTTTCCTTGCTCTCCTCAATCTGGATTTGGGCAGTTTCAATCGACTCCGGAGTCAATTCCACGACATCCAGAGGCAAGTCGTGACCGTTTTCCTCGTGATCTTCGGACACGGTCACCGTCTCCAGGTTGCAGGCTCCGACAAGCGGGAGCAGGACAAGAACCATCAGTTGCAATAAGCTCCTCTTGTGATTTTTTTGTCTCTTCATGGTTGAAGATCCTTTCCAATGGCAAGCTCCAGTTGCCCTCGGCTAATCTGAAAATCGTACAGCACCTGGTTGTAGAGCCGGCTGGTTTCACGATAGGTCCGTTCAGCATCCAGGAATTCACTGAGTGAGGCGCCCCCCAGCCGATAAGCGGATTCAGCAATATCCCGGGACTGCTGGGCCTTCTCCAGATACTGCTCTTGTAACGCTTCCATACGCTTCCGGTTACCCGCTAACTCGTTGAGCGCTAATTGCACTTCCTGCAATGCTCGTACTTCCAGCAGGCGAACAAGCTGCTCCTGGCGCCGCCGCTGAGCTTGAGCACGGGCGACGCCACCCAGGTTCCGGTTGGAGACAAACAGGGGAATCTCAATACCCAGAATCGCACCGTTACTACCAAAATCTCGGCGGTATCCTACAAAAGGACTGATGGTGGGCACCCCGTGCGCTTTCTCCAATTCAATCCCGACATCGGATTGAGAGAGCCGTGCCCTTTGAACGGCGATGTCTGCTCGCTCGCGCAACGCGGTATCTCGGAGTTCCTGAGCTGGCGGGGGAACAAACTGGGAATCAAAACGGTCAATCGCTTCAAAACGCTGGTCAAAGTCGGTGCTGCCCAACAAACCCAGCAACTGATCCTGGGCATTCTCAAGACCCACTTCGGCAGCCACGACATCTTCAAAGAAACGATATTGTGCAGCTTCCACGCGGCGGAGTTCTCCCCCTGCGATCTCTCCTTTTTCATATCGGATGCGGTTCAAACGGACCACCGCCACAAAGTGCTCCAGAATTTCTCGCGCCAACCTGAGATCTTCTTGAGCCCGTATCACCTGGTAATAGGCTTTTTGAAGCTCGAAAGTAAGAACTCGAACAGTATTTTGCAGTTCAATCTCAGCGATCTCCACATCTGCCTGCTCCAAGAAGGTACGCTTTTGTCTCTTGCCGGACAATTCAATGTCCTGCTTCAAGGTCAGAGAAAATTCCTGATTGTCGAAAAAGGAACGATCGCTGGAGGCAAAGGAGAGCCCTTCGCTTCCAACCGATAAAATTGGGTTGGGACGCTTTTCGGCGTTCAGGACATCCCCTGATTCAATGTCGACGTTGACTCTTTCGGCCCGTAGCGTTGGGTTATAGATCATGAGAAGGCTTTTCGCCGCCGCTAAAGTCAGATTTTCTGGAACGCTGACCGTCGCCTGAGCCGGCACCCGGGTGAACGCCAGGCCCATCATGATAACGCTGGTAGCAAAGGTTCTGAAATGCATGGACTCCTCCAAATTTTCCGGGGATTTCGTTGGTCGAGTACGCTTTACGACGTAGGAGACTCGGTCGATAACCGGGAACTCTGCCGACAACAGATCATTGACCCTGCAAAACCGGCCAACAGAGTCTACCCTGAGAATGTCTCCTGAACGACCCGCCCCTAGAGACTAGATGGAGAAGTGTCGTGGAGGATGATAGAGGTGGGTTGAGTCCACGCTTCGGAAGAATCCGTGGCTGCTCCAAAACCAGCTGAAAACCTGAACGGGCTTGAGCTGAGGTGAGTCGGTAAGGGACACGAAGGTGGCATGAAGAGTACAGAAGTGCACATGAATGGATTCTGTCTCTGAAGTGGGATCCTCTCGGTGGAACCCATCCTGTAAGATGCAATCATCCTCAATGTGAGAGACAACCTTGGCGGTCGAAGAGGTCTCGGGGCTTGGACCACAAAAGAAACAGGCCAGTTGCTCAGCCGCAGGCGTCCACAGAAACACAACGCACAAAGTTAGAGAAAAGATCCTGTTGAAATTTCGCATCCTGATCACTCAGTGTGCAGATTGGCAATCCAGTATACAGAATGCAGGAAACTCAGTACAAGCTGTAAAGTGATCCGCTTTGACCTTTAGACTCAAAGCTTTATCCAGGCCCAAAGATTTACTCATTGCTATCCCTCCACATCGGGCCTATCTCCGAGAACCCAAACACATTCCCGTCAGGGTCGCCAATGTAGTAGAGAGTGTCATTACCTTCGGAGAACACCTTTTCAATCATCGTGGCACCTGCTTTTTTGGCCCGGTCCACAACCTCTTGGATGTTGGTGGTCCCAAAAATGGCCACAGTCCTAGCCTGAGTCCGGGATGTCTTCGC
>CBDUTA010000475.1:0-2359 GCA_965369785.1 uncultured bacterium
ATCTCGTCTACTCTGGGTAGAATAGCGCAACTTCACTTCCGTTCTGCATTGAGAAGAAAACCTCTTCCGCTGAACTCGACTCTTTTATCACATCCGATTGTGCAGAAAAGGGTTCTGAAGTTCCTTTCGATCCTTTCAGCACGGTAAGCGGTTTTTTTGCAGGTTCTCGTTCAGGTAGCGCCAGGCTGTGATAAATCCAGCCGGTGCTTCCGTTTCTTAATTGAAGTTTAAGCCAAGCCCCTTTTTTGCCCACTACTTGAAGCCTCGTTCCCCTCAGAATGAGTTGGAGCACGGGAGCATGAATGGTGGGCCTTGATCGGATTCTGGCTACTTTGGGTAGACTCGTGTAGCTTTTAGCTCGTCTCTGCATTGAGGAAAGCACCTCTCCTGCTGAGCTCGATTTTTTAATTATATTCGGTTGCGCAGCAAGGGGTTCTGAAGTTCCCTTCGATCCTTTTACAACATTGAGCGGCTTATCAACAGGTTCTCGTTGAGGTTGCGCCCAGCTGTGGTAAATCCAGCCGGTGTTTCCGTTTCTTAGTTGAAGCCTAAGCCAATCTCCTTGTTTCCCCACCACTTGAAGTCGCGTTCCCCTCCGAACGAGGCGGAGCACGGGAGAGTCAATGTTGGGCCCCAATCGGATCTCGGCTGTGTGAGGCAGACTCTCCCAGGTTTGAGCTTCACTTGGCTTCAATGAGATAGCCTCTTTGACGGGGCTGGGCTTCTTCACCACGCTCGAGTGCGATGCTACCACTGCTGTTTTTTCGGCCGGTTGTTCAGGCATGCTGGAGGGCTTTTTTTGAGCCGGCTCGGGTTCAGACCTTCGCACCGCCGCTGGCTTTGTAACCTCCTCTGCAGCCGTTGTGGACTTGCTCGGCAATTTGGTGCTCGCCTTCCTAGCGCTAGGGGGCACGATTATTTTGACTTTTTGACTTTGGGACTTGTTGTGAGTTGGCGAGCTGAGGCCGGGAAAGTCATACAGCAGGAGACCGGCTATGAGCGTAAGACCGATTATTACCGTCAGGGTAAATATCTTGGATCCTTTGCCCTCCGCTGCCGAAGTCAGTCGTATCTTACTGAGGATACTGCGTATTCCGCCTATTCCCTGGCTAATAGCGTGTTGCCAGCGGGAGGATGATGCTGAGGTCTCCTTGTCACTCTCTTGCTCATAGTAGTAATCGGTGCGGTAACGATAGAAATCCGGGGCCACATCAGGTTTGACATTATTGAGGATTACCCCCAGGACATTGCTGTTCACATTTTCCAGTTGGACCTTGGCTCGATTGAGAATTCCCCGCCCAATGCGACCCACCTCGTAAACAAGGATAACCCCATCCACCTCAGGCGCCACCTCGAAGGCGTCGGCCACTGGCAGCACCGGTGGCGTGTCCACGATGATAACATCGTAGTGGTCCCTCACCTCATGCAAGAACTCTTTAAACCTGGGTGAACGAAGAATTTCAGCAGGGTTGAGCAACCCTTGACCCGCATTGATTATATGTAAATTATCCATTCCCGGAGTTTGCAGGATGTCTTCAAATTCAAAGTCGCCGAGCATCACATCGATGACGGTGTTGGTCACGTCTTTCCAACTGCCATCTGACGATTGGAAATCAAGTTGACTTCCCATCTCCAGTTCAAATTCATTTTCTCCGGGGGGTTTTGAGTCGCTGATTCCCACAATGTAGTCTGTGAGCCCGGGTTGTCTTTGCAGGCCGAAATTATTATGGGCCGCTGGTCTGCGCAGATCAGCATCGATGAGCAGCACTTTTTCCCCAGCTTGGGCCAGACTCAGGCTGAGGTTGACCACATTGTAGGTTTTCCCTTCCTGCAGGGATGAACTGGTGACGAGAAAAACTTTTGCTTCTCTGTCCTTCCAGAGAAACTGCAGATTCGTTCTCAGGGACCGGTAAGCTTCTGAGACGGGAGAGCGCGGGGCAAAGTGGGTTACCAACGGTCGATTTTTCAATTTGGTGCCATCTTGCCCTTTCTCTGTGGTGGAGAATTCATCAACAGCTGGGATAACCCCCAGGACCGGCACGCCCAGGATCTCTTCCACATCTTCGATGGTGCCCAATGAGGTGTCCATGGTCTCCACAATCAGGGCCAGGACTAACCCTATAACCAGCCCAATAATCCCTCCGGTCACTGTATTCATTAAAGTACTGGGCATGTTGACAGGCTGGCCAGGCTTGAGGGCCGGCTTGATGATTTTGACCTCTTCTATGAGCCCGGACTCCTGAATCATTACTTCCTGGTATTTGGATTTGAGTTGGGTCAGTAAATCTGCATTGACATCCACGTCGCGGCGCAGCCTGGCCAGAATGAGGGAACTTTCAGGAATGCTCTTGGTTTCTGC
>CBDUTA010000476.1:0-2357 GCA_965369785.1 uncultured bacterium
ATTTGCGCCACATTGACCTTGATGCCCGGACCCATGGTCGATGAGACAAAGAGACTCCGCAGATATCGGCCTTTTGAAGCTGCCGGTTTGGCCCGAAGTACAGCCTCAAGCAGACTGGAAGCATTTTGGATCAGCTGGTCCCCGGTGAAGGACATCTTTCCAAAAGGAGCATGGATGATACCATTTTTGTCCACTCGAAACTCAACTTTTCCAGCCTTGATGTCGGTCACTGCTTTTCCCACATCAAAGGTGACCGTTCCCGCCTTGGGATTCGGCATCAATCCTCTGGGCCCCAGCACGCGACCTAACTTTCCAACCGATTTCATCATATCGGGTGTTGCCACCATGGCCTCAAACTCCATCCAGCCACCTTGAATCTTGCCGACCAGGTCTTCACCCCCCACAATCTCGGCACCCGCTTCCTCGGCCTCTTTCACCTTCTCTCCGGAGGCAATCACGCAGACGGTCACCTCTTTTCCCAGCCCATTGGGCAACACCACCGATCCGCGCACCATCTGATCTGCATGTCTGGGATCCACACCCAGTCGGAAGGCCAGCTCGGCGGTTTCATCAAACTGAGCAAATTTGATCTCCTGCATCAGGCTGACCGCTTCCTCCAGCGTACTCTCTTGCGACTTTACCTTAGCCTTGGCCTCTTGGTATTTCTTCCCTGACATTATTTTCCTTTGCTCTTACTCTTTGACTTCCACGCCCATGCTGCGGGCAGTCCCCAAAATAATCTTTGAAGCCGCTTCCAGGTCATTGGCACTCAAATCGGGCATTTTGGTCTTGGCAATCTCTTCCACCTGCTTCATGCTCACCTGCGCCACCTTCTCCTTGTTGGGCTCCGCGGAACCTTTGGCGATTCCCGCTGCCCGCTTCAAGAGCACCGCCGCGGGTGGTGTCTTGGTCACGAAAGAATAGCTTCGATCCTGGTAAATCGTGATCACCACCGGGATGATCAAACCCTCCTGGTTCTGGGTCTTGGTGTTGAAGGCCTTACAGAAGTCCATGATATTGACACCATGCTGACCCAGGGCGGGACCAACCGGAGGAGCGGGTGTCGCCTTTCCAGCCGGAATTTGCAACTTAATCAAACCGATTTCTTTCTTGGCCATAGACGCTTACAATTTCTCCACTTGAATAAATTCGAGCTCAACCGGAGTGGCTCGACCAAAAATCGTCACCATCACCTTCACCGTGTTGCGTTCCAGATTCACTTCCTCAACGAGACCCGTAAAATTAGAGAACGGTCCGTCGATGATTTTCACCGTTTCTCCCGCTTCGAACATAAACTTCGGTTTGGGCTTCTCGTCGGCCGAAGAAACACGGTGCACGACCTGATTCACTTCTTCATCCGTGAGCGGGGTAGGCGTGTTCCCCTGGCTCACGAACCCCGTGACCTTGGGTGTATTCCTCACCACGTGCCAGGTCTCTTCTGACATGGCCATTTCCACCAGGATATACCCAGGGAAAAAAAGCTTTGAGGTCACCACCTTCTTCCCACCCTTCATCTCCACCACGTCCTCGGTGGGAATGAGGATCTGCCCGATCTTATCCTGCAGATCATGCACCTGGACCCGGCTCATCAGGCTTTCTGCCACCTTCCGTTCAAAGCCGGAGTAGGTATGGATGATGTACCACTTTTTCCCCTCGACCTGGGATGTAGTCGTCTCCTCACCGGATGTAGTAATCTCTTTCACCTCCACGCTGTGAGTTAAACCCTAGAAAAAGTCGAAAACTCGCCTCACAAAGTTCCTCAATACGATATCGACTAAAAACAAGTATACTCCGAAAAAGAACACGGTAATGATGACGACTAATGTCGTCCCGTAAACTTCTTTTTTACTGGGCCAAGTCACCTTCTTGAGCTCCGTTTTCACGTCGCCGTAGAAAGTAATCAAATTCCTTGGAGCGTCCCTTACCTTTTCCAACATAAGTATAAATGGCAGGCCAGGAGGGATTCGAACCCACAACATCCGGTTTTGGAGACCGGCGCTCTGCCAATTGGAGCTACTGGCCTGAGAACAACAGCTGACAACTGACAACTAACAGCTGACAAGTGGCACTGAATCCTCACTGTCAGTTCTTAATGGTCCGTTGTCAGTTGTCGGTTCCCACTTACTTAAGCTCCCGATGCAGGGTGTGATGCCGGCACCACTTACAGTATTTCTTGAGCTCTAGACGGTCCGTCACGTTCCTCTTGTTCTTCGTAGAGGTGTAATTCCTGCGGTCGCATTCAGTACATTGGAACGTGATGTTTTCCTGCATTTTCGAGCTATCGTGCTTTCGCTTTCCTAGGAAAGCGCGGCCTCCCTAACGATTCCTCCTGTCTCTCCTATTCCACAATCTCTGAA
>CBDUTA010000477.1:0-2349 GCA_965369785.1 uncultured bacterium
AAATTCAAAATCCGAAATTCAAAACCAATGTTTTACTGCGCTCGAAGCGCGTACGACAGCACGAAGGCACGAAAGCACGAATTCATGCATAATCCCGACTCAGATGCCCGTTACGCTTGAAACATCAGTCCGGGAGATCAAAGGTGTTGGACCCCGAAGGGCCGAAATGTTGGCTGGGGCCAACATTTACACGGTCGAAGGTCTTTTGAAGTGCAAACCTCTTCGTTACGAGGACAGAACCGATTTTCGGCCCATCGGAGAGATAGAACCTGACCAGGTCGTTGTCATCGAAGGTGAGGTTTCCATAACGGGTTGCTACACCACTCCCAGAAAGAGAATGCGCATCTTTGAGATGGTGGTAAAGGATGACTCGGGTTCCGTGAAAGTCAGATTCTTCAACCAGCCTTACCTGGGTCAGGTGTTTCAGAGGGGGAGCACGGTCATTCTTTACGGGACTCCCCGTATGGACGAGAACAGTCATGGAATTTCCATGATCAATCCAGAGTATGAAATTCTGACAGGAGGATCCGACGAGAAGGTACATAGCGGACGTATTGTTCCGATTTATCGCAAGATTGGTCGACTCACCACTCGAACCCTGCGCCAGTTCATTTTCCAATTGCTGGCTGACTTGCCGGAGCAGCTGGATGAGCCGCTTCCCATGTCAGTGGTGCGCAAGTACCAATTTCCAGATCTTAAGTCTGCCTTAGGGGAGATCCATTTTCCGAGCCCTACTGCGGGAGTCTCGAAAGAGGCCTACCTCAAAGAGCTTGACTTGAACCAGACCATGGCCCAGCAAAGAGTCATTTTCGAAGAATTTTACCTCTTTCAACTGGGGCTTCAACTCATCAAGAAGCAGCGCGAAACCCTCTCCAAGAAAAGGTTCATTCGGATGGGGAAGGGCGTTCAAGCAAGAATGAAATCAATTCTGCCCTTCCAACCCACGTCTGCTCAAGCACGGGTTTTGAAGGAGATTGGAGATGATCTGTGTAGCTCCAGGGTCATGAATCGATTGCTTCAAGGGGACGTTGGATCGGGGAAAACCATTGTGGCTTTGCAGGCCATGGTGATCGCGATTGAAAATGGTTATCAGACGGCGCTGATGGTCCCTACGGAAGTTCTGGCAGAACAGCACTACCACACGGTTTGCCAACTTCTGAGCGGTACCGGCTATCGGATCGCCTTTCTCACCGGCAGTGTCAAAGGTAAACAGCGGGAATCGGTTCTGGGTCACATTCGATCCGGGAGGGCCGATTTAATGATCGGGACCCATGCCTTGATTCAAAAAGGAGTCCAGTTTGAAAAATTGGGCCTGGTAGTGATTGACGAGCAGCATCGCTTCGGTGTTTTGCAAAGATCAAAGCTGATCAGCAAAGGAGATCTTCCCGAAACTCTGGTCATGACGGCTACCCCGATTCCTCGCAGCTTGGCACTGACCCTCTACGGGGATTTGGATGTCTCAGTCTTGGATGAAATGCCGCCCGGCAGGCAGCCGGTTCAAACGGTCGTCAAAGGCGAGCGGCACCGCGAAGAAGTCTATGCCGTCGTTCACCGAGAACTGAAAGAAGGTCGCCAGGTTTTTGTGGTCTGTCCGCTCGTCGAAGAATCTGAAAAAATGGATCTTAGAGCAGCAACGGAAATGGCCAAATATTTGCAGAAGGAGATTTTCCCGAATGCAACCGTGGTGCTGATGCACGGCCGGCTCAAAGCAGAGGAGAAAGGCCGGCTGATGCGAAGGTTCCGGGCGGGTGAAATTCAGGTTCTCGTCTCTACAACTGTAATCGAGGTGGGTATCGACATACCCGATGCTAGCCTCATTGTGATTGAGCATGCCGAGCGATTCGGTCTTTCTCAACTCCATCAACTCAGAGGAAGGATCGGGCGGGCTCAGCATCCGGGACTCTGTATTCTGATGACCGAAGATCGTCGCTCTCAGGAGGCTGACGAGCGGATTAATATCATGTGCCAGACCCAGGATGGATTCAAGATTGCGGAGAGAGATCTTGAAATTCGGGGACCGGGTGAGTTTCTTGGGACCCGCCAGTCGGGGATGCCTGAGTTTTTGTTCGCAAATATTGTAAGGGATTTAAAGCTCTTGGAACGGGCTCGACAGGAGGCGAAACGGCATGTCAGGCATTACCTGAAATCATCTACTCCATCTCCTCAGGAGGAATTTCCTCGGTTTGACGAATGGTGGAGGCAACGTTACGGTCTCTACCATGTGGGTTAGCATACGTTCTTGTCATGAAGCGGGGTAGGGACGAACCGGGATCGCCAGGATTGCAAAGACTCCGGAATGTGGGAGAAGACACCTGAGGGCCGAATCCGAACGACAGCACGAAGGCACGA
>CBDUTA010000478.1:0-2345 GCA_965369785.1 uncultured bacterium
CCTGTTTTATCAACGGCTTATAGGGCGCACAGCCGTGCGCCCCTACATAAGAAACCTTAGAAACCTTGATCAACCGACCTTTGAGACATTCCGAGATGTGAGCCCACACACCCTGCCCTGTCCAGCGGTCATATCGGAACCGGATTCGGCACCTGAGGTGCCTCCCACCTTCCAGGCGTCTTACACAAAACACCTGGATCAACCTATTCTTGAGACGCCTTCGGCTGTGTGCCCCTACCTGTCTCGACTCTAGACAATTTGCAAAAAGTTTCCGACTTAAATGCATAACCAGACTCTGGATTTACCGACCTTCAACAAATCGCTGAGTGCCGTCATTGGACTGCGCTCCTTGACCGGCTGGTTGAATAACCCCTTGCCGTCCCGCGGCTCCCCCCTGAGCGCCACCTCCTTGCCCGGACGCTCCTCCAACCACGGATACTTCAAGACCTGAACCCTGCTGAGCGGCCCCTTTTGAGGCTGTCGTCTGTACGGCGCTGGGAGCAGAACCGACCTGGATCACGGTCACCTTCCCTGAGGCGGGCTGGCCTGCCCCTGCCGGCTTTCTGGCATCGGCCATGTCGATGATCTCATCACGACTTCCCCAGCGCAGTGTCAGGGTCGTCTCCCCGATCTCATCCACCCAGTAGCCTTGCACCAGGTCTCCAACCCGAACGTTTCGCAACTCTCCAGTCTTTTGATTGCCCTCGAAAACGGTCACGATACCTTCCCGCCTCCCTCTCATGGCGGACACACCGTGAAGCATGGGCCGGGCCGTCCACTTGGGCGGTTCCTCTACAATCACCACGGGATCCTCAACCACCACCTCCACTTCCTCAGCCGGCGGACGACGATTTTCGGCAAAGAGCGTTTTCTGCGATACCACCACAAATTGGGAAAAAGGCTCTGCCTGGCCCATGGGTTCTACTCGGGAGGGACTGGCACTCTCACCTTCCTGCTGAGCACTCTCGATGATTCCCTCCAGATTGTGCACCTGCTCGAAGCTTTCCCAGGCAGATCTGAACCAGGTTGCAAAAATGAGGACCCCCGCAAAGAACAACACATTGATCAAAACAACTCTTCGTTTCATCTTCTGTTCTCTCTATGGATGCCCACCAGCCTAAGAAAGTCGAATAAAGCCGGAAACATTCATGCGGGGCTGAATGCGTACCTGGTCTTTGGAACGGAGACTATTCAAGAAAAAATTCTCTACCAGAAGAAACTTAGGGTGAGCCGAAAGAGCGTAGAGAAAACCGGTCAACTGCGACATATCGCTGCGCAGGTTAATCTGCAGGGTGATTTTGACGTATTTTTCACCCACTTCGCGCTCCTGCAAAGGATTGCTCCGAGTCACTTGGATGCCGCTGTCAGCTGCCAGGGTGCGGACGACCTCCTCCAGCTGAATGGTGGCCATACTGATTTCCTGTGCATCCAGCAATCTTTGACGATACCCATTCAGAACCCTGTCCAGCTGACTCAGCTCTAATCGATAGTTTCCCTCTTCCTGAAGGACCTGAACATAACGACGCAGCAGCTGTTCTTTGTCCTCAAGCTCGTCGGCCACACCGCTCTTGGCGTTATAGAAGGGTAAGACAATCGCAAAGGCCAGCAGGATCACGAGTCCCACTGCACCCAGGAGGGTTAAAGCTCTTTTGTCTCGCTGGGAAAGTTGTTTCATTTCACAATCTCTTCTGAATCACTCTCCTGGAAAGTGGCCTCAAAACTGAATTTCTCCCGGTTCTGCCTGGTCCGATCAGGAGTGATATAACGCGACTCCACGGCTTCCAGGTATTGAGAATCGAGCAAAGTTTTCAAGAGTGCCGAAGCGGAAGAAGAAAAACCGGTCAGGCTGATCCGATTGCCCTGAATATTCAGGTTTTGCAGAAAAGAATTCTCGGGGATTCTTTCCGTCAATTCCTTCAGCACCAAAAGAACCTTTTGCTGGCCCGTGATGAGAGCACGGAGTTCATTCAAATCATTCTGGCGCTCGTCCCGCTGACTCCTGAGTGTCATGGTCTCATCCACCCGAGCCTGGAGCGCTTCAATCTGAGCTTCAACCTGGCCAAGAAGCTGCCGCTGCTGAGAATACTCTCGGACTGTGACCGCAAGACCCATAAACACCAATAATCCAACCAGCAAAAGCGTCGTTACCAAACTTGGCCTTTCGGCAATCACACGCTTCTCAGGAGGAATGAGGTTCAATTTACCGGGCCGGGATTTGCTGGTGCCCGAGATAGCAAGTCCAATGGCACCCAGCCAGCCACTCATATCGGAATCCACTGAATCCCCGTTTCGTTTCAGGGTCAGTCTCTCGGCCAGAAGTTCACAATCAGTAATTTTCTCTCGGA
>CBDUTA010000479.1:0-2341 GCA_965369785.1 uncultured bacterium
GCGCGCCGTTCACGTCTACCGCATCTATTGCCGGGCGATCTGACATGAATTGCCAGCGACGGCGATCTCGACCTGGTGCTTCATTTCCGCACCCAGGAAACTGGGATCCAATGCGGTGATACGTCAGCTTCACTGACTGGAGAAACCTTCGACGGGCAGCCCATTCAGGGTTCGGACAGCATCGTTACCGTGGGCTGTAACTAGAGAACAGGACGGCGCTGCCTGAGCAACTTCTACACTCCGACCCCCGCTTCCAATTCCTCCTCCGCCGCATGAACTTCCCGGAGTAGCCCTTCGCGTTGACTTGCCGGCGGGTGGGGCCTTCTGCAGCTCATCGAGTGAATGCAATTAGGCACCAGCTAACCGCCGAATCGCGCCACCTTGCTTCGTGCTCCAGACCAACGAACACAGCTCTGGCGCCACCCTTACTGCCAGCTCTAGAGTGAATCGGATAAGAACTATTCGCGGCGAGTGAGGCGAGCTTGTTGAACCTCTTCCGGTACTCTAGCCTCGTGCTTTCCCGACGGCGCGGAGAGGCTTTGAAGCCGTCCAGAAGAAAGCATATGCTCGCGTTGGCACGTGGCTTACTTGAGCCAGCCGGTCTCCAGAGGTCGTTGTATACGGAATCCCAAGCGGGTTTCCAGTTGCTCGTCTCAACTAGCTTGAACTCTAATCGAATAGTCTGGTCATCCTCGTCCCGCTGGAGCGTTATATCTATCTTGGCTTTTTCTGGAATAGCATGCCAGCCGGGAAGGATGCTCCCGTGGAGGCGATTTACAAGATAAGCTGACTCTAGGATTAGCCAAGGCTCTGGTGCCACGTGTGCTAGGTGGTGAGCGAATATTCTGGCAGCGGTTCCGCAGAGGTAATCTTCAAGCCCCTTGCAGAGGTGCCGCACAGTTTCTTCTTTGGTGTTTTCCACGACTAATGAGTCCCTCCTTCCAGTACCGTTGACTCCTTACAGGGAGAAAATAATACAGATTAGACCAGCGCAATGCGAAAGGGGTACTAGTTGCCTGACAGATTAGGAGTCCCCAAGGGTCCAATCCCTCCTCCGCCGCATGAACTTCCCGGAGGTTGCATCTCTTCACCCCTCCCCATTCACCTCTTCAGGCCAGTAACCAGTCTCTATCTTCTGCGCTAACGCCTCTTTGCTCGGCCACCTATTATAGCGGAGAACGTATTCCAGCTCCTCGCGCGAGCGGTCCGTGTAATTACCATAGCCGAAAGGACCAAACTTTGCCGGCTGATGCTCGATGAGATCCTTTTTCTGGCCCCTCGCTAAGACTTGAGCACCCTCCAAGACTCTCAGTCCTGCCGAGAGGCTCTTCTTCCTGAGATGGTGCTTTAAAGTCCTGATGGCATCTGGTACTAACTCCTCGAGCACTACAGAACGGTATCCGGCCATCATCCCCTTGTATTCTTCGCGGCTAAGAATCCTCGTCACCGTGTTCTTGCCGACTCCTTCTTCCCTGGCAATCTTTCGGTGAGATTGACCAGCCATCTTCCGTCCAAGGATTCGTTTCGCCTTGTCGGGTGGCGTTCTCAGCGGAGCTTCCGATCTACGGTGTCTGCCCGAATCTCCTCGTCCCTGCTGCGTCCCCGTCGTGTCCTTCTTACTTTTTTGCATGACTTGCGACTCGGCCCTTAGATTTCAGCGATTTAGTGCGAACCAGGCAGAGACAAAACTCATGGATTGGGGTCCTCTATGGGGACAAGAGGGCATTACTATCTCCCTGCCTTGGCCTTTGCCACCATGATTCTCCAACTTGCTTAACACAGCTTAGTGTGCTTTTGTCTAGCACTTCTTTGGGCAGGGCTGGCCAGAGTGGCTACTGGGTGGTTGAGATCAAGAAGCTGGTAGAGGAAAGGAACGCTCCCGGTCCGGGTCATTCCCACCAAGCCGCTAGTTCAAGTAGTGTGTTTTGCCTGACCGTTTGTCGGCCACCAAACCAGCCCTGGGTGGAACAGTAATTGGGGGGGATTAGGGCGCCCGCCAACACTGGATTTTTCTAGCTCTTTCCAACACCAACCTTTTCCTACCAGAGTCGAAGCCGCAGCTTTCTCCGACACCACGGCGGGAACTGACCTGCGCCCACTGGAACTTCCCACTCAAATGGAATGAGCGGGCGATACAATGCATCTCCTTCCCCTGATTTGAACCGTCACAACACCCCAAACTTGGGTCCAACTTGGGTCCATTCGCTGCCGAATACCATGCAAAACCGTGAGGCTAGGTGCAGGAAAGAGCTAGACGAACCAACAAGATAGTATTCTGGTGCTTCTCTGTCACGGCAGAGGTCGCGGGTTCGAGTCCCGTCGTCCCCGCCATTCAACTCAC
>CBDUTA010000480.1:0-2334 GCA_965369785.1 uncultured bacterium
CATGTCCACTGAAGTCGTTGCCGTTGTGTGGAGGCAATGAAGAGTGGGTCGCCAATTGCTCTCGCTCCAGATCAATCATTGGTTTCTACGGTCTCGACAGCTTACTCTGCAAACCGCCAGCACCGAGAATTCATCATTGAGGTGCGGCTTTCAACTTGCGGTTAATTGTTACTGTCCATTTTTTAGTGGCCCCGCCGACCCGAATCGTACCATAATTTCCTCTGCTATCTTGATACCAAACCCAATATTTGTTCAGGAGTTCCTGCTCAGTATAATAGCCCTCTTTCCTAATCTCGAGCATAATAGGCCGCTTGGAATCCCATTCAAATTCCGCCGGGGTTGTTCCTCTCTCAACACCATCCACATAGTAGTGCGCCCCAGCCGGGTCCGTGTTGAGCCGAATGATACCTTCCTTTCCAGTACAACCCGACAAAATCAAGAGAACAGTACAACACATCATGGTGATCATGGAAGTTCTAGACATGACTACCTCGCAAAGTTGGTTGTGAACGGCTCATCGCCGGGCTAAAGTAGTCTTGCTCACCCCAGGCAGCAGCACCCGGTCACCGCTTATCTTGGCAAGTTTCTCTCCCAGACTGCCAAAAAACCACGCCGCTAGACGCGTGCGTTTTCCGGCTGGCCTGGTCCAACCACAGACAGTTGTCCGAATCTCATGGAAACCCGATCGATCAAGAATTTTATATAAAGTCCTTGGAGAAAAGTCAAACAGATGAGAGGGGGCCTGATAAAGTTTCAGCCGCTCCGCCCACGGCCTCAGTAGCTTTGCTATAGGAGCGGTGTGCGGCCACCTTAGTAAGAGCAAGCCACCGGGTCGTAGAAGCCGATGAGCCTCCTTGAGTGCGGCCATTGGGTCCGGAAGATGCTCTATTACGTAAAACAGGGTGATTACATCATAGCACCCATCTGGCCAGTCGGCTCGAGGCAAAGGCTGGTCCGAAACATCGAGCCCCAAGTAGTCTCGAGCGTAACGCAAACCTGTGATCGAGATCTCGATTCCTTCTGCCTGCCAACCACGTTGAGCCATCTCCTTGAGGAAAAAGCCATAACCGCAGCCCACGTCCAGCAACCGTCCCGGCCTGGCTACTGCTTCTTCTATGAGCTTAGCTGTCTTGCTAAATACCTGCACCATGAGACGGCGCCAACTCTCCACACTTTGGGGGTCGGCAGGCAGATAGTCCTGATAATAGTCGTGCAAATAACTGCGTGAAGGTTGCGGCTCCAAGAAGATGAGACTGCAGTTGAGACAGCGCACGTATTGCCATTGGCCTTCACGAATGAACGGTCTGAATTCACTACCTTGGCAAAGAAAACAGGAGGTCACACCCCTCCTCCTCTTTGGGGCCCCCCATAAAAGGCGGCAACAGCCCTTCTTCGCATTCCCGTTTTAGATTCAGCAGGGTCACTTCCGTCAAGGTGTTGTGTTTTTTCTCACCCCGCTTGAATACCCACACCAATCGATAGAGAAAATTGGAAATATTGTAGACAAAGGTATGGCTCACTCTGGTGCAGCTTCCTTGGGGCCTCAATGCCCACACCTCGTAGCCACCCCGGAAGGGCCCATCCTGGAACTGCAGCACCAGGAGGCGATCCTTCTCCATGTGCACCACTTTTGAATCCCAGCGAAGTTTTATCTTATACACCGTCTCGGCCCGAATGGTTGTACCAACCTGGTAAGGCCCGGGGCTCACCTTGCTCAGTTCAATGCGATCGGTGGGAATTAACCTCACAAATCTGTCAAAATCCGTTAGCACCGCAAATACCTGTGAAGGTAGGGCCTTAATGAGAGTGTGGTGTTCATTTACCTGTCCCTGGTAGTTGAGAAACTCCAGTCTCTCTGGAACAGGGGGAGGGGTAGCACAGCCCAATAAAACCAGAGCCATGAGACCTGCAAGCAACCGTCGCAACCACAATAGAGAACCGCTCATGGAAAGCATTCAGAATCGCGGCTAACCTTCGACAGGCTCCCCGGGACTGCGCCCGGGACAGGCAGGTCGGGGAAAGCCGCTCCCACAGTTTCAGATTGTAGATGGAGTATACAATTTGCAATTATCAGTCCACAATCTGCAATCCGCAATCCAAAATCTGCAATCTAAAATCACTATCATCCCCCTCGCAACATCTTCAGGAGGCAGGCTCGAAAGGCCAGATTGTCGGGAAGAAAAAACTGGGGATTTGTTCTGGCTCTGGCCAGTCGCAAAACTATGGATCCGAGCGAAAGCGTTTTCCTGTAAAGCCAAATAAATCCCTGTTCCAGCTGCTGCACGGTCATTTTCTTGGGACGGAAGACAACGTGAGCGGTGTCGTACTTCTCCC
>CBDUTA010000481.1:0-2328 GCA_965369785.1 uncultured bacterium
GGGCATGTCTGTTCTCCACCATCACCTGGTGACAGATGCCGGCACCGACGTCATAGAGACGGCAACTCTTCTCCTGGGCAAATTCCCGCATCATCCTATGCAGATTACCGATGCGCTGGTTGGGAGCGGGGGAGGCATGATCGATGACCAAAATCACTTTCTCGGGTCGCCACACATCCCCGCCGCCCATTTCCTCAAAAGCTTTAATGGCATAGGGAGCGGTGGCATCACTGGCCATGATGGCATCGACAGGGACAATGACCAACTCGTCGGGACGAACCGGCCGGCCCACATGCTGAGAAAGAATCTTTTCAACGGCAGTCTGACTCATGAGAACATCGACTCGCTGTCAACCAGACGGTACAGCTTCCCCGGGAGTCGCCTGCCCAGGAATTCCTCCAATCGAAGAGAGCACTGTGCGACCTTGGCAATGTCGATGCCGGTCTGGATACCCATGGAGTGCAAAAGACAGAGGGTATCTTCAGTTGCAATATTACCGGCTGCCCCAGGGATAAAGGGGCACCCCCCCAGCCCGGCCAGCGCAGTGTCAAAAGAGGTGACCCCACACTCCAGCGCCGCCACCAGGTTTACCAGCCCTGCTCCCCGCGTATCGTGCAAATGAAGGATCACGGGTGTGTCCCCCACCAGAGGGAGCAGTTTGGACAGAAGTTGCTTCACTTGAAGAGGGTTGGCCATCCCGGTGGTATCGGCCAGGGAAAACATATCGATCTCCATGGAGAAGATCTCCTCAGCCATTTTCAGTACGCGCTCAGTGGGGATGGGTCCTTCATAGGCACAGCCGAAGACACATTGAAGACCCACCCGCAAATCCATTTTCTCCTGCCTTGCCAGGTCCACCATCTCTCCTAAATTCCTCATGGCTTCCGGGAGGGAAACGTTGGTGTTCTTACGACTGTGAGTGTCACTCACAGAGATGGATAGATCCAGATGGTTGATACCTGCGGCATGAGCTCGCTCCACGCCCTTTTTGTTCAGAGCCAACGCACTGTAGGTGACTCCGGGTTTCCGGCTGATGCTGCGGCAGACCTCCTCGGCATCGGCCATCTGAGGAACCCATTTGGGGTGTACAAAAGAGGTGACCTGTATTTGCCGAACTCCTGCCTCAGCCAGTGCGTCAATGATCTCGACCTTGAGGTGGGTGGGTATCGGTTTGCTCTCGACCTGGAACCCATCTCGAGTGGCGACCTCGACAAGAGTTACGGTATCAGGAAGATTCATGGCTCACCAAGGCACGATTCCTCGATAGCATCAACGAGGCATATCCAACGGATTCGGCACCTGAGGTGCCTCCCCCATTCCTGAGATGCGTGCCATCCTCTGTTCGCCGGATCCGGCGAACTCACGAACGCACGACTTCACGAATGCACGACAGCGCGCTTCGCGCGACTGCACGAATGCACGACTCCCTTGCCTACAGATAGGTCCAGCCGCGTACGGTCTGGCCGGGGATCCTCAATGGAAGCCGCTGATCCGCTCCCGTATCCTTGTTGAGGGAAGCCACAGTCTTCTCGGCAGTGCTAACAACCTCTTCCTCATCCCAGATCTGGCACTCTCGGTTCCGCATCAAGAACTTACCGGCCACAATAACCGTACTCACCATGTCACTCTCGCCAGACCAGACCAGGTTAGAAACGATACGCCGAGCATCGGAATCAGGGCGCAGGTAAGGGCGACGGGTGTCGATCAGGATGCAATCACCGTCCTTACCCACCTCCAGTGACCCGGTACGATCCTCCATAAAGAGCGCCCAGGCTCCACCCCGGGTGGCCATCTCCAGTACCCGTTCGGAATACACGGGCAGGCCCTGGGACCGCCTCACTCCAAGGCGCTGATCCCGCATGCGCTGGGCATAGACGACATAGCGCATCACTCGCCACAAACCGGAGGGAGTCACCATCGAGTCGGTACCCAAGCCCGGTAGGATCCCCACATCCAGATACTTGTCCACCGGAAGCCCCGTACCGTCTGAGATTCTCAGAGTAGGCACCATACACACTTTCATCCCACGATCCTTCCACAGCTGATATTCCTGGTCCTGGAGCAGATGCCCCTTGTCCCCTAACACGGTCTCATCGAGTACCCCCAGGTCATCCAGATACTCAATCACTCCGCCCTTCCAGCCGATCTCCTCCATGACCATATGGCCGGTATTGCCCGCCAACTCCATTTCGAACCCGGCACCCATGGCCTCAGCTCCACGCTTGAGTTTCACGATGTCCTCTCCCGACGCGATGTAGGCGACCGCTACCGGGCTGGGCACCACGTTAATGCGTGAAGAGTTCCAGCGGGCGCGTAATCGCTTCACTT
>CBDUTA010000482.1:0-2306 GCA_965369785.1 uncultured bacterium
CTGAAGCAGACGATGTGTATCTATCCTGTGCCTGCTTTTCTGATGATGTTCTTGATGGCTACGGTAGGGATGTGGGGGCGCACCGCTATTCCCGGCCTGGAGGGTGCCGAATCGGATGCCATATTACCGCTGCTTCTTATCCAGTTCACTCCCATCTGGATGATGGGGATCCTGGGTGCGGCAGCGTTTGCCGCCATGATGTCGACCATGGACTCCCAGTTGCTGAGTGTCACCACCATGATCGCACGGGATTTCCTCTCCCGCTCCCGCCTCAAAGATGCCTCTGATGCAACCATGGTGCGTATCAGCCGAATCCTCGTTCTTGTCTTGACCCTCTTTGCTTTGATTTTAGGTTTCCTCAATCCAATAGGGATAATCAAGATCATCGAGTTTGCCTTGAGTGGCTTTGCCTGCCTGTTGGCGCCTGTCCTGGCCGCACTCTACTGGAAGCGCTGCACATCTCAGGCCGCCCTCTGGTCGATACTGGCGTCGCAGGTCTGCCTGTGGGGTTTCGGGCTGGGTTATCTCCCCGCCAGTTGGAAGTTCGGTTTCCTGGCGGGCTTGCCGGCGATAGTGGTGGGTGTTGTCGTCCTGGTGGCAGTGACCTATATCACTCCAGCTCCTCAGGATGAGGGAACTCGGGAATACTTCGCGATTTTCGATAAAACGGAGTAGAGGCTGACCACCTGACCACCTGACCGGCTGAAGAGAGTCCTCAGTCCTCAGTCCTCAGCACTCAGTCCTTTCTTTCTGCGCGCATCGCGCACCTGAGCCTTGCCTCGGCGGTTGCAGTAGGGGCACCTGAATTCAACGACTTTATCGGTAAATTCGGTATAGATCACGTAACAGTCGTCCAGGGGACACCGGATGGGCTCATGGGTCGCGTAACGCTCCACAAAATACTGCAAGTGGAGTTCTTTCCAAGGCTGTTGCAGGTAGTTCTGTTGCCAGCTGAAACTAGCCTTACAGTCGGGGCAACTCACCTCAATGAGAAAACGGCCGCTGCCGGAGTCATGCAGAGCGTCAAATCGAAGAACTTCTCCACAAGTGGGACAGCGTGGATTCTCCTCGGTTCCCGGCGGGCCAAAGTAGTCTCGGATGATCTCCTTCTTTTCTTCCTCGGAATATACAGTGCCTCGTTTCATAAATACGGTAACGCTTGTGGCGGGCGCGACGGCATTGAGTTTGCGAAGCGACGACGACGCGATGTCAGTGTACATCGTGGATGGAGGAGCGACAAAGAAATCGAGGCTGTCCCGCCGCCACCCGCAGGGCTGATGGGGGTTGCGGCCGATCTCTGTGTCTCTCGTCGTCGACGATGTCTCTGACATCGCCTCCTCCTCGTTCCTTGATCTCGCCTCACAAGACCCATCAGCAAGCGCTATCGTATTTATGAAGCGAGGCACTAGTCATAGCCGACCCACGTGTTGAATGAGACGGACGGGGACGGGCATGAAAGTCAAAACGAAGATGATCAGACCGATCAAGGCAATCAGGAATCTTCCTCGACCTAAGCGGGGAAAGTCCGTGCTAGGCCTGGGATGACGGAATCCTATGAACAGGAGAATCAGGGCGAAGAGCAGATATCCCAACATGGGCCATGAATAGGCGCTGATTCCGACCAATGTGCCGAAGGCAACATAGGAAATGATTCGGTGACTCCGCGCGCCGAAAAGTCCGTACACGATGTGGCCTCCGTCTAACTGTCCTATGGGAAGTAAGTTAATGCTGGTGGCCAGCATACCGAACCAGGCGGCCCATCCGATGGGATGCAAACTGATGGCGGCGTCTGCGTCACCCGGAAAGAAAGCCATCGCAGCCAGACGAAAGATTAAGGGCTCACCAAATTCCAACGTACCTTGGCCAGGATCGGTGAAGGAGTGTTGTGTCGACAACTGCAGTCCAACTATGAGAGATGGGATGATAAAGACAAAACCTGCCAGAGGGCCGGCGATTCCCACGTCGAAAAGCTGGCGTCTGTCTGGGAAGCGGGATCGAATCTTAATCACCGCACCAAAGGTACCGAAGGGATTGAACGGTGGAGGGGCAGGGATCAAGTAAGGGAGAGTGGCGTCAATTCCGTAATAGCGACAGGTCAGATAGTGCCCCATCTCATGCGCCAGCAGGATCACCAGAATGGTGAAAGCGAAGGGAAGTCCGTTGAGAAGATCCAGGGGATGGGTCAAAATTCCGGTAAGCCGTCCCACTGCTTCGCCTGTGGATTGACTGACGAAGCTGACGTGCCAGAAGAAGCCCGCCCCTGTGGTCGTGACGACCGTACTCAGCAACAATATGATGTGAAGAGC
>CBDUTA010000483.1:0-2284 GCA_965369785.1 uncultured bacterium
GTCCGAATGTTGGTTTCTCCCCTGGCTGTTCTCACCACAAACGATTGGTTCTCTGAGTCGATCTGGGTGATCTCACCTGTCCGTTGGGCTCGCTGGCCGTATGCTTGATCCAGAATGAGGGTCCCCAGCAGAGGGACCAGGAGAAGAACCAGCGGAATAGTTTGTTTCTTCAATGAATCGTGCCTCCCTGTGCTCCTCATTCTGACAGAAAGGAATGTCGATTTCACCTGAAAACAATCTACCTTAAACCGGGAGCGGCCGCTCCCAAGTGGATTGCGGGTGTGCTGAGAAAGCAACGGTTTGCCTGACATAATAAATCTTATGTCATCCCAGGGGGCTAAGATGACTTTTATCTATGGGCGGAAAAAGGCTGGTTAACCTCGCTGATTTTCGGTTACATAAGATTCTAGAGGGTCCAGAAGCGATCGTTGGACCGGAAGAGAACTGCCCGGATCTGTCCCACTGGATCCGCCGCTATTTGGCCGAGCGCGTTGCCGGTGTCGGCTCTCGCCACACCTGGAAGGCCAAGGCCAGGGACCTGACCCACTTTTACCGGTTTTTCGTCGAGTGGAATCGCTCCGCGGAGATCAGCCGGTGGAGCCGGCAGGATACGGAAAGTTTTCGCGAAGAGTTGTTGGGACGAGGTTACAAGCCGGCTACCGTCAATCGTTTTTTGGCCACCGTCAAGCACTTTGGCCGCTACTGTGACGAGCTGCGGGCATTTTCCCAGGAATGCCCTGTTTCGGGCGTTAAAAACGTGCCTTGTGATGTTCCCGAGCCCCAGGGTCTGGATCGCTTCCAGATACAACGCCTGTTCAAATCCATCGAAGATCTCTCACGCATGAAGCCGGGCTGGGAATCGGCTCGCGACGAGGCCATCGTTCACCTGCTTTACTCAGTGGGCCTTCGGGTGACCGAACTCTGCCATTTGGAGGTGGAACATCGTGACGGGAATTGGCTGAGGAGCTTTCCGACCAAAGGAGGCCACATTCGAACGGCCTGCGTGCCTGCCCGGCCCAAGGCAAAGCTGGACCGCTATCTTGCCCTTCGCAAAACGGCCGTCACCTCGTTCTGTGCTCAGTACCAGAGTTTTTCTGAGGAGAAAAGACGACAGATCCAAAAATCCACTCCCTGGCGGCGTCCCGACCCTGGCTGGCTGTTCTTGAACCGCTATGGCAGCCAGATATCGCGCCAGCACGTTCACACTCTGCTTCGCAAAGTGGCCGCGCATGCCCACATCCACTACGGGAAAAAAATCAACCTCTACCCCCATCGACTCCGGCACGCCTTTGCCTTGGAACAACTTAAGAAAATAGGTGATCCGGTCCTGGTGGCACGGCTACTTGGACACCGATCCTTGCAGTATATGGCGCGCTACAGCGGCGGGTGGGGGAACGAGATTGAGGAGAAGATGCCGGAGGAGTGACCTGGCGGTGTTCCTGGTGTACAATTTTGCAAGGTATCACTCATGAGTGAACAGGTCGCTGGAAGTCTCGGTCTTTACCTGAAAATCGGACTGGCGGTTTCCGTTCAGGGGACATCTAAAGAGGAGGTAGCAGCTATCGTTGTTTCCATCTCCCCGGGAGAGCTGGAGTTGGAGCTTTCCACCTCCTTTTCACAAGTCCCTTTTCAGGAAGGAGAGAAGGTGGGTATCAAGTACTGGGATACCCGAGCCGTCTTGTATTACTGGGAGGCACAGGTTGTCCAGGTCTCCGGACCCGACAACGGGCAGGTGAACATCTCCATAAGTGGCGATGTCGTCGTGCAGCGGAGGAAATCCTACAGGGCTCAGTCAGCCGTCCCCTTTTCTTTCACCGTTATTGAAGCGTCCGAAACCCGGCTCCTTGACCAGGAAGTTCGTCACTCCACAACCGCCAATATCAGTGTGGGAGGATTGGCATTTGAGACCCCTTTACCCTTGCAAGTCGAGGATAAATTGGAAATCCACCTTCACCTATCCTCTTCACAACGAGTGAATGCGGTGGGATGGGTCGTCCGATCTGAACCGGTTCAGGGTGAGGCCAAGGATCTTCGTTCCGTTGCCTTGATGTTCCTCCAGCTGAGAGCTGAAGAGCAAAGCCAGTTCCTGCAATTTTTGGCTGACTCTGATTCGGGTGAATGAGTGTCTCCGAGAATTCAGCGGGTAGGCCTGCAGTAACGTAGAACACCCGGAGTTGGGGTTAACGAGGAACCAACAGAGCCGTGGGTAAGTGCCTCGTTCCAGAAATTTGGTGACGTTTGTGGCGAGCGCGACGGCGTCGAGTTCGCGAAGCGACGACGACGC
>CBDUTA010000484.1:0-2282 GCA_965369785.1 uncultured bacterium
TCAAAAAGCCGATTTTCGGCATATTGCATGAAACAGAAATGACGTAGAAGGGCAAATAATCCGTTATAATAGAGAACGTGGAGCAAACTCTAAAAGAGCGAATTCTGGTTGTAGATGATGAGCAGAGCATGCTCGAATTTCTAGAATACGTCCTGAAGAAAGAAGGATATGAGGTGTGTAGTGTTCAGGAAAGTCGAAAGGCTTTGGAGTTGCTCTCGGAGAAGTCCGGTTTTGATCTGGTGATCTCAGATTTGAGGATGCCCGACTTGGATGGATTGGGGTTGCTCAAGGCGTCACACGAGATTGATCCGGAAGTCCCCTTCATTTTCATGACTGCCTATGCATCCTCAGAGACGGCAATCGAAGCTTTGAAACTGGGAGCCTTCGATTACATCACCAAGCCTTTCCAGGTCGAGGACATTATTAACCTGATCAAAAATGCCCTCCTGGCTCGAAACCTGAGGAATCAGGTCCGGGTGTTGGAGAGACAGCGTATCGAAGAGGACGACCTGATTGGCACCTCTCCGGCCATGCTGGAGATCTATAAATTGATTGGGACTATAGCGCCAACCGATACTACGATTTTGATTACAGGCGAAAGTGGAACCGGAAAGGAGCTTGTGGCCCGGGCGATTCACCAGGCCAGTCTGAGCCCGGCACATCCTTTCGTCTCCATCAACTGCGGAGCGTTTCCGGAGACGCTTCTGGAGTCCGAGCTTTTTGGGTACATGAAGGGAGCTTTCACGGGCGCCGTTAATGAGAAAAAGGGGTTACTGGAAGTGGCTGTTGGAGGAACTCTGTTTTTGGACGAAGTGGGAGCAATGCCCGCATCCATGCAGGTCAAGATTCTCCGAGCTTTGCAAGAAAAGAAAATTCGACGAATAGGGGGCACCAAAGAGATTGACATTGATGCGCGCCTGATTGCGGCTACCAATCAGGACCTGGAGAAGGCGGTTGAAGAGGGACAGTTTCGAGAAGACCTCTACTATCGATTAGCCGTCATTCCGATCCACATCCCCCCTTTGCGTGACCGAAAGCCTGATATCGTTCCCTTGGTACGACACTTCGTTCAAAAATACAATGAGCGCTTGAGTCGGAATATAAAGGGGATGACTGAAGAAGGACTGGCCTGTCTTGAGGAATACGGTTGGCCCGGCAATGTACGAGAGCTGGAGAACGTTATTGAAAGGGCCGTTACTCTGGAGACCTCCGAATTTATCCAAAAGGAAAGGCTGCCCGAGAGGGTGCGTGGACAAGTCGGCGCTCAGGAAATGGATTTACCCCGCTTTTCCGCCGAAGAGGGTTTGAATTTAGAGGAGTATTTGAAAACGGTCGAGAGACAGATCATCGAACAAGCTCTTGAACTGGCTGAGGGGAACCAGACGAAAACGTCCGAGATCCTTCAGGTCTCCTATCGTTCTCTAAGGCACCGACTGGATACTTTGGGGCTCAAAAAGAAACACAAGGAACGGACCGGAGAGAGGAGAGAAGGAGAGGGGAGACGGAAGGGAAGTGACCGAAGAACGGTGGAAGGACAGGGAGTCCAAGCCCGAGGTCAGCAGGCAGAAGACAGTGGACAGGAGACAGGAGACGGGAGACAGGAGAAAGAAGTCAGCAGTTAAGAAGTAAGTAGCCGGCAGTTTCCGGTATTCTACCTCCTGTCTCCTTCTTTATTTAACTCTCAAGGGGAAGTGAGATGTCAATAACGGTGCCGGCATTGCGCTGGCTCCGGATATCGATTTTCCCGTGATGCTGTTGGATGATCTGATAGACGATCGCCATTCCCAGGCCGGTTCCATTCCTAAAACCGCTGAGAAAGGGCTGGAAAAGCTCCTTTTCTTCCTTGGAGCTCATCCCGATTCCATCATCCGTAAAACTGAGCAGAGCTCGCGAATTCATTTGACGGAGCTGGATGCACAACTTGCCTCCGCTAGGCATAGCCCGGACTCCGTTTTGGATGATGTTCCAGACCACCTGTCGAAACTGATCGGAATCGGCCAGACAGCGAAGCGGTTCGGGAGAGGGAAGGATCTCAATACTGTGACGTCCGTGAAACTCGGGACTGTTTTTAAAGAGATCGACCGTTTCCTGGACAAGGGCAAGAAGTTCAATTCTTTGGAGTTGGGTCGATCTGGGGCCCGCATAGACCAGGAAATCCCCAACGATTTTATTGAGTCGTTTGCACTCTCCGATGATGATCTTGAACAGCCGTGCTTTCTCGTCAGATAAATGCAACTCGGACTGGAGAACCTGGATGCTTCCCCACAGGGAACCCAGTGGAT
>CBDUTA010000485.1:0-2263 GCA_965369785.1 uncultured bacterium
CGACACAATGATTTCAACGATTTTCCCATGTAGCTGTGGTAGGGATACAGGTGAGCATCCTCCTTCTCTGCGAACTGGGGATCCTGGCTGAGGTCCGAAGCAATGAAAGTATCCCCGGATTGATAAGTTGCATGGTGAATGCTTTTGCTGATATCCAGGCTAGAGGACTGTTGTGGCTTTTGTGTTTCCAGTCCCTCAAAGATCTGTTCGGTGATGCATTCTCCGTCAATGACGGCCAACTCACAGGCATCAGACCTCATGATGTCGTTGATCAGCTTAGGGATTTTGGAGTGCAGAACCTGCAACTGTTTAACTTCAACCAGGACCTTTCCGAATTCGAAGAGATCGGAGGTAGGTTCAGCCTCGGGTTCGGTTTCTTTCTTCTCTTGTTTTTGGAGGTAGACGAGGTAACCAAAAAAGAGGCCGACAATAAACAGGAAAGGAATGCGAAGTAGAAATCCTTCGGTGAAGGTGAACACTCCTGTGCGGTAGACCACCAGAACGTAGAGACCACTGGTGACCATAGCCCCTATCACAAAAGCCTTCAAATTCTGAGCCGCTGCTGCCATCATCAAAATGATGAAGAAAAAGAGATAAAAATCCGAGTTTCCCTTGTTGGTCAGATAAATGGCTACCGAAACCATCACGATATTCAAGGAAACCAGAACGATGATGACTCTGGGATCGCTGAGATATGTCAGCGGGAGAACAAAGAGTCCGACAATGAGGATAATGGTCAGGGTGGCAAGCACCAGGATCGCAACAGTGCTGGCTTGCTCCCTGGGTGGGTTGAAGGAAAGAAGATAGGCAATACCCAGGATCAACAGCCATTGAAGCCAAAGGAGGTGCTTTCGCTTCTCAGGAGAGATGGCTCTCATACTAATTGTTACCATAAGTGGGCTCGTGAGAACAAACAGAATGGGAGCTCTGAGGTATCTCCGTGTTATACTTCGGGCCTATGGCGAAGGCACAATTAAGATTGGACAAGGTTCCGCACGCCCGGTTACCGACCCGATTTGGCGATTTTGAGATCTTTGGATTCGAAAACGAAGTGGACGGGGAACAGGCTTCGGCACTCGTTAAAGGGAAGATTCAAAAGGGCCGGAACTTACTTGTACGGATTCATTCTCAGTGCTTCACGGGGGACACACTACACTCTCTGAAATGCGATTGTGGTGAGCAGCTGGAGAAGGCACTGGCCAAGATTGAAGCTGAAGGGTCCGGGATACTTATTTATCAAATGCAGGAAGGCCGTGGCATTGGACTGCTGAATAAGCTGTATGCTTACGAGCTTCAGGATCGCGGAGTCGATACCGTGGAAGCCAACTTGCAGCTAGGCTTTGAGGCCGATCAGCGATCCTACAGTTTCTGTGCCCAAATACTGAAGTATTTCGGTGTTACGAAAATCCGCCTGATGTCCAACAATCCTGACAAGATCCAAGGCTTGAGTGGTGAAGGGATCGAGATTGTTGAGCGCGTTCCTTTGATTGTGAAGGCCTCGAGTCTCTCCCGGAATTACTTGAAGACCAAGAAGGAGAAACTCGGCCACCTGTTGGACTGATTACTGGTATTTCTGGGATGAGATACTAGGGGGCTGGAAATAAATCGTCGGGTGTTCCCATATCTCCATCGGGACCTGCTGATTTGAGATCATATTCATCGGTTCCGATCGCCTGGTAGGAAAAAGGATTGGACCAGGCATCGATTCGCACCACCTGGTTGTGAAACTGTGGAGACAGTCTATCCATCAGTTCTTCGAAACTGGAAACCTGAGGAATTTGATGATTTAGATCGGCGTAGCGGCGGATTCCTTCGGTGATCAGGTCTAGCTGCCGGAGAGTCGTCTCAGTGCGTTCTTCCTTGATTACCGCCAAGATGTGTTCCGCTCGTTCCCATCGGCGGTCTCCGATACGGAATTCCTCAATCACCCAAGCTCCGTCTTTTTTGACGAGCCTCACAGCAGTCGTAATTTGAACCTCTGCTACGGCGTGGTCTCCGATTGTTGTCACATTCTGCACTTCCACCTGCTGCTCTGCAAGGGAGGCATGATCGAAGGTGCGAATCTGTTCCTGAACCTGTCTTTCCAGGCTCTTTCCACAACTCAGCGGTCCCAACAGAATCAAAAACAGAACCAATTTCTTCACGGTTTCCAATATAGCATAACAAGCGAACGCGTTAAGCCCGTTTGCTCGTAGGGAATAGAGGAGACAGGAGCTAGGAGACAGGAGGCCACAGCCGGCAGACCGGCTGAAATTCAAAATCC
>CBDUTA010000486.1:0-2259 GCA_965369785.1 uncultured bacterium
TACATCGAACTTCATACCTGCAGCGCTTTTAGTTTTTTAGAAGGGTCTTCACTTCCCGAAGAATTGGTGAAAGAGGCGGTGCGCCTGAATTATCCTGCCCTGGCTTTACTGGATCGTGACGGAGTCTATGGGGCACCCCGTTTTTACAAAGCCTGTCGAGAAGCAGGGCTGCAGCCGATCGTGGGGGCTGTAATCACCCTGCATAATGGATCTTGTGGGCAAAACGCTCAACTTCCCCTGCTGGTTGAAAACCAAATCGGTTACCAAAACCTGTGCCGTCTCATCACCTGCATGAAGCTGCGCTCCAGGAAGGGGGAAGGAGCGGTCCATCCCCATGAGTTAGAGGAATTCGCTTCCGGGCTGGTCTGCTTGACGGGCGGGGCTCGAGGACCGTTGAGACTGGCCCTGGAGAAAAGCGGTCTCCCAGAAGCCCTTCGCTGCCTTCAGCAACTTCGGGGGATTTATGGTCCGGATCGAGTTTACATCGAACTCCAACGTCACTTCGACCGGCGACAAGAGGCATCCAACCAGGCTTTGATCGAACTGAGCCGCCGCCGCCAGCTTCCCCTGGTGGCGACCAACGAAGTTCGTCATGCCCGGCCCCAGGGCCGCCCTCTACTGGATATTCTCACCTGTATCCGTCACAAGACCACTTTGGACAAAGCGGGGAGGTTACTGAATCGAAATGCGGAATGTCATCTGAAAACACCTGCCCGGATGGAGCAACTCTTTGCAGATTTGCCCGAAGCTCTGGCTCACACCGTGGAACTCTCACAACGACTCAACTTTACTCTGGAAGATTTGGGTTATCGCTTCCCGGAATATCCCGTGCCCTGCGGAGAGAGCATGATCAGTTATTTGCGAAAGCTCGCTGATGAAGGCGCACGCCAACGTTACCGTCCTTACCACAAAAGGGCTCGGCGACAGATTGCACGGGAGTTGGATTTGATCGAAAAACTGGATCTGGCGGGTTATTTTTTAATTGTCTGGGAGATCGTTTGCTTCTGTCGCCAGCACGACATCCTAGTGCAGGGGCGTGGATCGGCGGCCAACAGCGCCGTTTGCTACAGCCTGGGGATCACCGCCGTTGACCCGGTCGGCATGGACCTGCTCTTTGAGCGGTTTCTCTCTGAAGAACGCGGGGAATGGCCCGATATCGACCTGGATCTTCCCAGTGGTGAAAGGCGAGAACGTGTCCTTCAATACGTTTACGATCGTTACGGTGAACAGGGCGCAGCCATGACCGCCAATGTGATCACCTACCGGGCCAAAAGTGCCATCCGTGAGGTGGGCAAAGCCCTGGAGTTTCCTCCCAAAACGCTGGATCGCCTCTCCCACATCATGAGGGCCTGGAGGGGGGAGGACCTTGAAAAGGAGTTACCCCAGCGCTTCAAGGAAGCGGGATTGGATCTTTCTCATTCACGAGTGCAAAGCCTTGTGCAGCTGTGGACGCAAATCCAGGACCTTCCCCGTCATTTGGGACAGCACTCGGGAGGCATGGTCATCGCTCAGGGACATCTGGATACCATTGTTCCACTGGAAAATGCCACCATGCCCGGAAGAAGAGTGATCCAGTGGGACAAAGAAGACTGTGCCGATTTAGGAATCATCAAAGTGGATCTGTTGGGATTAGGAATGATGGCTGCCCTTCAGGATTCTCTTCAGCTCATTCGCCAATCGGGGGAAGAACTGGACCTGGCTCATCTTCCTGCCGATGATCCCCAGGTCTACTCCATGCTGCAAAAAGCCGATACGATCGGGGTCTTCCAAGTCGAGAGCCGGGCTCAGATGGTCACTTTGCCTCGCCTGAAGCCTCGCTGTTTCTACGATCTGGTGGTGGAAATCGCCATCATCCGACCCGGTCCCATCGTGGGCCAGATGGTTCATCCCTACATCAGGCGCCGGACAGGACAGGAACCGGTGACCTATCCGCACCCCTCCCTGAAACCCATCCTGGAGCGCACCCTGGGAATTCCTCTGTTTCAGGAACAACTGCTGCGCATCGCCATGGTAGCGGCCGGATTTACGGGAGGTGAAGCCGAAGAGTTGAGGCGGGCCATGGGCTTCAAAAGATCCAACACCCGCATGAAAAAAATCGAACTCAAGCTGCAACAGGGTCTCAAAAGCAACGGGATCACCGGAGAAGCCGCTGAAACGATCATTCACCACATCAGCTCTTTTGCCCTCTATGGATTTCCCGAATCGCACTCGGCCAGTTTTGCCCTGCTGGCTTATGCCAGTGCCTACCTCAAAGTCCAC
>CBDUTA010000487.1:0-2251 GCA_965369785.1 uncultured bacterium
TACCGATGGGAAAACCCTTGGGATACAATCGATCGGTGCCGGAGGTGTAGACAATGTCTCCCACCTCCACCGATTCATAGTTGGGAATAAAATTCCACTTCAGAGTGACGGAGCCGTCACCCTGAATCACCCCTTGCAAACGCGAATCCTCCAGCATGGCGCCGGCCGCAGCGCTGTCATTGGTGATCAACTCCACTTCCGAGGTGAAAGGAGTGGTGGCCCAGACCCGGCCGACGATCCCTTGGGGTGTGATCACCGCATCATCTTTTCGTATGCCCTTCAAGCTTCCGGCATTGATGACAAGCCGGTGGGCATAAAAAGGAGGACTCTTCCAGATGACCGGTGCCAGGAAGGTATCAAACAGGAACTGCTCTTCCAGCAGAAGACCCTCTTCTCGGTGTGACATCAAAGACTTGATCCCCCGCAACTGGGCCAACTCGACCCCCAGGAGGGCATTCTCTTCACGAAGCAGAATATTTTCCTTCTGGGCACCGTACAAAAGAGCATACTGTTTTACCGCACCCGTGACTCCGTCCACCATAAAATGCACCGTGGATGCGATGGGAGTAAAAAGCAAAAGACTCCCGGAGCGAATCAACAAGCGCCCTTCAGAATTTCGTACTTGAACGGAGAGAAGCAGAAGATTGGCTAGGAGCAGAATGGCTAATGGAACTAACGGCTTTCGTTGAAGCAGGGAAATCATTGCATACTGATTCTTTTAAGCAGTGGGAGATCATCCAACATTTTTCCGGTTCCCAGGACCGCAGAGGAAAGAGGATCTTCGGCTAGAAAAATTGGAAGTCCCGTCTCCTGTTTCATTCTCACATCCAGGTTCTTGAGAAGGGCTCCGCCTCCCGTCACCACTACACCCTTATCGACGATATCAGCAGAAAGTTCAGGGGGTGTTCTTTCCAAGGCTACCCGAACGGCATTCATAATCGTGTCCATGGTGTCGGATAGGGCCTCTCGCACTTCTTCATCTGTGATGGTAATCGTCTTGGGAATGCCTTCGATCAGGTCGCGCCCCTTGATCTCCATGGTCAACTTTTCCTCCAGTGGCGCTGCCGAGCCGATGTTGATTTTCACCTCCTCGGCCGTGCGTTCCCCGATCAATAAATTGTGTTTTCTCTTGATGTACTGGATGATGGACTCATCCATCTCATTGCCCGCCACCCGGACTGAGCGGCTGTATACCGGACCCGACAAACTGATCACAGCGATATCCGTCGTTCCCCCTCCGATGTCCACGATCAGGTTTCCACCCGGCTCCGTTATGGGAAGTCCAGCACCGATGGCCGCAGCCATGGCTTCTTCCAGCAGATAAACCTCGCTGGCCTTGGCTCTGAGAGCCGACTCTCGAACAGCCCTTTTCTCAACCTGTGTGATTTCCGAAGGGATGCAAATGACGATCCTGGGACTCAGCAGATGATTGCGATTGTGAGCTCTCTTGATGAAGTACTTCAGCATCTCCTCGGTGATATCGAAATCAGCAATCACTCCATCCTTCATGGGCTTGATGGCAACGATGTTGCCCGGTGTTCGACCCAGCATTTCCTTAGCTTCACGCCCAATGGCTTCAATTTTGTTATTAACCGTATTGATGGCGACGATTGAAGGCTCGTTGACAACGATTCCCTGGCCTCGGGCATAAACAAGAGTATTGGCCGTACCCAGATCAATGGCGAGATCGTCCGAGAAATAACCGAAGATCGAGCGGAGGTTCAGCATGTCGGCTTTTCAGTATGGCTCAGCATTATAACAGTAGGTTTTATCGGCGATTCGAGGGCTACTCACTATGCCTAACCAGGCCTAACCGCTACAAGTTATGAGGTGGCTGTTTACCCTCTTCCCCGCCCGTCCCCCTAAAACTTCGGTCCTATTATGCTCCGTCCTTCGGTCACGAGCAAGATCAAATCTACAAACCTTTGAACTAAAAGAGGTTCAGGCGTTTTCCTGCTGCCCCCTCCGCTTCATTTAAGGCAACGAAACCTCCTTATTTTCTAATACCTGAGCGGTGCCAGCCCGGATTCTTCATAAATACGCTACTGCACCGATGCATAAACCGGGCTCGATGAATTGTATAACGGAAATCTAACCCCACTGGTGATCATGGTCACAGGAAATGGGACCAAGGGATCCTTAGTGCCTCGTTCCATAAATATGGTGACGTTTGTGGCGAGCGCGACGGCGTCAAGTTCACGAAGCGACGACGACGCGATGTCAGTGTACATCACGGAGGAGGAGCGACAAA
>CBDUTA010000488.1:0-2241 GCA_965369785.1 uncultured bacterium
AGTAACCTAAGATGTCGATACGATTCTTGACAAGCTTTTGAGCGATGTAGCCGGAATCGACACCGCCGCTGATTGAGAGACCCACGGGTTCCTTGCTCGGATTCCTCTTGGTGACAGCGTTAGTGACTAGTCGATCCAGCTTTTGGCACAAATAGTCCTCGGACGCATTGTCATACTTACTCGGTCTGTACAGCTCGGCAAGACCGAAATATCTTTTTAGCTGGGTGTTAGAATTTTCTATCGAAAGGGTTGATCCTGCTGGCACCTTCTTAATCCCTTGGAGCAGTGTTGAGTCGGTAGGAGTTACGCCGAAGTGATAATAGTGAGCCAGAGACCGTGAGCACAGTGAAGGTAAGTGATTGTTGAGAAGAAGTCTCAATCCCAGTAAATGACTCGAGAAAAACAAACGTTCATGTGTCTTGTAATAAAGAAGGAGCCGTGAGGCATATTTATCGGCCGAGAGACGCGCAATTAGCGAACCGTTCTTCCCTTCGGAGCAACTGATTGAAATGAAATTGCCGACGAGTTTTGTGGGTTCGATTCTCGCCAATCGGGCTAAATCCGACGGGCTCGTTTTGGTTGAAGGTAATACTTCAACGGGTTCAAAAACTCGACCAAAAATGGTGTGCACCTCACCTTCTCTTTGGTAGAAGTGAATATCTGGCGAGTCTCCAAGGAAATATATAGCGAATCTTCCAGCTCTATCTCGAGCAATGACTTCCGCTGCCGAGGGAGGCTCTTCCAGCAATAAATGTTGCTTGAGCGCGATAACTCCAAAAAGTACTGGATAGGAAGATTGATTTGCCCTTCTTAAAGATAACTGTTCTGTTGCTGAAAGCTGTTTCTGGCGGAGATGTACTTCGAAAGTATCGGAAAGATCCTTGGTCTTAGTGTGAAGCGGTAATGACAGCATCCTAGCGAATCGGCCCGTAGATGATCGCGCTGCTTGCGATGGTGGGGATAATTCCCAGCATGCCGTAGCCGATGGTTTTGATGTTGCTTCCGGGGATGAAGATCACGTCGTTGGGACTGATGGGAATATCGGGCTCTTCACCCTTTAAGATGGCGCTCACGTTAAGAGCGATGTCCTGGCGGACCCCTCCCTGTTGGTCGTATCGAACCAGGCGGGCGTTCTTGGCCTTGGCAGTCCTGGTCGGTCCGCCGGCCCAGGCTATCGCTTGAGTGAGCAGGAGATTCTTGTCGGAGGGGAGCTCGAAGGGGCCGGCTCGATGAACCTCGCCAATCACGTAGAAAAGCTCCACCTGCCTTTCGGGGACATTGATCACATCGCCACCCTGGACGGGCACATTGAGAGACAAGTCTCCGTCGTTCAGCAGCGCTTTCAAGTCAATTTCGACCACTTGAGGGAGGTCGGAAGGGCTGTTGTCGGTCTGTTGGCCTGAGCGACGGGCCCGGCGCTGGAGGACAACGTGATGGGCCGCGTCCGCTTTTAAGCCGCCGGCCATGGCGATGACATCGATCAAGTGAGTTTGCTGGACGATCTGATATTGTCCTGGCCGATTCACGGCACCCAGGATCAGCAGCGGCTGGGAGCGATACTCCTTGACGAACACGGAGACGTGAGGATTTCGGATCAGGTCGCCCTCCAGCAGCGTGTGCAGCTTTTGTTCCAGCTGGGCCGCGGTCAGGCCGCGGGCCTCAACTTGTCCCACCAAAGGGAGGTTGATGGAGCCGGAGGAGTTGATGCGCAGGGTATGCTGGAAATTGTCCACCCCGTAAACGGCGATCTCGATCAGGTCTCCGCCTCCCAAACGATAATCGGTCTCCTGGCTGTAGAGATCGCTCAACTGGTCGATGCGCTCGTTCCATGGCTGATCCTGAGAGAAGAGATGGGGGAAGAGAGGGGAAAAGAAAAGAAGGGAGAGGGAGAGTAGTGAGAGGGAGAGTATGGTTATTTTATGCATGGTGTTGCCTCAGAGGTTAAGAGGTTCAGGGGTTAGCCCAGATGATGCATAGGTTTTTGTCAGGAAAGTGGGGTAGGGGCATGCCAAGAGAGCCGTTGATCGCAACCCCTTCCAGACAGATTGGCCCGTGGGCTGAAGCCCACGGCTCTGACTGCTCCGATCCCGAACCGGATTCGGCACCTGAGGTGGATCCCACATTCCGGAGGTTTTGGTGTGTAAAGGATGTCCTGACAATGAATAACTGAGGGCCTCCTACATTCCGGAGAAAGAGGGCGCACGTCTGTGCGCCCCTACAGGCGTTAGTCAAAATCATGTG
>CBDUTA010000489.1:0-2238 GCA_965369785.1 uncultured bacterium
CTGCGATCATCACATCGGCTGCACCGCGTTCGATGATCTTGAAGGAGTCCCCAATGGCGTGGCAGCCCGCTGAACAGGCGGTACAAGTCGAGGAATTTGGACCGGTTGTTCCCAACCGAATCGAGACCTGCCCAGTGGCCAGGTTACTGATGGTGGCTGGGATAAAGAATGGGGAAATCCTTCGGGGACCCTTATTCAGATAAGTCGTATGCTGTGCCTCAATGGTACCGAATCCTCCGATGCCGGAACCAATATAGACCCCTATCCTTTCCGCATTCTCCCTGGTGACAGTCAAGCTGGCACTCTTGACGGCAACGTCGCTGGCCGCGATGGCGTACAGGATGAAAAGGTCCATCTTGCGCGCATTCTTGGTGTCCACGTAGTCCAGCGGATCGAAGTTCTTGACTTCGGCGGCGATTCTGGAGGAAAAGTCACTGGCGTCAAAGCGAGTGATGGGAGCCACTCCACTCCTACCCTGAAGCAGACCACTCCACGTACTTTCCGTGTCCAGACCCAAGGCCGAAACCAGACCTACGCCTGTCAGCACGACCCTTCTTTTCAAGATAGACTCCAGAATTTATTTCTGATGGGCGTTGATGTAGTCGACGGCGTCTTGCACGGTCTGAATCTTTTCGGCGTCCTCGTCCGGAATCTCTATATCGAAATCCTCTTCAAATTTCATCACCAATTCAACCGTATCCAACGAGTCCGCTCCAAGGTCATCTACAAAATGCGCATCGGGGGTTACATCAGCTTCGTTGGCCCCCAGTTGATCCACGATGATCGCTTTAACGCTTACCTCTACTGATGCCATTTCTCCTCCATTCGCTTTCGCGACGGTTACATATACATTCCGCCGTTTATATTTAGCACATGCCCAGTGACATATCCAGCCTCTTTTGAGGCTAGGAAAAGGACTCCATAGGCGACATCCTCGACACCTCCAAGCCTTTTCAGGGGGATGTTTTTTTGGAGTTCCTCCTTCATCCTGGGTCCCATCTCAGCCGTCATATCGGTCTCAATAAACCCCGGAGCAATCGCATTGACGGTAATGTTGCGGGAAGCCACCTCCCGCGCCAGGGCTTTGGTAAATCCAATGATTCCTGCTTTGCTGCTGGCATAATTCACCTGTCCAGGGTTGCCCGTCTGAGCCACCACTGAAGTGATGTTGATCACCCGGCCGTAGCGCTGACGAACCATTCCTGTAACCACCTGGCGAGTCACATAGAAAAGACCGTCCAGGTTGGTCCTAAGTACCTGGGCCCACTCCTCGTCCTTCATTCGTAGGATTAGATTGTCCCGGGCAACACCGGCATTATTGACCAGAATATCCACCTTTTCAACAGTTTCCCCGATGCCCGAAAGGGCACTACGGACTTGATCCGGCTGCCCCACATCCATGGCCGCTGCCAGCACTTCTCCGCCTTTTTCACGGATCTCCTGTGCAGCGGCTTCAATATGGGCTTGGGACCGGCTGGTCATCACCACATAGGCTCCGCGAGAAGCGAACTCCTCGGCCACCTTCCGACCGATTCCCCGTGATGCGCCCGTCACCAGCACAACCTGGTTAGAAAAGTCGTGCATAAGCTTCTAATTGTTCTCGATTTTCAATACTGTAAGTTTGAACGGAAGGGGCTATTTTCCGGATGAGACCCTTGAGCGCCTTACCCGGCCCCACCTCGACAAAAGTCGATACACCGGCTCGGACCAGCTGCTGGACACAATCGCACCAGAGCACGGCAGCGGAAACCTGTTTCACCAATCCTCGACGTGCGTCCTCCCCTCGGGTCACTTTTCGGGCTTCGACGTTATTCACCAGCGGTATCTTGAGATCATGGAAAGCAATATCCTGGATGACTCCAGAAAGGCGTTCCTCAGCAGGCCTCATCAATGCGCAGTGAAAGGGCGCACTCACGGCCAGCGAAAGCACTTTTCGGGCTCCCCTCTCTCGGGCCAGTTCACCGGCTCTTTCCACGGCTGGTCGGTGGCCGGATATCACAATCTGTTGGGCAGAATTGATATTGGCCGGAGAAACCACCTCACCCTGGGCCGCCTCCTGGCAGACACTCTCGACCACCTCTCTTTTCAAACCCAGAATTGCTGCCATAGCTCCTTCCCCAACAGGCACCGCTTCTTGCATAAAGCGACCTCTCTGGTGAACCAGGCGGACAGCATCCTCAAAATCGAGTCCGCCGGCAGCCACAAGCGCAGAATACTCTCCAAGACTGTGTCCCGCCA
>CBDUTA010000490.1:0-2238 GCA_965369785.1 uncultured bacterium
ACCTCATCCAAGCCGGTCACCAGGTGGTGGTTCTGGCTCGAAACCCTGAAAAAGCGCGAGAAAAAATTCCTCAAGTGGAAGCGGTGGCCTGGGATGCCACTTCGGGTCCCTCTCCAGTTCCAGCTCTCGAAGGATTGGACGCAGTGGTCCATTTGGCCGGAGAGCCGATAGCCGCAGGACGCTGGACTTCTCGGCGCAAAAAAATGATTCTTGAAAGTCGGGTGGCGGGAACCAGGAGCCTGGTCGAGGCTCTTTCCCAGTGCCGGAATCCTCCCAAGGTTCTCGTGAATGCTTCAGCGATCGGTTACTACGGAAGTAGTGAGGATCAGGTGTTTGAGGAGACGAGTCCCCCTGGACAGGATTTCCTGGCCGAGCTGTGCCAGCAGTGGGAGAGCGAAGCCAAGCGGGCGGCAGAATCAGGAGTCCGTGTGGTGCTGGTGCGAAGCGGTTTTATCTTATCCACCGAGGGTGGAGCTCTTCCCCGTATGCTCCCGCCCTTCAAAATGTGTGTGGGTGGCCCGTTGGCCAGCGGAAAACAGTGGATGTCCTGGATTCATATCAAAGACGAAGTCGAAGCCATTCAGTACGCTATTGAAAAGGAGAGTATTGAAGGTCCGTTGAACTTGACGGCTCCCAATCCCGTCACCAATGCAGACTTTACCAGTGCATTGGCACGAGCCTTGAGACGACCGGCTTTTTTCCGTGTCCCCGGTTTTGTCTTGCGATTGATGTTTGGTGAGATGGCGGAAACCTTACTTCTGAGCGGACAGCGTGTGGTACCTCGCAATTTGGAAAAGGGCGGCTATCGGTTCAGCTTTTCAGAGTTAAGCAAAGCCCTGGATGATCTTCTGGGGTGAGTGTCTCGCCCGACAGGGCCAACGAAATGCAGCCCGAACCGGATTCGGCACCTGAAGAGGCCCGTGGGCTAAAGCCCACGGCTCTGACTGCTCTCGTTAGCTCCTTCAGCGCCGCAGGCTTTAGCCTGCGGGCCAGTGCTGGGATTGCACGCACGAATTCACGCACTCGTGCTTTTCTCGGCCAGATCCAACCTGATCTGTGCTTCCCGAAGGTCGAGCAGGGCCTGAGCGTAATCCGTGTCCGGATCATTGGAACGCAACAGCTGTTCGGCCTGCATCTTATCGTCTCTTGCCTGTTCAACATTGATCTGGTCAGGAAATTCAGCTAGTTCCGCCAATATGGAGACACGATCGGGAAGCACTTCTACAAAACCCCGACTGCAGAAAACCTTATCTTCCTGAGATTCCCGGCGATAGGAGATGACTCCGATCTGGAGTTCCGACAACAAAGGGGCATGCCCGGGTAAAATCCCCAGGTAGCCCTGAGAACCGGGCACAACGACCTCCTCAACTTTCCCGCTGAAAAGCAATCGCTCAGGTGTGACAATCTCCAGTTCAATCTTCCCCGTCAAGCTCCCTCTCTTTTCTTTTCTCTGTTCTCTCTTCTATTTTCTCTTTTCTATTTTCTACGCGGGGAGTACGTTTCGCGCGCCGCGTGTCTTGCGCGTTACTCTTGCTTCATCTTCTCGGCCTTTTCCTGCACCTCCTCGATGCCACCTACCATGTAGAAAGCCTGTTCAGGAATTTCATCGTACTTGCCTTCAGCGACCTCCCTAAAACTCCTAATGGTCTCTTGAATAGGGACGTATTTCCCAGCTATTCCTGTAAATTGCTCGGCAACAAAGAAGGGCTGAGAGAGAAACCTCTGAATCTTGCGGGCGCGGCTGACCGTCACCTTATCCTCCTCCGAGAGTTCATCAATGCCCAGAATGGCGATAATGTCCTGAAGGTCCTTGTACCGCTGCAAAATCCCCTGTACCTGTCGGGCCACGCTGTAGTGATCCTCGCCGATGATGCGAGGATCCAGAATACGACTGGTGGAAGCCAGCGGATCCACGGCCGGATAAATGCCCTGCTCGGCAATAGAACGTTCCAGGTTAGTGGTGGCATCCAGGTGAGCAAAAGCGGTCGCAGGAGCGGGATCCGTGTAGTCGTCCGCGGGGACATAGATGGCCTGAATCGATGTAATCGACCCCTTCTTAGTGGTGGTAATTCTCTCCTGAAGCTCACCCATCTCGGAAGCTAAATTGGGTTGATATCCTACCGCCGAAGGCATGCGGCCCAACAAAGCAGACACTTCCGAACCTGCCTGAGTAAAGCGGAAAATATTGTCGATGAAGAGCAAAACATCCTGCCCCTCTTCATCCCGGAAATACTCAGC
>CBDUTA010000491.1:0-2228 GCA_965369785.1 uncultured bacterium
ATCGTCGAAACGAAAGGTGACACCTCTTCCCAAGGTGCCTCCTGTTGTAGCCAAGCCACCGACGCCAAATTCAGGGGAGAGCAACATGGAAAAGATCAGTAGATAGATAGCGATCTCGGTTTTGAAAAAGACAAGGACGGAGACTGCGATCCCAAACCCGATGAGAATGCCCATGCTGGTCTCCAGCTGGGAAACCAGGAGGGCGGCCACACAGAGGACTCCCGCCATCAAAAGCAACAAGAAAGCTCCAAATGGATTGGGACCCATCTCCCGTCTCATCGCCGATTACTCATCGTCCGTGAGCTTCATCACGTCTTCCATTTCGTCATCGGCAGAGGGCGATGGGGAGCGCTTCCTGGAGGAGTGCTGAAAGACTTTGAAGACCTTTCGGGCACGCTGTTGGCGGAGGAAGTCCGAAAATCGGTCACCCAGTTCGCTCAGATATCCAAAGGAGGATTCGGAGGGGGGAGCTTCTTCGTATTTATACTTATACCCATAGTAAGGGTAATCGCGGGAGTAGTAGATTTCTGACTCGATGTCGTTCATCATGAGCCCCACCACATTTCCGCCAACGGCCTGCAATCTACTCTTGGTTCGGTTCACCACTTCGCGTCCAACCCGGCCAATCTGATAAGTAATCAGGGTTGCCTCGATTCCGGGGGCCAACTGGGAGGCTTCGGCCACCGGAAGCACGGGTGCTATGTCTATGATAATGATGTCATACACCTCACGCATTTCCGAAAGGATCCCGCTCATCTTGTCCAGGTTCAGGAGCTCAGCCGGGCTATCCACCCTTCTCCCTGCAGTAAGCAGGAAAAGATACTCCAGCCCCGGATTCATGTGAGAATTCTTCAATCCAAATTTGCCTAAGATCAAGTCGTCGATCGACTTGCTGGCACTCTCCCATTCGGTGACTCCCAGAAGAACTTCCGACAACCCTGGCGTCTTGGTCAGTCCAAAAACTCTATGCACCTGGGGACGGCGCAAGTCGGCGTCAATCAGGAGTGTTTTATAGCCGGCCTGGCTAAAAACAACCGCCAGGTTACAGGCGGTGTTCGTCTTGCCCTCCTGCAAAACAGAGGAGGTCACCATGAGGGTTTTCCAGTCATTTCTCTTTAACATGACCTCAAGCTGGGCACGCACGGAACGGAAGGCCTCGGAGACGGGTTCCTGCGGAGTGAAATGAGTGCAGAGAGTGGACATACGGTCTATTTCCCCGGAAGTGACGTCTCGGCCCATCTCGTCTACCAGCAGATTCTCCCTCACCAGTTCTGTATCCAGATGAGGGATCACTCCCAAGACCGGAAGCTCTACGTAACGCTCAACATCATCGATGGTCCCAATCGAGGTATCCATGGACTCAAGAATCACTGCAAAAACACCACCCAGTAGCATTCCAATGAGCAGTCCAGCCAGGGACTTCAACAATCTCGAGGGCTGAGGTAAAAGTTCAGCCCGGCTGGCCTCCTCGACGATCGTGACCTCCTTGATTTCACTGGCCTCCTGAATTTCTGCATCCTGCAGCCTCCTCTGAAAAAGGTTGAGGACATCGGTCTTGAGAACGACCTGCCTCTCCAAGGCTCCAAGTTGGCGGGTGATTTCAGGAACGGTCTCCAATTGATTTCGGCGTTCCAGGAGATTCCGGCGATTTTCGATCAATTCATCCTGGATGGTTTGATAACCTTGGAGCAAGCTGGAGATGATTTCTTTGCCGCTTACTTCCAGCTCTTCTGTCTCCAGGATCTTCTGCTGGACCTCCCTGGACTCCTCCGTGCGGTAGCTCAACAGTCGACGCAGTTCACCTTTTAACGTGTTGATGTCCTCAATCCGCTGCAGGACTTGCTCTTCCAATCGAAAAAGCATCGGATCTTCTGCATCGCCAAGTACGGGAGAAAAGGCCCAGTACTCATCGACACTAGGGATCAACTCCAACTGCAGCATGCCCTTATCCAGATTGGCGATTTGTCGTCCCAGACCCTCTATCCGCTCCTGGATGTCTCCACCCACTTCGACATTCAGGCTCAAGATCATCCGATAGTCTCTCTTGAACTCTTCCAGTGTCTTTTCCGATCCACCCAGCTCTTGCTCCGTCTGTTGGATTCGGGCTTGGATGAACTGTACCGCCTCTCTGATCTGGCCATTTCTCTCGGCAATGTTGTAATCGACAAACACCGCAGCCGTATAGTTGGTGATATCCACGGCCAGTTGTTCAGAAGAGGCATGAGCCA
>CBDUTA010000492.1:0-2221 GCA_965369785.1 uncultured bacterium
AATCGAGGGAGTTTTGAACGATTCTGAGGCCAAACTGCAGCCCCTCAGAGTGCTCCGGAAACATCTGGAGACACGTGCCCTGAACAACCTCTCTCTGTTAAAATACTGACTTGGAACGGTAAGCTCTTTCCTGGGGCCATTTGTTAGCATGATCCGTTACCAGTGTGGCTGCGATTTCTGCAATCCGCACGGTTCGGGCGAGCCACTGGCTCGCCCCTAGAAAATAGGTTAAACATTGACCATGGATAACATTGCGGTTCAGGTGGTGAATCTCTCCAAGCGCTACAAGCTGTACAGCCATCCCTGGCATCGTATGGCGGAGTGGGCATCGCTGGGTCAGGTGCAGCGCCACACCGATTTCTGGGCCCTGAAAAACGTTTCCTTCCATCTCAAACGAGGGGAATGTCTGGGAATCATCGGACCCAACGGCGCCGGGAAAACCACCCTGCTCAAGATCCTCACCCGAGCCTTGTATCCCACAGCGGGGAATTTCGAGGTCAAGGGACAAACCGTTTCCCTGCTGGAGCTGGGAACCGGGTTTAATATGCAACTCACCGGGACTCAAAATATTCTCAACAGTGCCCGCCTCCTGGGATTCAGTGACGAGTACGTGAAAGACCGCCTGGAAGCAATCGTGGAGTTTTCAGAGTTGGGTGACTTTATAGATCGGCCCATCCGGATCTACTCGACCGGAATGTTCGTTCGTCTGGCCTTCTCCCTGTTCGCCTGCCTGGAGCCGGACGTCTACATCGTCGATGAAGCCCTGTCGGTGGGCGACACCTCCTTCCAGAAGAAATGCATGGATAAAATCAACGAAATGCGCCAAAGCGGCGTGACCATCCTTTTCGTCTCCCACGACCTGTGGCGAGTTGAGGCCCTGTGCAATCGAGCCATCTACCTGAACCACGGCGTCATCCAATCCAGTGATTCGAGCGAGGTCGTCATCAAACACTACTTGGACGATCTGGAAGCACAAGCGGCTCAGGAGGTGGGCATCCGATCGACAGAGGAATCTCCATCCCTGGGAAATGGGGCCACTCAAGCGCCTCCCAAGGCCGTGATTCCTCAATTCGAGATGTACGGGGAATCTCCCTTAAAGGTACGAAGACTCTGGATCTGTGATGAGCACCAGAAAATGAAAAGCGAATTCCAGAGTGACGAACACTTTGAGGTGGTGCTCGAGTACGATTGCACGGAGGCCATCAAACAGCCCATCTTCAGGGTCGTTTTCGCCCTGCCCGATGAGCGGCGAGTCTCGGTGGTGGGCTGGCACCCGGGTGAGACTCATCTCGAACCGGGAACAGGGTTGATCCGCTGGAGAGTCGATGGAGGGGTTCTCTACCCTCGCAAATACGTCCTTCATGCATCGATCTCGACCTGGGACGGGGTGGTCTATGACACCCACTATGATATTGGCAACTTGCTCATTCAAGCCAACCACCCGGGTCCCGTGCTTCGGATCACAGATGACCTTTCCGCTTGTCTGCAATATACCGTGCGTCATGAGCTATGAAGTCTCTTCTTCGAGACTTGTGATCCTGACCGTTGCATTGATGTTATGGTACAATCGCTCGAATTTTAGCGCCCTTTGGCGATGAGTTAAGACAAATGGGTTTGGAATGCACTCTGAATTTCTTAAGAATCTGAAGGGAATTTGAAACCGGCATCCTGTCCCACCAAAAAAGTTTGGTGAAATGCGAAAGAAGGCACTGATTACTGGAATTACGGGCCAAGATGGTTCGTATCTGGCCGAACTACTGCTGAGCAAGGAATATGAGGTTCACGGTATCATCCGGCGGGCCAGCACCTTCAACACCGGGAGGATCGATCATCTCTACCAGGATCCCCATATTAATGGGGTGCGTCTGTTTCTACACCACGGGGATTTGGCCGATTCTTCGAACCTGGCTCAATTGCTCCACCAGTTAGAACCCGATGAGGTCTATCATCTGGGTGCCCAGAGTCATGTGCGTGTGAGCTTCGATATCCCTGAGTATACGGCCGATATCAACGGAGTGGGCACAATCAGAATCCTGGAAGCCATCAAGAAGGCGGGAGTTCGCACTCGCTTTTACCAGGCCTCCAGCAGCGAGATGTTCGGGAACGCTCAGGAGACACCACAAACTGAAAACACTCCGTTTCACCCGCGGAGCCCCTATGCCTGTGCCAAAGTATATGCTTACTCGATCACCGTGAATTACCGGGAAAGTTACGATCTATT
>CBDUTA010000493.1:0-2206 GCA_965369785.1 uncultured bacterium
GCTGCCAGAAGAGGAACCATGATCTCGTGATGACCGGTTAAGGCAATCCCCGTCCCTGTTCCCGAAACGGGGCGCTGCACGACATTTCTGGTCGGTCGGTAGTGCTGGATAAAGTCGAGATTGGCAGTTGTGAAATCCTGTAAACGCTTTCCCGTGTTTCTCACCAGGGACACCGCCTTCAAAAATACCTCTGGAAGGATGACTGCCGATCCTAGATTCAAGTACACTCCTCCCCCGTCAAGAAGCGATACCTGCTGGGTGAAGATTCGAAAATCGATTTGTGAACTCTTTCCCATGGCTTCTCCGGAAGCCTCGGGATGGTTGTGAATAATATCGGTACCCATGGCGATCAGGACGGCCAAAGGGATGTCTTTTTCGTGTGCCTTCAGCATCAGGGACAAATCAGGATATCGGGTATCGTACTGCTGCAGGAACTCGCCCACCGACTCCCCGATGCCCTGTCCCTGGCTGGCCCCCTTGTTGATGGCCTGATTCAAGAACTCTCCCGTTTCTCGAGCCATTCCGAAGGCTCCCGTACTCAGCTGCGACTCCACTTCCTCTGAGGTAGAACCACTCAATGCGATCTCGAAGTCATGGATCATTCCGCTTCCGTTGGTGGCCAGTGCGGTCACGAACCCTCGATCCATCAGGTCAATCAGCACCGGAGCCAATCCCACTTTGACTACATGGCCACCAAACCCCCAGATAATGGCCCGCCCTTTTTCCCGTGCTTTTCGAATCTTTTCCACCAAAGTGCGCAAGTCATCCGCCGCCAGAAGTTTGGGCAGTGAATCGGTGAAGGCCGAGATCGAATCTTCTTTTAGGGGCCGGGCAAAGTGATCCACATTGACCTTACTGGGACGCGAATCGAGTGGATAATCCTGGATTTTCTCCGCCTTGAACTCTTTATACTTGGACATGTCGTTCTAGCCGATAGGATGCATCATCCTGGCTAAGGCTCTTCCTGTGTGTGATTTTCTTGATTTAGCGACCTTCTCCGGAGGACCCACCGCCACCACTCGCCCTCCCGTCTTTCCGCCCTCGGGACCCAGATCGATGATCCAATCCGCACATTTGATGACTTCCAGATTGTGTTCGATCACGATCACGGTGTTCCCACGATCAACTAGCCGACTGAGGATGTCAAGAAGCTTTTTGACGTCCTCAAAGTGGAGTCCCGTGGTCGGTTCGTCGAGGATATACAGCGTCTTTCCCGTTGAACGTTTACTGAGTTCACGCGCTACCTTCACCCGTTGGGCTTCCCCGCCCGATAGCGTGGTGGCCGATTGTCCCAGTCTAATGTAGCCCAAACCAACATCCAAAAGAGTTTGCAGCTTGGCCTGGAGGCGGGGAATGTTCTCAAAGATAGGATAGGCTTTCTCAATGCTCATCTCGAGAACATCCGATATCGAATATCCATTGTACTTAATGGAAAGCGTCTCCCGATTGTAGCGGGCTCTCTGGCAAGCTTCACAGTTCACGTAGACATCGGGGAGAAAGTTCATCTCAATCCTGCGCAACCCATCTCCCCGGCACACCTCACAACGTCCTCCTTTGACATTGAAACTAAAGCGTCCAGGTTTGTATCCTCGGACACGGGATTCCGGCAGTAGAGCAAAAAGCTCTCGGATGGGGGTAAAAATCCCCGTATAGGTGGCGGGATTGGAACGCGGGGTCCGCCCTATGGGGGACTGGTCAATCTCAATGACCTTGTCGATCTTCTCCACTCCACGGATAGATCGATGCAGCCCGGGTTCCGGTAAAGAACGATAGAGCTGACGAGAGAGGGCACGATAAAGCACATCATCTACCAGTGTCGATTTCCCAGATCCTGAAACTCCGGTTACAGCAATAAACAGACCCAGGGGAAAGATCACATCGATGTTTCGAAGATTGTTTTGACGGGCTCCTAAAATCTCGATTTTCTCACCGTTGCCTGCGCGGCGCTGCGCCGGCACAGGAATCTCACGAGTTCCATTGAGATATTGAGCCGTCAGCGACTCCGGTTGCCTCAGGACCTCCGACAAGCTGCCCCGTGCTACGACGTGACCTCCGGCGCTACCGGCACCCGGTCCCAAGTCCACCAAATAATCGGCGCTTCGAATCGTATCCTCATCATGTTCGACGACGATGACCGTATTGCCCAGATCCCGCAGCTCTTTGAGCGAATCCAGGAGCCTTTGGTTGTCCCGCGAGTGGAGTCCAA
>CBDUTA010000494.1:0-2198 GCA_965369785.1 uncultured bacterium
CCCTCGTTAACCCAATGTCCGAGATGTTCCTGGCTACTCTGTCAGAGCCGCAGGCTTTAGCCTGCAGGCAAACCCGTTGGGGCTCAGTGAAGGCCTCACAACCCCGATGTGTAGGCCCGGTCAATCTTTGCGGCCAGGATGAAGTCACTTTCACTGAGGCCGTTGATTTTGTGGGTCCAGATCTTGACCTCGACCTTTCCCCAGGCCAGATAAAGGTCAGGGTGATGTCCCTGTTCTTCGGCAATTTCCCCTACCCGGTTGACAAAATCGAGAGCACTTCTGAAGTTTTCCGATTTGAATGTCTTTTGAATATGATGATCCTCAATCACTTTCCAATTGCTGATCTGTTCTTCCAGCGGTTTGATTTCTTCCCCAGTCAGAGCGGGGATGCCTCCCCGGCAGGGAACACATTGTTTCTCGGCAAGTTCGCTCATCGGGTATCGGTAGAGGTCAACCGGTGGGAGTTCTTCGCCTGAAAAACACTTCCAGGCTGGCCCGTGGGCTAAAAGCCCACGGCTCTGACTGCGTCTTACCCCAAACGGGTATTAGCGAGCCGTTAGCTCGACCAGATCGTTCTTCTTTTTCTTCTGAAGAACCATCTCTTCGTAGTACTCACGAACCATGGCGGCCTCTTTGGCTGCCTTTTTGCCCTTCATTTTCTCATCGCGCGCGGTCTGGGGCTTGTCGCCCTTCTCTTTGACCCGGCTGGCATCCTCGGCATTGATTTGGAGAGCATGATCATAACTCTCAAGGTTCACATCCTTCCCGCCGGCAAAGATCTCATGGCGTCCATGCTCCTTGTACCAGTTGGCGACGGTAGCATTCATATGCATGTGCTCAATGATGTTGCGCCATCCGTGACCCGTGTTGTAGGCACAGAAGGAAATCTCGCCCTCCTGAGTTGCATAGGGAATAATGCACATCTCGGTGCGGCGGAAGTCGTAATTGAACAGATCCTGGAACCACATTCCGGCCACAAAGAGAAAGTTCCACCGGTCATCCCGACGCTCCTTGGCCTCGGTTCCATAATCCTTGCCCGACAAGCCAAAGCTCTTATCAAACTTCTTGAGCATATCCAACAGGGTGAACTGTGAAGGCGCCTGAAAGGGTCGGTAATGCTTGAGCAGAGCCAGTCCCATCATGAGGTTGGAAGCCCATGTAGCTCGCCCCGCATCCGTGACCTTTTGCATATCCTTGACCAACCCGGGGATATTCAGGAACTGGGGAACAGGGGCTGCTTCCTTGGTCTCCTTGTCAATCATCATGGCCGTGCCCACACCGCAGTTGGGATGACACCCACAACTGACCTGGCCCCACTGGGCACCCGGTCCGTGGGCCTGGTCGGCAAAATCGGCGAAGGCCCCCATCAGGGAGAGGGGGAACCAGTCCCGGGTGGGTTCCGTCATTCCGGTCTGGTCTTTTACATCTCTGGCCAGGTGGGACAGGGTATAGCGCTGCCGCAGCCGTCGCTCGTCCGTGACCTCCTCATCCCTCCCCGTGAAAGAGACCGGTTGAAAGGCAAGGAAAGCAATCTTTTTGGGGTTGTCCATTGCGAAGCGGATGATGGGACCCACCTGATCATTGTTCACATCGTTGATCAGTGTGATGACCAGAATAATCTCGATTCCCGCATCGTGAATGTTGTTAATGGCACGCAGCTTGACGTCAAACAGGTTGCCGATATGGCGATGGCTGTTGGCATCATTGCCGATTCCGTCAAACTGGAAGTAGACATAGCGTAATCCCGCCTCATAGGCCTTGCGGGCAAAATCGGGGCTCTTGGCAAACTCGATTCCGTTGGTGGCTGCCTGCACGCTGTTGTAACCGATCTTACGAGCATACTTGATGGCCCGGAAAAAATGGGGTGAAATCGAAGGCTCCCCGCCCGAGAACTGGACCGACATTTGCCGTCTTGGTTTGATCCTCAAGGAGTTGTCGAGAATCTCCTTGATTTCTTCCCACTCCAGTTCATGGACAAAGCCCACCTGGTTGGCATCCATAAAGCAGGGGTCGCACATCATATTGCAGCGATTAGTCAGGTCGACCGTCAGTACGGAACCACGTCCATGCTTAATGGTACTGGAGCCATGATTGTGCAGATCTTCATCATTATGAGCCCGAATATCGCGACCGGGGAAGTTGGCCTCAATCCAGCTCAGGAATTTGGTATCGATGGCCATGAGGTCCTGGAACTTTCC
>CBDUTA010000495.1:0-2180 GCA_965369785.1 uncultured bacterium
CGGGGCTATCCTCCTTTTCCACATCTTTTGCCAGCACCAGCCCCAGCGTCCGGGCGCCCGATTTCATTGCCCACTCCACGACCGGGAGTTGATCTTCTCGGACCGCCAAAGGAATATGAATGCCTGGAAAAAGAGGACGAGGTCTGATGGGCATAATGGGGAGGGAGGTGGGAAGAACTTCCCCGGCAAGGACCACACCTGTCTCGTCCAAGTCTGTGCTTTTGGGGTTTTTCTCCTGTTCAGTCACAGGAATCTTTTCTTTTTGCTTACCCAGGCTATTCCTTCGTCTTAATCAGGTCGCTTCGCTTCAGGTGCACCTTGTCAAAACTACCTGAAGAAATGACATAGTACCAATCGGCAAAGCGGGTATTCAGCTGATCGGAGAGTTCCCGGCCGTTTTTCACTTCCTCCAGCCATTCGTCGTGCTTGTCTTTGAGTTCCTTATTCTTTCGATCGGTATCGGTCCAATCCTCTTCGGACTTATTCAGAAAATCTGTGTTACCCGGCTGAGCGGGTTCGGGAAATCTATTGGGGTCAAACGAGGCCGTAATAAAGAGGTATCGGTTCTCGCCAGGACCTCTCTCCTTCTCATCCTCTTTCTCCTTCGCATCTTCGTTGCTTGAGTCGGTGCCGGCGGTAACGGCATCACCGGTGCCAAAGAGGATCTCGCCGAAGCGCAAAGTGTAAATAAGTCCCTGGCTGCTGCGTATCTCGAGTTCTCCTTCATTGGAGACCAGATTTCCATCTCGGGTGAAGTAGTACCCTTTGCTCTGCAGGGAAAGAAGATTTGCCTGAGACATCCCTTCTTCCCCCTCAGAACGGCGCAGATTCTGGGAAAGACCCGTTGGCTTCGGCCGCACGCCGACGATGGAGAGTTCCTCAATCGCCTTTAACAAATCATTGAGTTTGGTGGAGTCCACTTCCTGGGTTGAGGACATTCGATTTGCTTTCCAGCTCTCCTCCTCCCGATCAAGAATAACCACATCGCGTTGGTTGATGGTTCCGGTCCGCTCGTTAATCGAGTAATCTTTCAAGGTCATCTGTTGGATGTCACGCTCTGTGAGCTGCAGCAGGGCCCGCTCGATCCAGTCCTCGAATTGGGTGGAGATATCCATATCGATGTGGGCCACATAAACTCTTTTCTGATCGGGAAGTCTGACGAACCGAAGGTTGCCTCTGCCCTCCAGTGTGTTGCCGATGATCAAGTCTGCCAGGATCTGGTCGCTTTCTCCCTTAATGGTGACGCGTTTCCCCCGACCCTTGAGCGTGGTCACGGTTTGGTCCAGTGGGTCAATCACACCGAAGGCCTCGTGGTCGGCCATGTTGTTGGATCGAAAATCATCTTTCTTGAGGTCGATGACACCGGCAGCCGTCTGGGCCAATCTCTCTTTTCCGTCGGCGGGATAGTCGTGGTGCGAGGGTATGGTCCATTGGTTCTCATTGAAGGTCACCTTGAAGGGGCGGGCAGCCGCCGTTTCTTCGTCAAATTCAATGACCTCAAGGGTGGTGGCGACATTGGGATCCGTAAACTCGGGAAAAAAGGCCTCGCCTCGATCCAGGAAGGCGTCGGGAGTGATGTTGCGCGGTGCTGCGACAACAGCCAGTGCCAGCAGCAACAGAGCCGCACCAGCGTAGGTCATTGTTTTTCGTGTTTCGTTCATGACGATGTCCTTAGTCTGCGGGCGGCCGCGGCGCCCTCCCTTTCCCGACGCTGCCGGCGCACAAAAATCAGTACGCCCAGAGCGAAGACGGGAATGGGAGGCAGCAGAACCGCGAAGGTCTTGATGTTGGTCTGAATGCTCCGGATCTGCTCTTCGACATTCTCCTTGCTGTGGTTGATTTTGGACTCTTTTTCCGCTTCGATGTTTGTTTTTAAGACCTCAAATCGACGGCTTTCCACTTCCTGAATATTTTGAGCCATAATCTGCTTGGTCTGAATGTCCAGATCAGGTCGTTGTCGCACTTCCTCGACCTTTTCATTCAGCCTTTGCTGGGCTTGGTCCATAGCCCTTTCAGCCTCCGCTTCAGCCTCTTCTTCCTCTTTCACCCTCTCCTCGATGAAGTTCCGAGTCTGGTCCTCAACCCGTTCCAGGGTTCGGTGTCGAACGCGCTTGCGGCGCAAGGTTATGAAGGATTCATCTCGGACCAGGACATCGATACAGTTGAGAAAGAAAGTGATG
>CBDUTA010000496.1:0-2160 GCA_965369785.1 uncultured bacterium
GCCAGTAGGCGCCGACCAATCCCGGGCCGAGGAGTCCCTGTTCCTTGAAGAGCGTGGCCGCCAGCCCCAGCACAATCATGACGTAAACCCAACGGGTATCGGTTCTGGCTCGGTCGATGCAAAGGAATGCCGCGAGCGTCGCTGCCGTCATGCCGATTTCCGCCAGCCCGACGATATGAACGACCGGTTCGAAATGGACCGCGTGGACGGCGAACAGCAGGCCTGCGAATAGTGGAACCCGGCCGGCCTCCTTCCACCCACCGAGAAAGCGGGCACAGAGTAGCGCGACCAACACAGAGCACAAGGCATGAAACAGCAAGTTGATGATTCGGTAGGGCCAGGTGGTCATTCCGAATACCGCCTTTTCGACGGCAAACATCATGACCGGGAGGGGCCGGTACAAGTAGTGGCCGGGACGCCACGGGTCTTCTAAAACGAGCACCTTTCCCCAGTAGGACTTCCCCGCCATCGTTGGAATGTTGGAGACCGTTAAATCACGGTTGTTAATGATGACCCCGAGGTCGTCCTGCAGGAACCGGATGGGCAGGGCGGGTGCAAACGCGAAAAACGCCGCCATCCCGACGAAGAGAAACAGGTGTCTGTGGGTTGAGAAGGACTCCTTCACGAGAGGTTACTTTACCATCAAGCGGTTTCGCTCTCTATTGGGTCAGGGAACTTCCTTTGCAATGAGTCCATGCTTCCGGGGCCTACCGGGGATAGGAAGAAAACGGAATGTTCTCTCTCTGTTGAGCCGCGTCGACTGTGTCATGGTCAAGATCTCGGATGGTATTTGTCAGGTAGTTCCTTGAAGCTCTGATCAAGGGACCGGAAGCAATTGCAGCGGACGATATGATAGAGGGCGTAAAGACCATCTCTCCATCCAATTTTCTTCCCTTCTAGCTGCGTCCGCGGGCGGTAAGAAATAGGCAGTTCGTAAATCCTCGCGGATGTCTTGGCGCTATAAGCAGTCAGCTCCACCTCAATTTCAAAACGTCTTGAGGTCAGATTCATACTCTTGATCAAGTCAGCACGAAAAAGCTTGTAGCATGTTTCCATATCAGTCAGGTAGATCCCCGAGAAGAGGTTGCTCAGAACCGTCAAAAAACGATTTACAAAATAGTGGTAGGTTCGATGAACCTGAGGAGAGTTCTGCTTAAAGCGACTTCCATAGACGATGTCTGCCTCATCGTCGAGAAGAGGTTTGAGAAGGGCCGGTACATCGCTCGGATCGTATTCGAAATCAGCATCCTGAATCATGATGAAGTCTCCTGATGTTTCCTCAATCCCACGCCTGACAGCTGTACCCTTACCCTGGTTTTTCTCCTGTTTGATCACCCGCAAAGGAAACTCTGTTGAGAGCTGTGTTAAACAGGAAGGAGTGGCATCCTGAGATCCGTCATCGATAAAGATAAACTCGCGCTCGATTGGGCAGGGAGATGAAATTAAATTCTCGACAAAAGATCGCAACCGCGGTCCCTCGTTGAAAACAGCAACGATCACCGAAAGTTTAGCCATGACAACTTATGCTCAGATAGAGGGAAGATTAACACGTATGGGGGATATTGGGGACAGGCCCACAATGTATAGGCTAAACACCTACGGATAAGCCCTTTTTTTTCGGGTTGGCACCGAATGAGTTTTGCTAAAGAAGTGATGGGGCCAGAAGTCCACAGTCTCTAGATCTCCTGCCTAGAGAGCACCCACTGAAAAGCTCACAAAAACCAACGGATTCGCGGGTTTTAGCCGATGCGGGAGATGGAGCCCGGAGAATGACTCTTCTCGAATTTGAGAAAGAGGAATGAAAAGGGACAGAGGAGTTCTCTGGCGGGGAAAACAGGGTTCCGGAGGGGTGAGTCGAACCCCCACGAGGGTCACCCCTCGCCAGAGTTTGAGTCTGAGCCTAATTCCCTCGATTTGTGACGAAAAGCTTATATTTATCAACCAGTTCCCGGATTTTTTGCCAATCCAATAAGTGAAAGATGACGAAAGATTGAGCTTTGAAGCGGGCCGAAAACGGGCGCACGATTTCAGCGGTCCGGGCCAGTCAACTTGGCCGTATAGTCGGCAAGCCGTCCAATAGACCGCGCGAGTGGGGTCCTTCAATCCCACTTTCCGGTAAGGGCGTTATACGTCCAAGTGGCTTTTACTGGAGGTGTTAAG
>CBDUTA010000497.1:0-2144 GCA_965369785.1 uncultured bacterium
CACACGATCAGCTTGCCGATCTTCGCATCGAGGGGGATGCTACGGCTGTCTTGCCAGAGGCGGTGCGGGCACTACGGGAAGGACTGAGTGAGGAGGACTGACCGCTGACGGCTGTCAGCGGAAATTCAAAATTCCAAACTCCAAATCCCAAACAAATTCAAAGTTCAAAATTCAAAACCTGGAATCCGCGCGCAGCGCTCTCTCCGGCAGCACGACAGCACGAAGGCACGACGTCACGAAGTGACGTCAGCGCGCTTATCGCGCGCTGACGTGCCGATAGGTGCCAAAGATCCAGTCCCAAAGGGGCGAAGTGACGCCAAAGCAGTTTTTCGAATCTACGAAGTGATGATAGAAATGCCCTTGGCGCTGGTAGGCCAGCAAGCCACCGTCAGTCTTGCTCAAGTGAAGCCGGTAGTGAACGAGCTCGTAGTAGAGAAATCCCAGCCAAAGACCTGTCAGCAGGGCGGAAGCTGCAAAGAGGCTGCCCGTGACTGTAAAGAAACTTCCCAGGAAGAGGGCAGAAACAGGCAGGCTATAAACAGGTCGAACCAGGATCTTGTCAGGATTCCTGGAATCGCCATGATGGCTGACGTGAAGGGATCGTACGATCTTTTTGAATCTGCGATCGTGAGGAGTCCAATGAAAGAAGAAGCGATGCAGCAAGTACTCCAGCAGGCTCCAGAGGAACCAACCCAGTGGAATCAGCCACAAGAGCTGCCTCCATGGGGTGCCCTGTTGAAGTGAGAGGAAAAGCAGAAAACAGGCCAGGGACGGGTAGATCCAGAAAGAGCAGAAACGGACCCAGGTCATGAGTTTATTATAGCTCCATCAGCAAACGACATGGTATTCCCGGGACGAGACACTTAATGCCGGTAAGAGATTGCCAGACGGAAATCGAAGGGGTTGCAACTCACTACCTGAGAGCGGGAGAAACAGGCTCTGCCCTGGTTCTTCTTCATGGAGGGAGTGCCGATTCGGCTTCCCTTTCCTGGCGACCCACGATGGATCGGTTTTCTCGTGCTCACCGTGTTGTCGCGCCCGACTTGCCTGGATACGGATCAAGTGCCAAACCTGATCTGAATTACACTGTTGAGTACTACACGCGGTTTCTCAGCCACTTCGTCCAGCAGCTGGGTCTGGAGCGTTTCTCCCTGGTGGGACTCTCTATGGGAGGGCACATTGCCGTTGTTTTTGCTCTCCAGTTCCCCTCCCTGGTGGAAAAGCTGGTCTTGACCAATAGTGCTGGATTGGGAACGAAGTGGCACTGGCAGGTGTTGGCGAAGCTCATGGTGAACATGCCTCGGTTGCACAATAGAGTACGAAAAATGGGAAATCGCGAAACCATGAAACTCAGCTTGGGGAAGATTGTTCATGATCGGGAAGTGATCACCGAAGATCTGATCGACGAAATTGCGAAAAACGCTGCTGCTGTTGGAGCAGGCAGGGCCTGGAGATCTTATCTCGAGAATGAAATGAATTGGTCCGGCTTTCGGAATAACCTTCTGGAAAGGTTGCCTGAAATCACCCAACCCACCCTGCTCATCCATGGATCGAAGGACCGAATGATACCCGTGAAGTGGGCGTCAAAGGCTCACCAGTTGATTCCCCATTCCAGAATTTGCATTCTCGAGCAATGCGGGCACTGGCCTCAAAGAGAGAAGCCCGTTGAGTTCAACCGTGCTGTTCTGGAATTCCTGGCGGGCTAAGGGTTCCATTTCAGAATGCGGAAGAGGCTCGAGTAGCTGTCCGTCCATACGGGTCCATCCGAGCCCTCTAACCGTTGCCAGCCGGGATCATCGATCAGGTGGCCCAGGTCCTCCCGATGACGGGCCAGGATGGCCCATTGGGAGGGTTCTTTTCCCAAGAGCTTCTCCTGCTCCGAGAGGAAGACATCATTTTTTAGGAAACACACCAGACCCAGGTCCTGGGCTAGATTCGCCACAACGGGGGTGAGATCCAGGTACTGGTTGGAGATGTGGAAGATGATCAGCCCGTGATCGGTGATTTTATCCAGGTAGAGTTGAAGTGCTTGTTGAGTAATGAGATGGATCGGAACCGAGTCGGAGGTGTAAGCATCGAGGACCAGCAGATCAAACTGGTTGCTGGGTTCTCTGGCTAAGGATAATCGAGCATCGCCCAGTACC
>CBDUTA010000498.1:0-2134 GCA_965369785.1 uncultured bacterium
TGTATGAAAAGCTCATTCGGTGTTACATCCATGATGCCATCGACAAGATCAGCCTGTCGGGGAAGAAGATTTTGGGGTCGGTTTCTGAAGGAGACGAGCAGCGCACCTATCAGGCCGCTTTGCGAAAGTTTTGCAAACACTCCCTGCTGAACTCCATTCCCATGAGACGGGATATTGCCGTGGCGCTTCTGAAGGCGCAGGAATATAACCTTTAGGCCAGAGGCCCGCAGGCTAAAGCCTGCGGCTCTGTTGGAGCCAACGAGAGCAGTCAGAGCCGTGGGCTTCAGCCCACGGGCCATCTGATTGGTTGTCATCTTGAGGCTCTAAACACTTTAGGATATCGTGATGCAATCGGTCGAAAAAATCTTGAAGAAGACATACCAGGGCAAGCGGATCGGGCCTGAGGAAGGACTGACACTTCTGCAGTCCGGGGAGTTGCAGAAAGTGGGACAGGCGGCCGACTACGTGCGTCGCCAGAAATGTCCGGATGGGGTCGTCTCTTTCCTGATCGATCGCAATATCAGCTACACCAACGTCTGCGTGGCCCGCTGTACCTTTTGCAACTTCTATCGGAAACCGGGAGAGGAAGGGGGGTACGTCCTCACTTTGGAGTCGATCTTCAAGAAGATCGAAGAGACCCTTGAACTGGGAGGTACGGGAATCCTGATGCAGGGAGGGATGCACCCAGACCTGAAGATCGACTACTATGAGAATCTGCTCAGTTCCATCCGGGACCGCTACCCCATCCACCTGCACTGTTTCTCACCGCCGGAAATCGTGGTCCTGGCCCGTTTGAGCAAGATGAGTCTTCGAGAAGCGATTCGCCGTCTCAAGGCGGCCGGTCTGGTTTCCATCCCGGGCGGTGGTGCCGAGATTTTGACCCAAAGGATGCGCAAGGAGATCAGCCCTGGCAAGTGCACCGCTGATCAGTGGCTGGAAGTCATGCGTACTGCTCACGAAGAAGGTCTGCTCACCACGGCAACCATGATGATCGGGGGAGGAGAGACCCTTGAAGAACGCATCGAGCATCTGGACCGGCTGCGCAGACTGCAAGATGAGACGGGTGGATTTGTGGCCTTCATTCCCTGGAACGTCCAGCTGGAGGGAACTCCCATGGAGGCGTCCGTCAGCAGGAGAGTGGGCCCGGTGGAATACCTTACCCTTTTGGCGGTCAGCCGCATCTACCTGGACAATTTCCGCAACCTCCAGGTCTCCTGGCTCACCCAGGGTTTATCGATTGCCCAGGTAGCGCTTCACTTTGGAGCCAACGATGTGGGTAGCATCATGATTGAAGAAAATGTCATGAGCACGGCAGGCGCTCACAACACCGCCACTCGAGACAACCTTCTCACCGTGATCGAAGAAGCGGGCTTTACACCCGCCCAACGCGACACCCTCTACCAGACTTTTCGCAGAATTGCCTAAACACGTTCAGATTCGGCACCTGAGGTGCCTCCCACTTTCAGCTTGGTCCTAAATTGTTGCAAGTGGCAGGGAACTCCGGAATGTGGGAGGCACCTCAGGTGCCGAATCTGAAACTTGACTTTTGGGCGATTCTGTATAAATATACAAACCTCGTGCATAGAGAAAAGGAGAAGCGCCACCAGGCCATCCTCAATTTGGTCGATCGAACGAATCTTTCCAGCCAGGAAAATATGCTTAAGATGCTGGAAACAAATGGATTTGAAGTAACACAGGCCACTTTATCCCGTGACCTGAAGGAACTGCATGTGGTCAAGACGACCGGCGAAGATGGTGAATATAAATATGCGATTATGGAAGGAATATCCGCTTTTCAGATTGCCAGCTGCGACATCAGTGGAAATCTGCTGGTTCTGCACACCGACCCGGGAATGGCCCCAGCTGTGGCTTACCGGGTAGATGCCCTGCGGTTGGCCGGGATTCTGGGGACGGTAGCGGGTGAGGACACCCTCCTGGTAGTGGTGGCGGAAGGATACGATGCCCGCAAAGTGAGGAAGGATTTATGGCAAGGGGTTCAGAAATAAAGAAAATCGTTTTGGCTTATTCAGGTGGCCTGGACACTTCGGTCATGCTGCATTGGCTCAAGGAGAAGTATCAGTGTCCCATTCTGGCCTTCGTGGCCGATGTGGGCCAGGGTGAGGATTTGCCCTCC
>CBDUTA010000499.1:0-2125 GCA_965369785.1 uncultured bacterium
GGGACGTGGGCCAGCTTATCAAGATGATCCGCTCCCATGCGAAAACCCTGGAGGACGAACGTAAGGCGATCGTGGGCCCGATCAACGAGGGAGTGAAGCGCATCAACGCCCGCTTCAAGGTCGTCACCGATCCCCTCAAAGTAGCCGAGTCCGAACTGGGAAGTCGGAACACCGCCTTCCTCAACGAACAGAAAAAGCTCGCCGAAGAGGAAGAGGCCCGCCTCCGAAAGGCGCAGGAGGACCAGGCGATCGCCGAGGCCGCACGGCTTGAGGTGGAAGGCGAACACGAACAGGCTGCGGACGTACTGGAAGAAGCCGTCGACGGTGTGGCCCCAGTTGTCCAGGAAGTGACCACCGTCCGTGGCGATTACGGTGCGACAACAGGGTTGCGGGACTTCTGGTGTCTTGAGGTGGTCGACAAGTCCAAACTGCCGGAAGAATTTCTGCTCGTTGACGAATCTGCCCTTACTCGGGCGATCAGACGTGCGGACAATCCATTGCGCGAAATCCCAGGATGTAGGATTTTCAATCAACCGAAAGCTGTCACTCGATAGGAGAATTTATGAAGAGGCCCGACGAGTTGATTGAAGGACTGAATGGGACCCTACAACGCAAGGTGGTGGAATACATTGCCTGGCTCGAGGGTTTCCAGAAGGGGGCCCGGGAGGCGGCAGAATGGTGGAGTAAGTTTGCAAAGCAACCGTCCAAACGAAAACCATATACAGTCGATCCACGTCTCAGTTGCGGACATTGCCATTACAGCCAACAAATCGACGCCCCAGGAGGCGCGGACAAGATGTATCTGATCGTTTGTCTTCATCCAAAAGCTGCCGAAGTTATGCCAGATCATCCTTTACTGGTTGCTCAGCACCGGTCATTCGGGTGTGGCCCCAAGGCAGTCTTTTGGACGGCCAAAAAGGAAGTGAAACCCGAACAGGAGAAAACCGATGGGTGAACAAGCCACAGAAAAAAAGGCCAAGCCCGAGCAGGGCATGATGGTGATAGGCAAAGAGAGTCAAATGCTGACCCCCCTTCAGACGAAGGAGGCCATGGCGATCATCAATTCCTATCTTCTGGATGCCAAGGGAAATCCGAAGAACCCAGACATCACTTACGAGCGACTCCTGCTGGACATGGCAGGCTCCATTACCGTGAACCCTGACCTGCAGACCTGTAGCGCCGGCAGTTTTTTCAACTGCATGGCCTTTGCCGCGAGGCATGGCATGACCTTCGGCGACGGGGGCGTGTGGTTGATTCCCAGGGACAAGAATCAATCCGGCAAGTTCCAGAACGCGACGCCCCAGCTTTCGACCCGAGGGATGGTGGCGCGCACCAAGGAATTAGGCGTCGACCGCATCGAAGTCGTGCTTGTCTGTGAGGGAGATACGCTTTCCGTAGAACACGACGATGCAGGCCAAATCATCAAATTCGTTCACACCTTTGATCACATGGAACCTCGCAAAATGAACGCTTTGAAGGCTGCTTTCGGAATTGTTTTCTTCACCGATGGCAGCAAGCGCATCAGCTACTATACCGGGGCGGACATCATGGGCCGGCGGGATTACAGCGCTGCTCCAAACAGCCTGATGTGGAAGAACGCTCCTTGGAAAGCCTATGAGCGATCGGTCAAGGGGTCAGTGTCCAAAGAACTCGTCGGAGATTTCACCCGGGGAGCCGGGAAGATGGGATCGCTTGTTCTGCCTTCGAGCAACGAAGACTCCATCGACGCCGAATTTGAGCCGATCGAAGAGACGACCGGAGAGATCCCTTTCAAATCTCCGACAGCAGACGCGACAAAGGAGTTGGAGTCGCGAAGCGAGCCGGAGCCAGAACCGGAACAACCGGCGACGCCCAAGACTCCGCCAGGAGAGATCCCAACTTTCCCGGCTCTGCCAGAAACAATGATGTCGCTGAAGGACGGAAGTCGCTCCCTGCAGGAAGCGGTAGATATGCTTCAGGTCGCCTGGGGTGAGTTGCCGATGAATCCGAAGGGATTGAAGGAGGTGTGGGACTCGAGATCTCAGGATTGGGGTCGGCATGTTCAAACCAACGAGGCTCACGCTCTGTCCGGCCTGAAAGCCATCGTGTGGAAAGCGGCCGAGAACGCAGGGTTTCCCCAAGGATA
>CBDUTA010000500.1:0-2125 GCA_965369785.1 uncultured bacterium
AGTTTTGAGGCAACCTCTGGAGCCCACGGGGCCGCACCATGGGGAGCAACTAACTCCCTGTATCAGGGAAGTCTTGCCTTCGTACCGACAACTTCTCAATCCATGGGAGGTCGGGTTCATAGCCGAACCCAGACTCCTTCGGAGGAATAATAAATCCATCCGAGGTGACCTCCACGGGAGGTAAAACGGTATCGCGCTCATAGTAACGCTTAGCGGCAGACACGTCACCAGGAAGGCTGAAATTCTCCAAGGTGGAGAGTGCAATGTTGTGGGCACGGCCGATTCCGGTTTCCAACATCCCTCCGCACCAAACCGGAATGCCCTGCTCCTGACAAAGGTCATGCACCCGTCTGGCCTCGCTGGGACCTCCGACACGACCCATCTTAATGTTGATGATCCTACAAGCTTGTAGTTCCAATGCGTGTGCGGCATCACGGGCATGTCGAATCGATTCATCCAGACAAATGGCAGTGTCGATCTGGGCTTGTAATCTGGAGTGATCCAGCAGGTCATCGTAACTCAGCGGCTGCTCGATCATCAGCAGGCCAAAAGGGTCCAACTCCCTGAGCCGACCCACATCTTCCAGGCTATAAGCCCCATTGGCATCCACCATCAGGGAAATATCGGGAAAGTGATCTCGGACCAGACGCACGATCTCCACATCCCACCCCGGCTTGATCTTGATTTTGATCCTCTGGTAGCCGGCCTGCAGCTCCCTTTCGATTTTCTCAAGAAGGACATCAGGTGTTTTTTGGATGCCGATAGAGACCCCGCAAGCGACTTTCTCGCGAGTTCCTCCCAAAAGTTTCCACAAAGGCACGCCCAGTTCCCGGGCCTGAAGATCCCAAAGTGCCGCTTCCACACAACTCTTTGCCATCCGGTGGCCCCGAATCCTGCCCACCAACTCCTGGAATTCAGTGGGACGATCAAAAGACCACTCCGAGACAGGGGGCAAAATCAACTGGGTCAGAATCGCCCAAGCCGTATCTACGGTCTCATCACTGTAGAAAGGACCTTCGCCCGCCACGCATTCACCCCAACCCACCGCGTCGACTCCCTGAATTTCCACCAGCAGTACACGCCTCTCCTGTGTACGTCCGAAACTGGTCTCAAAGAAATCAACCAGCGGAAGGCGAATTTCCCGTAGCGTAATGCGGTTAATTTTCACTTGAGTGGGTCTGTGGTCCGTTGTCCGTGGTCTGTTCTCTGCGGTCTGTGGTCTGTGGTCCGTGGTCTGCGGTTTGTGGTTTGTGGTCTGCGGTTTGCTTTTCTCCCTTCCCCCAGCCTCCTCCCCCGGGGGTCTCGATACGGATGACATCGCCTTTGGAAAGAGAAAGTGAAAACTTGCCCGGTAATTTCTTCCGTTTTCCTTTGACCACCAGGTAGTTATTACCCGTCTTTCCGGAGCTTCCACCTCGCAACCCATAGGGAGCATATCGACGACGTTCGGAGAGCAGCGTCACCTGACAATCTGCCAACATCTCAAGGCTCCGGATAATGCCATCACCTCCCCTGAATTTCCCTTGGCCACCCGATTGTCGGCGCAGACGATACTCCCTGACCCGTACTGGAAAATAGTTTTCAAGAACTTCAATAGGTGTATTCAAGGTATTGGTCATGTGAGTGTGAATTCCGCTGTCTCCGTCGGCCTGTGAACTGGCTCCCATTCCCCCTCCAATGGTTTCGTAATAAGAGAAAATCTTACCGGTATCAGGACCGACGCTGCCCAAAGAGAGATTGTTCATCGTACCCGAACTGGCAGCGGGCAGGTTGTCCAGTCCTGCCGTAGAAAGGGCTTTGAGAAGAACATCCACGATACGCTGTGAGGTTTCCACATTCCCTCCTGCGGTGGCCGCCGGATAACTGGCATTGACAATGGTTCCTGCAGGAATGATCACTTCCACGGGTCGAATCAAACCGGCACTGGTCGGGGTGTCCTCAGGTGCCAGGCAGCGCAGCACATAATAAACGGCCGCCTGGGTGATTGCCTCTACTGCATTCATGCACCCTTTGACTTGCGGATGTGAGCCATTGAAATTGACCTTCATCTTTTCCCCGCGAACGTCTACGGTGACTTTAATTTTGATGGATTTTCCGGGAGTCGACTTTGCCTCTCCCCCATCAT
>CBDUTA010000501.1:0-2112 GCA_965369785.1 uncultured bacterium
TTCTCGCACCCTATGATCCGGCCGAACAGGGAGACCGGGTGCAGGAGCGATTACTTCCTCCTTCCGCTGAACACCTGCTGGGGACCGATCGGTTTGCCCGTGACGTGTTCAGCCGTGTCATTTATGGGTCGCGGATTTCCCTGCTGGTGGGCTTTCTGGCCATGGGCCTGGCCGTGACCCTGGGGACCGCCGTCGGGGCAGTGGCTGGATACTACGGCGGCTGGGTAGACAGCGTGATCATGCGCTTTGTGGACATGATGCTCTCCTTTCCCACCCTCATCCTGATCATTACGGTGATTGCCCTGTGGCGCAATCAGTCCATCTGGATCATCATTACCCTCATTGGGCTCATGTCCTGGATGGGTGTGGCGCGACTGGTGCGCGGGCAGTTTATGGCACTCAAGGAGCGCGAATTCTTCCAGGCGGCGAAGGCCCTGGGGGCAGGAACGGGACGGTTGATCTTCCGACATCTGCTGCCCAATTCGCTGACACCCATCATCGTTTCGGCTACGCTGCGAGTCGGGAATACCATCCTGCTGGAGGCATCGCTGAGTTATCTGGGACTGGGAGTTCAACCTCCAACTCCCAGTTGGGGAAATATCGTGTACGATACCAAGGGAAATCTGTTCACCGAGTGGTGGATGCCTTTGGCCGCGGGAATGGCTATCGTGGTCACGGTAGTGGGGTACAACTTGTTGGGCGACGGTCTGAGAGACGCTCTGGACCCGCGACTCAGAGAGTAACGTGTCATGACAGACGTAAAGAACAAGACCTCGCCTCAAATCGAAGTTCGCAACCTCAAGACCTATTTCTACACCGAGGAGGGTGTGGTCCGCGCCGTGGACGGTCTCAGTTACAGGCTGGCCAAGGGTGAAACTCTGGGTCTGGTAGGCGAGAGTGGATGCGGGAAGTCTGTTTCCGCCCTGTCGGTCATGCGCCTGGTCGCCTCCCCCGGCAAGATCGTGGAAGGCGAAATCCTGTTGGACGGGCTGGATCTTCTTCAATGCTCGGAGCCGGAGATGCGTAAGGTGCGGGGCAACCGCATCTCGATGATCTTTCAGGAGCCCATGACCTCCCTCAATCCGGTGTTCACCATAGGCAATCAAATCATGGAGGCGATCCGTGTTCATCAGGACGTATCCCGAAACGAAGCGCGTGAGAGGACCATCGCCATGATCCGCAGGGTGAAGATCTCGGCAGCCGAGACCCGAGTCGACGAGTACCCCCATCAGATGTCCGGAGGCATGCGTCAGAGAGTCATGATCGCCATGGCTTTAGCCTGTAATCCGGAGGTGTTGATTGCCGATGAACCCACCACTGCACTGGATGTGACCATCCAGGCCCAGATTATGGAGCTTCTGGCCGAACTGCAAAGCGACTTCCAGATGTCGATTCTACTGATCACCCACAACCTGGGACTGGTGGCGGAGGTTTCAGACCAGATCGCCGTGATGTATGCCTCAAAGGTCGTCGAGCACACCGGCACCGCCGAGCTCTTCGCTTCCCCCCTTCACCCCTATACCCACGGCCTGTTGACCTCGGTTCCCACTCTGGGAATGTCCAGGGAGCAGGAACTGAACGTCATCCCCGGCCAGGTTCCCAATCCTCTTCACTTTCCCAACGGGTGCAGGTTCCATCCCCGCTGTCCGGTTGCCGAGCAGCGATGCAAAGAAGAGGAACCGCTACTGCGTGAGGTCAAGCCGGGACACTGGGCAGCCTGCCATTTCATCGAAAATGGAAAATCCCCCATGAAGGGAGCAGATCGGTGAGCACAGAGGCCAGTGGAAACAGCGAAGTCCTTTTACGAGTGGAACACCTCAAGAACTACTTCCCCGTTCGCCAGGGACTCCTCTCCCGCGTGGCTGCTTATGTTAAAGCCGTCGATGACATTTCCTTTGAAATTAGGGTGGGTGAAACCCTGGGGTTGGTGGGGGAAAGCGGCTGCGGCAAAACCACCGTGGGCCACTCCGTTCTTCGCCTGATCAATCCCACAGGGGGAACAGTGCTCTTTCAGGGAAAGGATCTGACCCGTCTTCCTGCCGCCGAACTGCGCACCCTGCGACAGGACATGCAGATCATTTTCCAGGACCCCTTCAGCTCCCTCAATCCGCG
>CBDUTA010000502.1:0-2099 GCA_965369785.1 uncultured bacterium
TATTGTCGATGAAGAGCAAAACATCCTGCCCCTCTTCATCCCGGAAATACTCAGCCACCGTCAGGCCGGTCAAGCCGACGCGCAGCCGAGCTCCAGGCGGTTCCGTCATCTGTCCGTAGATGAGAGCTGCCTTATCGATAACACCCGATTCCTTCATCTCCAACCAAAGGTCGTTGCCCTCACGTGTGCGCTCACCCACACCGGCGAAAACAGAAAAGCCGCCGTGTTGAGTGGCAATTCGGTTGATGAGCTCCATGATAATGACGGTCTTTCCAACTCCAGCCCCTCCAAACAAACCAATCTTTCCGCCTCGAGAAAAGGGTTGGACCAGGTCAATCACCTTGATACCCGTCTCCAGCATTTCCGTTTCCGTGCTCTGCTCTTCCAATGTTGGAGCAGGTCGATGAATCGGATAGGTCTTCTTGGCTTTGACTTCCCCTAACTGATCGACCGGCTCTCCCAGCACATTGAGCAACCGTCCCAGAGTCTCGCGGCCGACCGGGACAGAGATAGGGGCACCGGTGTCGATAGCTTTCATGCCCCGAACCATCCCATCGGTGGGCTGCATGGCGATGCACTTCACCGCATTGCCTCCCAGATGTTGGGCTACTTCAAGGATGTTGTCGATAGGAACCGGTGCATCAAAACCCTCGGAGGTCACTCGAATGGCATTATAAATCTCCGGCACATGCCCGCCCTCAAACTGAACGTCGATGACCGGCCCCATGACTTGGACCACTTTTCCAACTATTTCGGACATATTCTTAACTCCTTGTTCTTGTTCAGTATCACCCCTTGCCCTCCACCAGTGCTTCCGCGCCACTGACGATTTCGATGATTTCGGTCGTAATCGAGGTCTGACGCATACGATTCATTCGTAGTGTCAACCTTTCAATCATATCCTTTGCGTTTCGGGTAGCCGCATCCATGGCCGTCATCCTGGCCCCATGCTCAGCGGCTTCGGACTCCAGCATGCCTCTAAACACCTGTGTTTCCACATGCCGTTCAAGCAGATGATCGAAGATAACCGACGGGGGTTGTTCGTAGACGTAATCAAGAAGAACTTCCTCTTGATCATCGGAGTCCAGGCGTTGTATGGGCAGCAGTTTTTCGATGACCACATTCTGCTGGACCACCGACTTACACTCGTTGTACACCAGGTAAATCGCATCCAACTCCCCGGCCAGATAGTAAGTGATGATGCTTTTGGAAATTTCCTGGGCGTACTTGAGATCAACGCGGCTCATGATGTTGACGTATTGATGCCGGATGGGCCAGGGACGGTGTCGAAACCAGTCCGCTCCCTTTCGACCCACCAGCGTCAGGCTGATGGTTTCATTGATATTTTCTTCCCGGATGTAACGAGTAGCCGCCTTAATGATGTTTGAGCTGAAAGCACCACACAGTCCGCGATCGGATGTGACTACAACCAGCATCACCTTGTCGCCCTCCCGTTGGACCAACAAAGGGTGGACTTCCGGATTGGCTCGAGCAGCCAGGGAATTCAACACCGCCAGCATCCGATTTGCGTAGGGACGAGCGGAACCAATCCGCTCTTGAGCCCGCCTCAACTTGGATGCTGCCACGAACTTCATGGCCCGAGTAATCTGCTGGATATTCTGAACTGACCGCACTCGTCGTCGAACGTCGCGAACATTTCCGCCCGGCATGGCTAATGCAAACTCCCTGTTTTTCCTTGATGAACAAGAGGGCCCGGATGATGCTTCATCCGGGCGTTAGGCCGCTCTTTCGTCTTCAAAGCGAGTCTTAAATTCTGTAATCGCTTCGTGTAGTCTCTTCCGCAATTCTTCTTCCAGCCCCTTCTTTCCCAGGATTTCTTCTAACAGGTCTGCCTTGCTCAGTTCCATAAACTGGGAGAGACCCTTTTCAAATTCTGCGAGCTGAGAGACTTCAAGACTGTCCAGAAACCCGTCGGTTGCCGCCAGAATCAACACAATTTGCAGTTCAACACGGACAGGCTCATATTGAACCTGCTTGAGAATTTCAGTCAGTCTTTCGCCTCGGGACAACTGTAGTTGGGTCGCCTTGTCCAGATCGGAGCCAAACTGGGCAAATGCAGCCAGAGCACGATACTGAGC
>CBDUTA010000503.1:0-2098 GCA_965369785.1 uncultured bacterium
ATTAATATGTCACTTTTGGCTGGTTAAGTCAATGTCATCTAATAGAGTAACCAGCCAATAATGACTGGTTATAGCCTGGGATGCCATTTAAACTACAATTTTTATCAGTTTATAGAAGCGGATTGTTCTGGGAACGGTGAAAGAGCTACTAGGGCACTCTGATATCCAGACCACTATGCGGTATGCTCACTTTGCCCCCTCTCACGCCAGACGATCCATCTTTCAGGCACAGCGCATTGAAGCTGGAGAAGTAGAGCAACAGGAGAAAACAGGAGGCTAAAAGGATGACGCTTCCTGGGGTGGGCAGTACGACACCCGTAAGTTATTGGGAGTATTGGTGCGAAAGGGGGGACTCGAACCCCCACGGGAATTACCCCACCAGATCCTAAATCTGGCGCGTCTGCCAAATTCCGCCACTTTCGCTCATTGCACTCATTTCAATTCCCATTCTAAACAATACTGGGGTTGCAAGGAAGAGCGTGAGTCATTCGGGCCAGGAGCCGAAAACAGGGTCGGTTGACGAGCCTATCGGACCCTCAGTAGAATCGCTTGAAATGCCAACCCTGGAGGAAAAAGTCACGGGACTTCGAAATCTGCTGGGTCAACTGGAACAGGTCGTGGTCTGTTTCTCAGGAGGTGTCGATTCCAGCTTTCTGCTGGCCGAGTCAGTCGGCGTGCTCAACCAGGATGCGGTAGCCCTGACGGCAGTCTCCCCCAGTCTTGCCCAGGAAGAGGGAGCCGAAGCACGGCATTTGGCCCGGCAACTGGGGGCCCGTCACCTGTTGGTGGAAACCCATGAATTGGACGATCCGCGTTATGCCGCCAATCCGGTGAATCGCTGTTATTTTTGTAAAACCGAAATGTATTCAACAGCCGTGGAACGGGCGTGTAGCCTGGGAATTCCCCACGTGCTGGATGGCTTTAATGTGGATGACCGGGGCGATCACCGTCCCGGACGAAAGGCGGCACGTGAGTATGGTGTGCGCTCCCCTCTGGACGAGTTGGAGTTCACGAAAAGCGACATTCGCGAGGCGGCCCGGTGGATCGATCTCCCCGTCTGGGACAAGCCCGCACTGGCCTGTTTGTCCAGCCGATTCCCCTACGGAACCCCGATTACCCCCGAACGTCTGACTCAGGTGGGTCGTTGCGAGCGGGTGCTGCGGGATTTGGGTTTTCGCGTCTATCGAGTGCGCTATCATGGCTCAGCGGCCCGAATTGAGGTGGCTCCCGAGGAACTGCAAAAACTGTGGGGTCCCCGGGTACGTGACCAGATCAATCGACGCTTTCGGGAAGCAGGCTTCGCTTCCGTAACCGTGGATCTGGAAGGCTACCGAAGGGGTTCCTTGAATGAAGCCATGAAGGGTGTTTTAACCCAGGCGAAATCTCCACCCGGTGAGCCCCAGGACCTATCCCGGAAAATCGTGGATTACTCCTGACTAACCCTGGCGTATGGAGCGGTAGAACAACCAGCCGGTAATGATAAGACCGGCAAGAACGGCCAAAAGCATCAGCGGGTCCAAATGAGGATGCGAATGCGGGATCACTGTTTCGTGTAGAAAGACTCTCATAGTAGCGGCGAAGACTACACGGATCCAGGGCATCAAGTCAAGTTCCTGGAGTGGTGGGTGTTTTCTGAGATGTATTCGATCAGGGTTTCCTCGATCTATTGAAGAGGTCAAAAAAATTGAGTGGAAAAAAGCGTTGTGCCTGGGCAGAGGGCGGAAACGAGCTGTACCTCCAGTACCACGATCAGGAGTGGGGTGTTCCGGTTCACGATGACCGTAAACAGTTTGAGTTTCTCATTCTGGAGGGTGCGCAGGCTGGTCTGAGCTGGTCCACGGTGCTCAACAAGAGAGAGGGATACCGAAAAGCCTTTGCCAACTTCGATCCGGTCAAGGTCGCCCGCTTCAGCGAAAAGAAGATCGAAACTCTGATTCAGAATCCAAGCATCATTCGTAATCGCCTCAAAATCACCGCCGCCGTCAGTAATGCCCGAGCCTTTCTGGCCATCCAGAAGGAGTTCAGCAGCTTCGATGAATACATCTGGGCGTTTGTGGGAGGCAAGCCCAGTAAGAATGGCTGGAAAGCTATGGCCGAT
>CBDUTA010000504.1:0-2059 GCA_965369785.1 uncultured bacterium
AGGTGCCTCCCACATTCCGGAGCTTCGTGCCGCTCGTTCGGTTCGGGTCAGCCACCGGCTGTGCCCCCTACGGACACACCGAGGAGGTCGAGGGGCACCCACTTGCGGGTCACACAGTCCGGACGGATGATCCCGCCGCTGTAGCAGACAGTTTATGAATCGCCCGGGCTAACTACTTGATCCCCACCACCATGGAGTCCGGTCCAGCCAGAGGTTCGGCCCGGGTTTCACGAAAACCAGCCTCTTTGAGCCAGGAGGAACAGTCGGCACAGGTGTAATCGAAGCCCCCACGGGTCTCGATCAGCATGTTCAAACTCATGAGTAATCCAAAGGTGTTTTGGCTTCGATCGTCGTCGATGATCGATCCCCAAATGATCACTGCACCCCCTTCAGGAAGGGCCTGGTAAGCCTTGGAGATCAACATCTGTTTCTCTTCCAGGTTCCAGTCATGGAGGATATGTCCCATGGACACAACATCGGCCTTGGGAAAGGGATCCTGGAAGAAGTCTCCCGAGTGGAACTGCAGGCGCTCGGACAGCCCGAACGAATCAACGTATTCTTTGAAAATCGGACCGACCACTTCCAAATCCAATCCCCCTCCTGTGAGATGTTCATGAGCCAGTGCCACCTGCACGGGTAATCCTCCCTGGGCCGTTCCAATGTCCAGGAAGGTCTTGTAATCACTCCATGGGAATCTCCGGGCAATGGCCTGACATGCACCTAAACTGAGTCCTGTCATCGCTTTAAGAAAGCCTTGCAACCTTGCAGAGTCGCGATAGAGGGCCTCGAAGAGATCTCCGCCTGTCTTGGCTTCATTCTGAGGCTCACCCGTGCGTAAGGCCTCCGTCAGAGATCCCCAGAAGGGATACAATCGTTCGTTGGCCATCTCCAGCATCCCTCCGATATAGGAAGGTTTACTTCGATCCAGAAATTGACCGGTCTCGGGGGTATTCGAATACCGACCCTCAGTGCGCTTCAACATGCCCAGCGCCACCAGAACGTCCAAAAAGTCGCGCCCACCTCGAGAATTCAGTTGAAGCCTTTCGATCAGGACCTCGGCCTCCAGCTCTCCCTTTGCCAGCTCGGTAAAGACCCCAAGTTCGATGGCACTGAGCAAGGTCTTGGAACCCCAAAAGCCCAAACCCAGCTGCATGATCCCTTCAGGAGTAAGATCGCTCATCCGTTTTCCTCCAATCGTGGGGGTGATACTAGGAATTCCTTGTCGAGAAGGCAAGAGTCGGCCGTGGGCTGGGCGCGGAGCGCGCCGTGAAATCGTGCGTTCGTGCTTTCGTGTGGGTCAGGTGTTAGGGCTGGAAGTGCTCAAGGAGTGGCACCCACCAGCCCTACTCAGAGCTTCCGGTCTACTGGGAGACAGGAATGTGCGGTTGGTGCAATCCCAGACTGTTGAGCACGGCTGTCTTGGCTTGATCGAGATCGGGAAGCCGAAGCCTGGTTTTGGTCCTGGAAACCTTCTTGGAATTCCTTTTGCTTTTTCTCTTCATGGTCAGCGGCCTCCTTACCGCTGGCCTGAAGATTAGGTTCTCTTGCATCCGGAGGTGAGTAGAGGGTCATAGGGCCGAGAGGTAGCCGTGAGGTCGCGGGAGGTCTTCCAAGTATTAATGGGAGTACTTCAGATCTTCACCCCCTTGGCGGGCTGGCCACGCAGTAGAAAGGTCTTCGGATATCTCCCTTCCCCACAGATCTTGAACGATCCAAAGTCCTTGTACCAAAGTCCTTCTGGAGCCTCGGGCTCGGTTTCGCACCAAAGTTTCAACTGATAGAGGTTCTCGACTGTGACTTTTCGCTCGCGAAGTCGATCGAAAAGATGATCCCGGAGGGCAGGCGGGAGATTCTTCCATTGAATTTTCGGCATCTACTCCCCAAACGTCAGGCGTGCCAGCTCCTCCTTGATGCGCCGCTGCTCTGCTCTATCGGTCGAAGTACTCAACTGGTCTGCCAGTTCAAAAAACCGGCGTTTCTCAGCTTCCTTCGACTCCAGCCCAGTCTCGATGAGCTCAACGAGAACCCGGTTCGCGCTGGTCTTCTGGTGCTTGGCCAA
>CBDUTA010000505.1:0-2056 GCA_965369785.1 uncultured bacterium
AGGTTTGGTGGACCTGGCGGGGCTCGAACCCGCGACCTCCTGCATGCCATGCAGGTGACAGCCGTTTACTCCCTATCAAGCCATAGCACTCAGTGTCTGTGTTTTCAGGCTGTTGGCTGCTATCCTGTGCCCGTCCCTTTGTCACCGTTTGCTACGGTTTCTGACCCAGAGGGGGCACAAAAAGGGGCACAGTCTGAAACGCTTTGGAGCTTCAGCAATGGGTATTGAATTGGTAGCGATGATCGTCTCCTTGCTGTCAGCAGGGGTGGCCGTCTGGCAGGCCAAACTTTCCACGGAGCAAGCGATGGTGGCCTCTCAGTCAGGAGAGTTGGCAAAGCAAGCTCTCCAAGAGACTCGGATCGAGCACGCGGTTCGAGCGTGGAAAGAGAAGGGCCAACCCGATAACTATCTGGATAGCATCCCTGAGCTGGGTCCAACCGAAAAGCAGACGATCCGGTGGGCCGCGGAAAAGCGACACAAGGGCCGGTGAGCCTCGCCTAATCCTTTCAACGCAAGTTGTTCCCAAGTTTGACTCGGCACCCTCGCCTGCACCCCCAGACAACCCCAGGCATGCGGGGAGTCACTACAGTTTTCACTACAGTCAAAGGGCACAAAATTGGGCACAGTCTTCACTACACCCACCAGGGGAGACGTGAAGAGCTGAGTCCTGTGGTTTTCCTGACCGAATGGGTAATGGATCGCAAGCTTCCGCAACCTGAGGAAGGGGGATAGAATGGAGGCGAGTCGGACTACACAGGTCGTCCTGGATGAACTGAGATGACAAGTGGCCATCAGAATTACGAAAACAGAGACAAATCGACCCCTGAGGATATGCGTCAAAGAGCAATCGAATTGCATGGCTTGGGAATGGATTTGGGAAGAGCATGGAATACGGCATGGCTTGAAGAACGAATCAGACAATGGCCCGAAGGCTACGGAGACGATCTCCAAGTCGTCATATATGGTGATTTCGAACGTCCAAAGCGTGAGCTGCATTTCGAGACTCTGGGGATCACAGTCTTGCCAGAAAACATCAAGAGCGAGAAGAGCATATTTAAGTCTGCCTTGACGGCCCTGAAGGCGAATGTCAGGGTTGATGAGAAGAGCGTGCCAGCCATTGTCGATGCGGCACGGCGAATAGATATCCTAATTGGTGCCTTGTTCGTTGTGAATTGGGGAAACGCACCTTTTGGATGGTGGTCATGGGTAACTCATGGAACCGGGGCTGGAGCCATGGGGCTATTTGACCATCAAGAATTAGCCCAAACGATTGAGGGGGTGCATGGATTACCAGGCCCAGTTCGTCGAAAGGTTGAGTCCGCATTTTACTGGGTACGCGAACCCAAGCAGTTGCTCACGGACTTTTATCGGAATGAACTACTCCGGGTTTATGCCGGGTTTTGGAATGCCTTTGAGTGTCTTGTTGATGCAGTGGGGATACTGAAACCCCAACAAAAGCTGACATCTTCGCAGAAGCAAGAACGGATTGACGATTTCATTCGACAGCGGTTCGGAAAGCTAACACCGGGTGATGTCCAGAATCTCTACCGGCAAGTTGTGGATCCCGGATTCGTGGGCAAGGCAAGCCATGCGCTTCGAGTCTGTTTCCCCACGGAAGGGGACAAATACGTATTTGAGTGCTTCAAAGCGAAGGATGAGTCACTTTACGAAATAAGAAATGCGATCAATCATGGGGAGCTGGACGCTGAGAACCCAGAAGTGTTGATACGGATAGAAGAAAAGCAGATAAGGCTTTGGATGATCGTGTGGAGGATGTTTGGCAAGATAGTTCCCTTTTCCGCTCCCGCAGATCGGAACCAGACCGAGGCCGAGGAGAAAGAGGTTAAGGGCAGACCGGAAAAGGGATCCCGTGCCTAAACACCGTCGCCTCGTGCCGTCCAAGGCTTCCCACGCAAACAGAAACGACCACTGCAAGCTCCATCCCCACACTGCTACTGCCTGCCGCCCCTGCCTGCTTCAAGGTCTCCAACGGAGATTCGCGCTGCTCAAGTTGTCCGTTAATTGGTTCAAGAAACCTTGCTGAGAATTGGAACCC
>CBDUTA010000506.1:0-2055 GCA_965369785.1 uncultured bacterium
TGAACTGGTCGATGACGGGTGCCTTCTGCCAGACGGGATCCGATAGATCCCCATCCACGGTGGGCGGGGTGTCCACAGAAGTGGCCTGATAGCGGTATTCTCCATGCTGTTCCTGCACAGCCTGCCCGGCAGCAAGGGAGAGGTTGGAGCTCACTACCCCCAGAGCCAGGGCCCAACGGAAAAGTCGAAGAGAATTTCCTGTAAACTTCATGAGTGACTGGACCCGCGGCCTTGTCGGGTTACTCCACCTTTTTGAGGAGCAGGAATCGCTGACCGTCCCGCGTGGCGTCCCAGCTGGCGCGGGAGCCGGGGCTGTTCAAATAATCGCCTTCGAACAGGACTCGAGGGGTTCCCACTGTCAGGGTGGGAGTGGTGGTGATCTCCACCGACATCCTTTTGTTCCCAAACCGGTAGAACAACTCCCTGCTCTGGTGAGGCCAAACCACCTCAATCCCTCCATCTACGGAGACCTGGTGCAGGGGCTGGGCCTCGGGAAAGGCTCGAACCACGATCTCCCGTCGGCCCGTCTCTTCGGAAGTGTGGGCCATCCAGTTCCCATCCGCTGAAAAGGCAATTCCCCCTTCCAGAACCGGAGTCTTGAGGAACAGCCAGGGCTTTCGTTCTCCCTCGAAGGGGAGCATCCAGATATCGCGGCCGGTTTCGGGGTGAATCTCGTAGAAGGAAAGGGTCTTGCCGTTGGGCGTCCACCTCTGAGGACCATGGTTCAATTCACCAAAAGTCAAACGTTCAGCTTGCCCGCTCCCATCGGCGGATTTCCAGTAGACGTCATGGTCGTTGAAGAAGACCCGCCTTCCGTTGGAGGCTTCCTGATGCCGGTCGGAACTGAACAGCACTTGTTGACCATCAGGACTCCACAAGGGAAACCGATTGGTCCCCTCATGGGTCAGTTGTCTCATTCCACCTGTGGGGATGTCATAGATCCAGATGTCTGGCTTCTCCCGGTGGACCTCCACGGCGATCTGCTGACCGTCCGGTGAGAGCCGCGGCAGGTAGTAGTGTTGGGGAGGTGCCGGCAGCGCCTCTTCCTTTCCCTGGCGATCCACCCAGACCAGAAGTCGCTGCTCCCGTGGGGGGACGAAGTCCACTCCGAAGTGCTCGGCCAGATAGTCGATGATGATTTCCGCATCTGCGCTGAGTATCTGGGCGCCCCGAGAAACCATACCGTTGACCGTTTCCTCCCATCCCTCTGCGCTTCTGCCCCGGCTCAGACTCCGCTCCAAGGAATGGCATCCGACGCAGGATGTACTCACCAATTCCTTCCCAACTCCCTCAGGGAGGGAGTTGGCCCCGGGCTGCTGGACCAGCGCCAGCAGCGGGATCACCAGCGCCAATGCTATGAGCAGGGACATGATCAGAATGGCTCTTTTACCTTGCATAGTTGATTTCTCCAACGTTTTGGGCGATGGCTCTGTTCGATTCTCGAGGATTGTACACTGAAGCCGGCTGAACTCCTACGGGTGAACGGGTTGAGCGATGCAGTGACCCATAATTTCTCTTGACATAAAAAGTTGCAGGGGTAGCATTAGGGTCATCGCGGGAACAACCTGTATTCGAAACTGAAACTGTATGATCAGCCGAGGCCTCTCAGCCCGGAAGATCCTGTGTTCGGGAGGTGTTTTATGGATCGTCACCCCATTCTATCTTTCCTTTTGATCATTACCCTGACCATTTTTGCTGCAGCCTGTGGAGGCTCGGTACCCAATGTTTTGTCGCCCGACACGATTCTCATCAATGGAAAGATCGTCACGGTGGATGCCGATTTTAGTGTCGCCGAGGCAGTCGCCATCCGAGATGACAAGTTCGTCGCTGTAGGCAGTAACCAGCAAATCCAGGCCTTGGCGGGTACGGGGACGCAGGTCTTTGATCTGGAGGGGAAAACGGTACTTCCAGGATTTAACGATGGTCATGGACATGTGACGCTGACCTGGGGCAAGAAGGTGGATCCCATCGAGACCATGTTCCGGAAGGCGGTAAGCATCTATGAAGTTCTGGATGCGTTGCGCGAGAAAATGGCGACTCTGGGCCCGGATGAGG
>CBDUTA010000507.1:0-2048 GCA_965369785.1 uncultured bacterium
CACAGCCGGAAGACCGGCTGCTAGCTTGCTTCCGCTTTTTCCACTTCCTGCAACGGCTTTGCGGTTCCCAAAGCCACCTTCAACTTATGCTCTATAGCGCCAGTGATTTCGGGGTTTTCCCGGAGAAACACCTTACAATTCTCACGCCCCTGTCCTAATCGTTCTTGTCCGTAGGAAAACCACGAACCGCTTTTCTCGATAATTTTGTTCTCCACGGCCAAATCCAGCAGTTCCCCTTCTCGAGAAATCCCCAAGCCGAAATTAATATCGAAGTGAGCCTCTCGGAAAGGCGGGGCCATTTTATTCTTGACGACCTTGGCTTTGGTGCGGTTGCCAATGTTTTGATCCCCTTCCTTAATCGCACCCACTCGCCGAATTTCCAGACGAATAGAGGAGTAGAACTTCAGGGCTCGCCCACCTGTGGTTGTTTCCGGGTTGCCGAACATGACTCCGATCTTCTCTCGAATCTGATTGATAAAGATCAAACAAGTCTGCGACTTGGCCACGATAGCGGTCAGTTTCCGCAAGGCCTGGGACATGAGTCGGGCCTGCAGTCCCATGTGGGAGTCTCCCATATCCCCCTCCAATTCAGCCTGAGGGACCAGAGCGGCCACTGAATCAATGACGAGAATATCCACGGCCCCGCTGCGTACCAGCATTTCCGTAATCTCTAAAGCCTGCTCACCGCTGTCGGGCTGGGAAACCAGCAACTCGTCAATATCGACTCCCAGGTTACGGGCATATCCGGCATCCATCGCATGCTCGGCGTCGATGAAAGCAGCGGTTCCACCCTCTTTTTGACTCTCGGCAATGGCATGAAGGGCAACGGTGGTCTTTCCACTCGATTCCGGACCATAGACCTCGGTCACCCGCCCGCGTGGGAACCCACCAATCCCCAGCGCCGCATCAATGGACAGGGAGCCCGTGGAGATCACCGGGACCTTCAAGATGGCCTGGCCTCCCAACTTCATGATCGAGCCCTTCCCAAATTGACGTTCAATCTGAGTCAGGGCCATCTCGATGGCCCGATTCTTGTTCTGATCTTCGCTCATAATGATTCCTCTTTCTCTTTGTAAACACCTCTCCTGTTTGGCTACTTTTCCCTATTTTAGAACATACCCCCGACCATGCACACCTCAATAACTATAACGTCCGAAATGAAAAATCTACGAAAGAAAACGGCCCGTGGGCTAAGTGTCTCGAACAACTCCGTTTGGTATTGATTGAGGCCCGTAGGGGCGTACTGACGTGCGCCCAAGAGCCTTGCTTTATCAACGATTTATTGGGCGCACGTCAGTGCGCCCCTACAGAAGAAACCTGGATCAGCCGACTTTTGCGGCAGTCTCACCGGCTCGCCCTACCGGCTTCCGGACGGGTTAGCCGGACTCGGTTGACATCGGGAGAGGAAGAATGTTTTAATCGCTTTCTTCAGAAGGATATGGGAGAAAAGTATGTCTAAGGTGTGTGAGATCTGTGGGAAGGGACCCCGCTTCGGCAATAACGTTTCCCATGCTCATAATGTGACCAAACGTCGCTGGAATCCCAATTTGCAGCGTGTACGAGCAGTGGTCAATGGGACCATCTGCCGCGTCCGTGTTTGTACTCAGTGCTTGAAATCTGGAAAGATCCAGAAACCCTCCATAGCGTAAGAAATTAAAGGACAGTCCCCGAATTTCTTACTATCCCCTTCTTCTTTCTTTAGCCCGGGTCCTGGCCCGCTCCACTTCACGTACACCCTCGATGGCTTTGACGCAATCCATAATTTCCTCGAGATGGTGGAAATCCTTGATCTCAACGGTCATATCGATCACTCCGTAGCGATCGTCGACGGTCTGTGCGTTCACGTTCACAATGTTGGTGTCGATTTGGGAGACGGCCGAAGTGACATCCGCTAAAATCCCGGTCCGGTCTTCGGTAGAAATCAGCAAACGGACGGGATAGATTCCTTTTTTCCCATCCTCGGTCCACTTCACATGGACCTTCCACTCCGGGTTTAAGAGCAATTTTTCAACGCTGGGACAGTCCACCGAATGGACTGAGATCCCTCG
>CBDUTA010000508.1:0-2048 GCA_965369785.1 uncultured bacterium
AATCTCCAATCGTAGAAGAGAAACTGGCCGTAACCCGTTTTCTCGATCCGCTTCAAGAACTGCTTGGGGATGATCTGATCGGTGTCGACATTGACGCGATCCAGAGAGGCGACGATTCCCTTGATTTTAATGAATGGTTCCATGATGTTAAATTTCGGACCATTGGCGAATATCTGTGAAATGCCCTTCGATAGCGGCGACCGCAGCCATGGCCGGGCTTACCAGATGGGTGCGTCCACCCTTTCCCTGCCTGCCTTCAAAGTTGCGGTTGGAGGTAGAGGCGCAGTGTTGACCCGGACTGAGAATATCCGGATTCATTCCCAGGCACATGCTGCATCCTGACTCTCTCCAATCAAATCCCGCCTCTGTAAAAATGCGGTCCAGACCTTCTTCTTCAGCCTGCCGCTTGACCTGCTGCGAACCGGGTACCACCATGGCCTGAAGGGAGGAAGAGACTTTTCGTCCCTGGACCATCCGGGCCGCTGTCCGCAGGTCTTCGATCCGTGCGTTGGTGCAGGAGCCGATGAAGACTCGGTCCAGCTTGATCTCTGTAATGGGGGTTCCAGGCTGCAGTCCCATGTACTCCAGAGCGCGGCGCGCTGCCCGGCGGCTGGTTTCGTCGTCAAAGGACTCAGGATCAGGTACGGTTCCCGTCACGTCGGTAACCATTCCGGGATTGGTTCCCCAGCTGACTTGGGGAGCCAGGGAAGAAACCTCCACTTCGACCGTTCGTTCAAAGGAGGCTTCAGGGTCAGTGGGAAGTGTTTTCCAATAATCAACCGCCTCTAAAAAATCCTTTCCCTGAGGGGCATAAGAGCGTCCCTCTAAATAGGCATAGGTTGTTTCATCGGGTGCGATCATCCCAGCTCGTGCGCCCGCCTCGATGGACATGTTGCACACCGTCATCCGCTCTTCCATGGTGAATTGGCGAATGGTGTCCCCCATATATTCGATCACACAGCCCGTACCACCATCGGTCCCAATGGTTCGAATGATGAAAAGGATGACATCCTTGGCAGTCACTCCCGGCGTCAGCTGGCCCTGCACCTGAATCTGAAGACTCTTAGGCTTGGATTGAAGCAGGCACTGGGTAGCCAACACGTGCTCAACCTCACTGGTCCCGACCCCAAAAGCCAAAGCGCCGAAGGCCCCGTGGGTTGAAGTGTGACTGTCACCGCAAACGAGGGTCTTTCCGGGTTGAGTAATCCCTAACTCCGGTCCAATCACATGAACAATTCCCTGGTCAGGACTGTCCAATCCGAACAACTGAATTTCGAACTCTTTACAGTTTTTTCCCAAGGTATCGATCTGAAGCTTGGAGATGGCGTCTGTGATGGGCAGAGAACGATCCCAAGTGGGGACATTGTGGTCCGCGGTCGCAAAAGTCAGGTTGGGCCGCCGGACCTTTCGTCTCGCCAGCCGCAAACCTTCAAAGGCCTGGGCCGAAGTGACCTCATGCACCAGATGACAGTCGATGTAAAGGGTCGCTGGCTGCCCCGATTCCTGGTAGACCACATGCCGGTCCCAGATTTTGTCCAGTAAGGTCTTAGTCATCGAGACGCTCAATTTCTAGGACCCGGTAGCCTTGTGGGGGATCTTTGGCGGCTTTGCTGACACGGACTCCGGTTGCTGTTCTGCTGCGTCCTGCTTTTTTTCGTAAAGCGCTTTATTGACCGCATTGACATAGGCACGCGCACTGGCGTCGATGATGTCGACGCTGGCCGCTTTGGCAGTGTAGTTTCGATCGTTGAAGCACACGTGGACAAAAACTTCTCCCAGTGCGTCTTTACCCCGGGTCACCGAGTTGACACTGTAATCCAGGAGACGGCCCTGCAGGCCGGTGATCTGGTCAACAGCTTTGTAGATGGCATCCACCGGTCCGTCTCCGTGGGCGGATGCTACAAATGTCTCTTCATTTTTGGCCAGCCTCACCACCGCAGAGGAAAGTCCCTGGTTTCCACCCGCCGCGTGGACGTGACTGATTTTGTATGTGTCGGGGATGGTTTTGATGCCATCCTGAACGATGGTGATGAGGTCCTCGTCGTAAA
>CBDUTA010000509.1:0-2043 GCA_965369785.1 uncultured bacterium
ATTCCTGTGGTTTTCAGAAAATCTCTTCTGGATACGTCCTTCTTTTCCATGGCTGTCTCCTCGTTTTCAGTGCCAGACTATTCGATCCAATCTATTTTTTCAACAATGGATCGCCGACGCTGCTCTTCCTCCCAGGTCAGGGGTCCTATGAAACCGCTCACATCCCATCCCGTTGTCAGGCCCTTCGTATTCGGATTGGTGATCTGGTGGGTGTCTCCCGGAGGAAGAATGGGCACTCCCTGACCATCTCGCGGCAAGGCATGTTCGGGGTAATTCTTGTAAAACACCCGGAACACTCTCTGTCGAATTCTCCCTAAGGTACGCCGAAGCTCCCTTCCTCTCTCACCCGCGAAAACGGAATCAAAATAGCTCTCTCGCTCCCGTTCCTTGAGCTGCAGAAAAGTCTTCCCCGAGAACAACTCTCCGGCCTGGTTGTTCAAGAGCACGAGTTCTTCATCACTCACGGGTAAATCCTTCATCACCTCAGCCGTGATGTTGTAAGGTTCCAGTGTCTTATATCCCGGATCCCCCGGATCGGAAGGAATCAGCACATCACCCAGGGCAGCCACCACAGCCGCCGGATCCACATCCAGGGTGGCCTGAACAGCCTGGGAAGTTTGTATGCTGGCTAGAGCCACAGCCGTTCCCGTGGCACCTGAGCCTGTCTTCCTGAGAAAATCTCTCCTCGATACCTCTTTCTTGGACATGACTTTACCTTTCCTGGGTCCTCTTTAACCTACCTCTTAAAGTGACGCTCGATGATGCGACTGGCCGCAAAAACGGTTATCGACGCCTGGGGCGTCCCGGTGTTTCCGGTAGTCACTCGAGGAATGGCACTTCCATCACAGACGAACAGATTGTCCACCTCGTGAGACTCGAAATAGGGGTTGACCACAGAGGTCCCGGGATCGACTCCCGCCCGGCAGGAGCCCACTTTGTGGGAACCGCCGGTTCTCGGTGAGAGATCGGATGGAATCGGAGCTGTCTGGATCCGAGCAGCTCCCATTTGCTCCAGAACTTCACGGGCCATTCGGGCTCCCTCTTTAACCCGTCTAAGGGTCAGGCTGTGATCGCCCCCATAGAGGAGTTTTCCATCAGGGTCGATAAACCAGCGTCCCGACGCCTTACTCACACTGGGAGAAAGGGATCCTGTGCGCAAGACTCCTTTCTCGCGCATAAATTTCTTGTGCTCGCGGCCATAGAGAGGCGCAAAGGCATTCAGAGCCGACTGAGAGGGCAGACGTAAGCCGCCAAATCCGGCGCGGAATAGCAGCCGCCCTTCACCATCTGCCCGCTCATCATGAATCATGAAATATCCCCCGATATTTCCAAACTCTCCATCCCCCATCGGCTCTTCAAAAAGTGCTCTGACACTTCCCCCCGCACGTGGATGCCCATCGATGTGCTTTCCGACGTTGGGATTTTCCACGATGATGGGATTGCCCCTCCATTCCCGGGGCCCATAGCCGGAGCGCATGAGCAGCAGTGGGGAACCCATATATCCCCCTGCAACAATAATTTTGTCGGCCTCAATTTCATAGCGAGAACCGCCTGTCGTGCAGTGCAGGGAACGGGCAACTCCACGGGCTCCTTTGGCTTCAATCCGGATCTTTTCCACATAGGTGTCAGGAATGATATCCACTCCGTTCTTCTCGGCCACGGGAATATAAGTCACCATCGTGCTGGCCCGCGAATCGTATTTGCACATCATGGGGCTGTTGCAAAAACCGCAATAGATGCAGTTGCGGCGGGCTCCCTCCTGCCGCTTAGGATCATGTCCCATCTTTCTGGCTACATCGTAAAAGAGCTGGTTGCCTCGAGTGTCGATCTCATCCGGATATTTGTGGATATTGAATTCCCGGCGGATTTCAGCCACCGCGCTGCGAAGTTTGTCCTCGGTCCAGTCCAGCCCTGTCTCCCGTTGCCAATGGAGATAATCTTCAGGGAAGGGCAAGAAAGCCTGCGCCCCCCAGTGGAGCGAGCTTCCCCCCACGATTTTGGCCAGACTCCGGTCATTGTTCCAGAGGTAGGTCCCATCGTAAC
>CBDUTA010000510.1:0-2041 GCA_965369785.1 uncultured bacterium
ATTGTCGGGCTGTCTTCCGCCAGGACCAGGTGGGGCATGAATTACTTGCCGTTGGACTGGGAATCGGTCTGAGCGCTAATTTCTTCCTGCTTCTTGCGTTCCTCCACTCTTCGGCGTGCCACTTCGTAGGGATCCTCGCGACCCGTAAAAACCTGCTTCATGCCACGTAGAGGAGCCATGAGGGAGAACCCCTTCCCGGGCCTTATATTAGCCTCATTTTTGGCCGCAGCAACAGGATCTACAGAAGGTACCGGCTTTTCAAGCAGGATGAGTCTTTGTTCCGCATTGCCGGCGAACTCACTGAAGGGGTACTCGGAAACGACCCGAGAATAGTACACAGAAGCCTCCTCAATGCGACCCAGGTTCTCCAGAGATCGACTCAATCGAAACAAGGTCTGGTCCAACCTACTGTAGTCCGGATAGCTCTCTAATACGCTTTTATACCGACTTTCCGAGGCCAGGTGAGAATGCCTGCTGAAATAGAAATCCCCGATTCCCTGAATCCCCTGGGCAAGATTCTCCTGAACCTCCCACAAAAATTCCCAGGCAGTCGGTGCCAACGCACTCTCCGGATGTCTCTGCAGGAAATTCTTCAGTTCCCTCTCGGCCTTTATCGCGTAGGTCGAATCTCGGCCGGGGCCCCTCATCAATTTCACATTGACGGCGGCTATCTTCATCTGCGCGTCGGCAGCAATCTCATGGGTGGGATAAAAGATAAGAAAATCCTTATATTGCGCTTCCGCCTGCAAAAGATTGGTCGTGGCTCCCTCATGGTAAAAGGAGTCGGCGATGGCCAGGAATGAGCCGGGAGTATGTTGGCTGTCCGGGTAGGTGTTGATCAAAGTCTGGAAGGAAAGTCTGGCTTTGATAAATTGGTTCTTTTCCAGAAATTTCATGCCATTTTCGAACAACATCGTGTCCGGTGCAACAGCTGCTTCCTGCAAACCCGCACTTTTCTGTCCACAGGAGGAGAGTAAAACCCCAGCCAGGATCAAGGCAAACAGTTTCGGCACCCTGGTGCTTCGCTTCATAAATACGGCACCGTTTGTGGAAGGGATTTTAGGCAGAAATCGCATTGTTCCCCTTCAATACAGCGGCCCCTTCCGCAATCTTCTGCATTTGATGAAAAGTGTCCTTCGGACTCTGGGAATGGAAGATCGCTGATCCCGCTACCACAATATCCACTCCAGCCTGCACCGCTTCTTCCGTGTTGTCAGGCCCCATACCTCCATCAATCTCGATCTTCACACTCAAGCCCTGGGAATCAATCAACGATTTGAGTTTTCTCACCTTATCAAAACTAGCAGAAATAAATTTTTGTCCCCCATATCCTGGATTCACCGACATCAGAAGGATATGGTGACATTTCTTCAGAATCTCCTCTAAGATTAGCACAGGAGTATGTGGATTTAAAACCACCCCCGGCTGGGCACCTTTTTCCCGGATTCTCTCCACAAGACGGTCCAGGTGATTGACGGTCTCATAGTGAACGCTGAGATAGTCTGCTCCAGCATCGATGTAGGCTTCGACCATCTGCTCGGGATTGGAAATCATCAGGTGAACGTCCAGAAGGAGATCCGTGCTGTTCCTGAGTGCCTCGATCACGGGCAGACCAATGGTCAGATTGGGCACGAAATGACCATCCATGACATCCAGGTGGAGTATCTGAGCTCCGGCCTCTTGAATTTTGCAAATATCCTGTCCCAGATTGAGGAAGTCTGCAGAAAGAATAGACGGTGCAATCAGAGCCATCAGCGAGCGACCTCCAGGTTAATGGGATCCTGTTCCGTCAAAATATAGCCAGGCTCCGGAAATTGTTTAACCACAGCACCTCTGGCAGCGTCCGGATAGTCTCCGTACCTGACGTTGCCCAATTTGAAGTCATTTTTCTCGAAATAGAGAAGTACCGCATTCAAACTCTCCCCGGTGACATTGGGCATCACATAGCGCTCGAGAAATCCTCTACTGACCAGGACATCAATTTCAGGACTCAGGAGATCCTTCGAGTCGGGTGGGGGAAATTGCTGTACAATCTGTCCTT
>CBDUTA010000511.1:0-2010 GCA_965369785.1 uncultured bacterium
AATCTGTCGAGGTTCTGAATTTCAGCGAGCCCCCATTTTGAGACTATTATTGCTAGGGGGGTATCCACTTCCTTCTCGTAGACACAAGATGTAGTATGGAGGGGTGTTTGAGAAAGAAGAGCAGTATCCCGTCGGAGGAGTAGACTATCCGAGGACTTTGCAGGAATTTGATGAGTGGTTTTCCTCTGAAGCCGCTTGCATCGACTACTTACAGCGCGTCAGATGGTCCGGAGGGTTCAAGTGCCCTGGGTGTGGTGGAAATTCTGCTTGGGCCACTTCCAGGGGGCAACTAAGGTGCAAGAAATGCCAGCGTCAGACATCCATAACGGCGGGGACCGTTTTCGAGGGTACACGCAAACCTCTTCGGATCTGGTTGCAAACGATGTGGCACGTGACGACCCAGAAACACGGCATCAGCGCTCTGGGGCTCCAACGGGTAATGGGTTTCAGTAGCTACCAGACGGCATGGGCCTGGCTTCACAAGCTTCGTCGCGCCATGATTCGTCCCGGAAGAGATGGTCTTTCCGTGGAGGTGGAGGTAGACGAGACATACGTCGGCGGCGCGGAGACCGGTGTTTCGGGGCGTAAGATCAAGACGAAATCGATAGTCATGATCGCGGCGGAGGTTCGGGGCCGCGGCATCGGACGGATTCGCATGGCTCGGGTGGAGGACGTCTCCGCCGAAAGCCTTGTTCCTTTCGTTCAGTCGACCGTGCAAGGAGGGAGCATAGTGCGCACCGATGGCTGGCGGTCCTACAACGGTCTTAAGAAAGTCGGATATGATCACTGGCCAAAGCCCATCTCCGGCAGTGGCGATCCTGCCCACGTTGTCATGCCTCGCGTTCATCGAGTAGCAGCCCTTCTCGACCGGTGGTGGCTGGGAATTCATCAAGGAGCCATCAGAGCTATGCATCTGGATTATTACCTGGACGAGTTCTCGTTCCGCTTCAATCGGCGCGGTTCGCGGGCTCGCGGCATGTTGTTCTATCGGCTTGTCCAACAGGCTTTGCAACTGGATCCAGTTCCGTACAAGCGATTGGTCAAGGGTAAGGAAAGGGAGTGATACAACATGTTGTGGTCACGAGAGCGAAGTGGATACCCCCTTTTAAATAATTCAACCCAAATTTCAAAGGTGAACTCGCCTTACAAGCCAACAAAAACCTTCAATTTGACGCTCAACTAGATTACACTCCCTCCATGATCTGGTTCCCCCTCGCGCTGTCCGCTGCCCTATGCTGGGCTGTCGGTGCGGTACTGGTGAAACAAGGATTCACCACCGTTCCCCCCCTATGGAACAACATCGTCAACAACGTGCTCGCTCTGCTCATCTGGATCCCAGTGGTACTGGTGTTGAGCAAATCGCGCATCAACCTTCCATCTATAAGAGTCTTTTTTACCATCCTGGCCGCATCGGTTTTATTTCAATTCTTCTACTACAGCCTGTCCCGTGGCCAAGTCTCGCTGACAGGAACGGTGATCGCGATCTACCCGATGATTACGATCCTGCTCTCCTACCTTTTCCTGGGCGAGAGACTCTCGGGACTACAGTATCTGAGCGCCGGGCTTATCCTGGTCGGCGGCGTAGCCGTGGCCTTCCCAAACAAGAAGCAAGTCCTGCACACCAATGGTCTCTCCTGGCTACCCTGGGGTTTAGCGGGAGCCTTCTGTCTTGGAACCGGCGATTTCCTGTCAAAATCCTCAATCAACCAGATCGGCTCATATTCCCACATTTTCTTTCTCTCACTGGTCGCGATGGGACTCTCGGGAATCAACTACATTATAGACAAACCGAATCGTCCATTACCTCGATTTTTTACAAGAAGCTTTCTGCCTAGTTTCATCGGTATATTCTTGCATCTGGTGGGAGCACTCTGCTTCCTGCTGGCCTTCGACTACGGTCCTATATCCCTGATTTCACCCGTATCCTCGGTGTATCCTGCCCTTCTGGTATTACTTGCCGTCAGATTCCTCAAGGATAAGGTCAACTTGATTCAGGGGATCGGAATAGGA
>CBDUTA010000512.1:0-2002 GCA_965369785.1 uncultured bacterium
AACGACAGCACGAATGCACGAAAGCACGAAGTGAGGTGCCTCCCACATTCCGGAGTCTTTGCAATCCTGACGGTCCAGGCTCGCCCGGATTATTCAACCTTAACCTGTTTGACTTCCTTCTTCGCTTGTTCGGTCTTCGGGATTTCTATGCTTAGGATTCCGCCCTCAAATTTCGCCTTTGCCCGATCGGTCACGACACCCACCGGTAAGCGAAAGCTCTGCGCAAAGGAACCCGAGGAACACTCCTGTCGGTAGTAATCTTTCTTTTTGACCTTCTCTTCCTTCTTCTTCTCTCCAGAGATTGTGACCAGGTCTGCAGTTACCATCACTTCGATGTCGTCCTTCTGGATCCCCGGCAGTTCGATCCTCAGGACCACATTCTCGCCATCGTCAAACATGTCTGCTGAAGTCCTGACCTGGTCCACTTCATTCCATCGGTGAAGCCTGGGCCAGGAGCGCAGGTCAAAGAAGGGAAAGGGCCTTCTGAACATTTCTTCAACCCACCTTTCCATGTCCCCGAATGGTGAAATCACCCTAGATGGTTCAACCCTCACCATCTTTTTCGATTCTTTCTTTCTTGTCGCCATAATTCACCTCCTTGTAGATTGGGAATGACCCGGATGAGAGAAGAACTCCATCCCTGTGGTGTCTCTATGGGCAGCGGCCCAAAGCTGGCCCACCGCAAGACTGCCGTCTGTGGGAGGAAGTTGGGAGTGGATGTAGCCCTTAAAGCCCTCCTTCTCCAGATGGGTGAGGAGATTTTCCGTGAGATACCGGTTACAGAAAACCCCACCCGTCAGGACCACCCTTGGCTGGGCAATCCTCTTTGCCATCTCAATGGCACCTTGAGTCACGGCCTGGTGAAATCCGGCTGCCAACTGCTGCGGGGAGGTCCCTTGCCGATACTCGTCAACTGAAACACGAACGAGTTCTTTCCAATCCAGGCGCAAGATGTCTTGATCCAGGACAGGAAGCGGCAGGTGGACCGCCTGGGTTCCAAATTCCCAAGCCGCGTACTCCAGCAACTGGGCAGACTGGGCCTGATGAGTATTGTAAAAAGAAAAACCCAGCAAAGCGCTGAACCCATCGAAAAGGCGACCCATACTGGTCGTCACCGGACTGAGACGAGACCGCTTGAGAATCTCAAGGGTTGTTTCGATCTTCTCTGAGGGAACAGCCGAAAAAAAAGGAAGGTCGCGTGGAAACGATTCTCCGAAGCTTTCCCAGAGCAGAGAAAGAGCAACCCTCCACGGCTCCTTGATACCTCTTTCACCTCCGGGCAGCTGGAAGGGACAGAGAGAGCCAACCCTTTGGTAGTCCTTCGCGTCACCCAGCAGAACCTCTCCACCCCAGATCGTATGATCGGGGCCGTACCCGGTTCCGTCCCAGGTCAAGCCCAGAACCGAACCGTCCAACTGATTTTCCAACACACAGGCAGCCAAGTGAGCGTGATGGTGCTGAATGGCAATCTGAGGTAAATCGAACTGAGTGGCCAATTCAGTGGTGTAATAGTCGGGATGGAGGTCGTGCACCACCCCTTTCGGTTGGATGTCATAGATCTGCAGCAGGTCTTTCAAGGTCTTTTCATAAACCTGGCGGGTCTCATAACTCTCCAGGTCACCCAAGTGCTGGGAGAGGATGATCTCCTTGTCGCGACTCACGGCGAAGGTCGCATTGAGATGTCCCCCCAAGGCCAGCAGGGAAGGAAGCTTCTTGGGAGCCAGAACAGGAAGCGGAGTATATCCTCGAGCGCGCCGCAGCATTTGAGGTTTAACCCGTGGCTTTGTGATGATCTGCAAGACCGAGTCGTCGGCATGATGCACAATGGGCCGATTGTGAATGAGAAATGCGTCACACAGAGAGGCCAGGTTTTTCACTGCAGAGCTGTCCTGGTGCTCGATCGGTTCATCCGCCCGATTGCCGGAAGTTGCAACCACTGGAAAACCAAGATCTCGAAGCAAAAGAAGATGGAGCGGAGTATAAGGCAAGAAAACACCTAAAT
>CBDUTA010000513.1:0-1952 GCA_965369785.1 uncultured bacterium
CCATGATTTTTGACGCCGTCAGCCCGGGGAAACGGGGTGCACGGCGCCAGTGCGTCGGGGCAGGCAATAAGACGGCCTTCTTTACCTGGGATCGCTACACGGGAGAGCTGCTGTGGAGGGTGATGCTCACCAACTGGGCTACCCAGGGAGGTCCCTGGTGGGACAGCACGGCCGTTGCCTACAACAAGGTTTACGTGGTTTCCAATGCCATCAACGATCGAGATCCCATTACCAGCCGTTCACGGGGACTTTCGGAATCGGTAACGGCAGCCCTTCATGCCTATACGGGTGAGATTGTGTGGTGGCGCCACAACGACAGCATGAATCGGGCTCCCGTCTGTGTGGCCAATGGCGTCTTCTACCAATCTCTGGGCAATGGGAATTTGGAGGCTTTCGATGCCGAAACCGGAAAGCTGCTCTGGCAGTCGAGTATGCCCAGTACCTCTCGAGGCGGAATCGTGATTGCCAACGGGAACCTGTACACCAGCAACGGTGAAGGAGGCTTACCCACCGAACCGAAAAGCAGGTATTTCGTCTATGCCTACAGCATCGACGGAGCGTGAGAGGGCCCGCAGGCCGGGTTTGAGGGAACTAGGGGGAGGAGATATGAAGCATACAAAGAGAATCCGCGGTTTGTTGGGGTTTGCACTGCTGGGAATGCTCACCGGCTGCGGACCCGATCTGGGAGTTCTGCATCCCGATACCGTTTTGTTTAACGGCAAGATCGTCACCGTCGATGAAGAGTTTTCCATCGCCGAGGCCGTGGCCATCAAAGGGGGCAAGTTTGTGGCAGTGGGGAGCAACGCCCAGATTAGAAGCCTGGCCGGGGACTCCACCGAAGTGTTCGATCTGGAAGGGGAGACCGTCTTACCCGGCTTCAATGATCCTCATCTGCATTTTGCTCACAGCCTGGGATTCGTGGCAGACGAAGTCACCCAGAAATTCCGGACCTCAAAATCCATCAAGGAAATTCTGGCCATGGTCCAGGAGAAAATAGATCAGACCCCTGCCGGTGAGCTGGTGTGGTTTTTCCTGGGTCCGGGATCTCCCAGTGCTCTTGAGGAAGGGCGTTTTCCCAACCGGAAGGATCTGGACCCCATTTCTCCTGAACACCCGGTCTTCCTGGAGTATGGGGGCTCAGGCGCCAACGCCTCAGCCAACACTCTGGCCCTGAAGAAGGCCGGGATTACCCGCCGTACGCCCCAACCTTCTACCCAGAAACTCATCGGTGAAATCATCAAGGATGCTTCTGGAGAGCCCACCGGGGTTCTTCGAGGTCGAGGTGCAGTCGCACTGGCCCACCGTGTGTTGGTCCGACACAGTACGGAGACCCTGGTCAAAACCATTCAGCATGCTTCCGAGACGGTGGTCGCTTTTGGAATTACCACCATCGGAGATCCCAATACCAACGTGTCGGGTTTAAGCGACAACCAGACCTGGGTTCAGGCCTATCAGCGATTGAGCGCTCGAGGCGATTTAACGGTTCGAGTCAACTCCATCATGCGCCTGCCCATTCCCATTCAGCCGACCGATCAGATCCTGGAGTGGCTCGACAACCTGCTTTTTGATCCCGGATTTGGAAACGAGACGCTCCATTTCGGGCAATTTAAAATTGTCGTTTACGATTCCAGCCCCACTTATCAGGTTCCCCGGGAGAATGTGAAAAGGGTCATCAAGGCGGTCCATCGAGCCGGCTGGCAGCTGTACATCCACGTGGGGGGTGGAGAATCGTATGATCTGGCCGTCGAAGGTTTAGAAGAAGCCCACCAGGAATTTCCCCGCCAGGACGCGCGCCATATCATTACCCATGCCCGCTCCCCCACCGACCAGAACCTGGAAGTGCTGGAGCGTTATGGTGTGATGGTCGAGCCACAGCCGTCGCGCGTTTACAGGATGAGCGATGACTACGAGGAACAAAATGCAGACCCGGACCGCCCAGCCTATGGGCCCAT
>CBDUTA010000514.1:0-1949 GCA_965369785.1 uncultured bacterium
CCCACGATTTTGGCCAGACTCCGGTCATTGTTCCAGAGGTAGGTCCCATCGTAACCATCCTCCAGATTGGTGAACATCTGACGCCGTAAAGAAGAGCCATAGCCGGGCCGAGGGGCTCCCTTAAAGTAAGGTCCGGCCTCAATCAGCGCGACCTTCAGTCGCTCACCGTTTCCTGGATTGACTCCTTTTTCAGCAATTTTAGCAGCCAGAATGGGGCCTGAAAAACCGGCACCCACAATCGCCACGTCGTACTTCTTCTCAGGCATCGTGCCTCGCTTCCTCTTGAGATAAAACCCGTGTTGGCATTTGTTTCCTACACGACACAGGAGACTACAGCCTCAGACCAGTCCGGGAAAAGGTCTGCGGATAAACCCTCGATGTACTCGATGATCCGTTGGGAGGACATCACGTTGCAATACTTCTGGTCCATATCAAAGAGGTTGATGGCATGAGAAGCCTGACCTCGATCGAAGGTACAGTCTTCGATAACGGCAACGCGATATCCGTAGGAGAAGGCATCAATCACGGTGCCACGAACACAGCCGCTGGTTGTGGTGCCGCAACAGAGCAGCTGATCAACGCCGAGCGTGATCAGGTACTGAGAAAGAGGTGTGCCGAAAAAGGCACTGGGTTTTTTCTTGGTGATGCATACTTCCCCCGGTTGGGGGGCGATCAAGTCGGGAATATCATTGGCTTGAAGTTTGGTCTCTTCCGAAGTTTCCCGCCACTGGTCCACTCGCTTGTTCTTCGCGCCCCAGGAGTGTCGATCCAGAAACGGATGCTCTTGATCGCCTGTGGTGTAAAGAACGGGCAGACACTTTCCCCGCGCCTTCTCAAGCACCGGGACAAGCCGCTCCATGGCCTGCCAACCGTCTGCACCGCAGCTATTGGGAAACTTCAGGATCGAATCCAGGATCTCTTCCGGGCAGTCGCCAACGAAGCCAAAGTTGACGTCGATAACGAGGAGGGCAGGCCTCCCCTTGAGCTCAGCCTCGCGTCCATATCCGGCGGCTCCGAAAACCTTTTTATCCCTTTCCGTCAGAAAGGCATCCCAAATTCTTGCCATGTTGTACCTTGCTCGTTCCAGCCCAGACTATGCATCCTCCGGGCTTCACTCTTTCCTAGTCGTTTTCGTAGGGAGGGTAAAGGATCTGACCCGACTGTTCGTCGAATTCAGGAATCCAGTCTTCCCGTAACAATTCGTCCGGATCGCCATACTTGGCCGCAACTCTTCGGACTTCCGGATCATCCAGCACCGTCAGATGCCCTCGATCCACCAGTTTCACGCCATCCACCTCGAAGGTGACGTAGTAAAAGAAGTTCATGTCCCGGTGGTTGGACGGAAGGGTGGGAATGTCATCGGAGACCCGGTTGTAACGATCGGTCCCAAAGGCCATATGAAGCATTCCCGAGCGTCTTCGTATGGGGCCGGCGGGACCTACCTTGGGATTGGTTCCCAGGGCAATCTCTTCCATCCATCCGATACCGGGCCCAGGATAGTAGCCGGGAAATTGAATGTTCTTGAAACGCTCCAGAGCCGTTTTGATATTCTCACCTGCCGCTCCACCTCCTTCAACGCGGACCACCTGCCCACCTTCCACATACAACCGGATGGTGGGAATCAAGCCCGCTTGCCGGGTGACCATAATCCCTCGCGCATCGGGTTCGGCAGTGAGATAGGGCTCGGTGTCCGGATGGACTTCATGAGCAATGGGCCGATCCAGGGAATGCTCACCATAAGTGGCCATCCCTCGAGTCTCCATGAAGCGCTCACGATTGGTGTTATCCAGGCTAAAGGTAAAATCAGTTCCCAGAGGGTCGGTCACGTGAATCGTCTTGCCGTAGATGTACTTTTGCCAGGTCTTCACAGCGATCAGTTCCAGCAATTCATCGGGGTAGCTGACGGCCGCCGAGGCCAATACCTCGGCCCTGGACCAATCGATGCTGGA
>CBDUTA010000515.1:0-1948 GCA_965369785.1 uncultured bacterium
CCTGGTAGGAAATGTCGAATTGCTCCAACCACTCTTGCATCACTAGATCCAAGTCAGTTGGCTCTCGCCGGGCATCCACCATCATGACTGTAAGCTTCAGGTTCTCGTCCTCTCTGAGAAATTCCTCGACCATCTGTCCCCAACGGACCCGAACACTTTTCGGGGCCTTAGCATATCCATAACCGGGTAGATCCACGAAGATCCATCTATTCTCAACACTGAAAAAGTTAATGACCTGGGTTCGCCCCGGGCTAGAACTGGTCCGGGCCAGACCCTTTTTACCAACCAAACTATTGATTAAGCTGGATTTCCCAACATTCGATCTTCCTGAAAACGCTATGTTGGGAAGCTTCAGCTTGGGATATTCACCCTTTTGAGTAGCGCTTTTGAGAAAGTGAACAACCACTGACGGCTAACAGTTGACCGCTAATAAAGCAGAATCACGATTCGAAACCGAAGGCTGATTTAACAATTAATATACTATGCGTTACTGGAATTTATGTCTTTAATCGGCAAATTTCCAGTGGTCAGAGATCAGCAGTTCAGTGGACTCCGGGACGATCTCCCCCTTTGATCTGAGGAGGTCGCTGTGCCTTCATGAATTCTTCTCGATCCTTCTTGCGGATGGGTTCCTCTAATGCGATGTCCAAAACCTCATCCATCGTCTCGACAAGTATCATCTTAACATCTTTTAGAACAGAACTGGGAATATCTTTGAGATCTTTTTCATTATCTTTAGGCAAAATTACATTTTTGATGCCCCCACGGTGAGCGGCCAGCACTTTCTCCTTGAGGCCGCCAATGGGCAAGACCTTTCCCCGCAGCGTGATCTCACCGGTCATGGCCACGTCACGACGCACAGGAATACCGGCCAGGGCCGAAATAATCGTGGTGGCGAGGGTAATACCCGCAGAAGGGCCATCTTTGGGAATAGCACCCTCGGGAATATGGACATGCAAGTCCAGTAACTTGTGGAAATCCGTGCCCAAATCAAATTCTTCACTGCGGGAGCGGACAAAAGACAATGCCGCTTTTGCAGATTCTTGCATCACATCACCCAGTTTACCGGTGAGCGTCAGGTCGCCCTTCCCTTCCATGGTGGTCGCTTCAGTCAGCATGATTTCTCCGCCGACCTCAGTCCAGGCCAACCCGGTGGCTAAACCCACCTCACTGGCCTCGGCCACCAACGACTGACGGAACTTTTGAATGCCCAGCCGTTCCCGCACCTCTTTTTCAGTGACGACGACCTTCTTGAAATCCTTTTTGTCCCCTTTCGCAACCACCACCTTGCGGGCCACCTTTCGGCAAATATTAGAAATCTCCCGTTCCAGATTGCGAACTCCCGACTCACGTGTATAGCTGCTGATTACTTCCAGAATACCCTTCTCGGTGAACTCGATGTGACTAGGCTTCAAGCCTTGCTTTGTCACCTGCTTGGGTGCCAGATACTGTTTGGCAATGCTCAATTTCTCCCCTTCTGTGTAGCCCGAGATACGGATAATTTCCATGCGGTCCTGCAGGGGCCGTGGAATGGGATCAAGCACGTTAGCCGTGCATACGAACATCACGTTGGACAGGTCAAATTCGGTGTCCAAGTAGTGGTCAACAAATGTCGTGTTGTGTTCCGGATCCAGCACTTCCATCAGAGCCGCAGAGGGGTCGCCACGGAAATCCATGCCCATCTTGTCCACTTCGTCCATCAGAAACACCGGGTTCTTGGTGCCCGCTTTTTTCATCATCTGGATGATCTGACCCGGCAGTGCCCCAATATAGGTCCGGCGATGGCCGCGAATTTCCGCTTCATCCCGCACTCCGCCCAGAGATAGCCTTACAAACTTGCGTCCTGTGGCTCGGGCGATGGAACGTCCCAGGGAACTCTTTCCCACTCCCGGTGGACCCACGAAACAGAGGACCGATCCCTGCTGTGTCTTGGAAGAGAGTTGGCGAA
>CBDUTA010000516.1:0-1923 GCA_965369785.1 uncultured bacterium
CCTTTTTGGGTGTTTTGTTTGTTGTTGGGGCGCAGTGTGGGGCGCCAAAAACCCCTGCTTTATCCACGGTTTTTTGGGCGCACGTAAGTCCGCCCCTACACAAAAAACGTGAGTCAGCGACTTTTCCGACACCCTCTTTAGCCCACGGGCCATGTGGCAGGACCGCGGCTTATTTAGTTTAGGCGGCACATCCGAACGGAACCAACCTCCTCCGCCGCTTTACCTCCCCAACTCCTTCCTCAAGAAACCTATCATCTCGGGCCAGGCCTGCTCACTGGCCCGCATGTTGGCTCCGTCACGCCCTTCCTGGGCCCGTAAAAAACCATGGCCGGCCCCATCGTATATCTTTGGCTGGTAACTCTTTCCCAACCGTTTCATTTCCTTCTCCGCGGCGGGAATGGTCTTATTGACCCGGGCGTCGTCTCCGCCATAAAGAGCCAGCACCGGGGCCTGGATGCGGGCCAGGGCCTCAGCCGAGGGTGAGCTTCCGTAATAAACCACGGCGGCCGACAGATTCGCTTGTGCCGCAGCATAGGCAAAGCTGGTGCTTCCGCCCCAGCAAAAGCCAATGACCGCCAAGGTGTCCTGGGCCGAGGGCAGGGAATTGGCATATTGAGCCGTGGCGTTCAACCGCACGAACACCTCGCTCCTATCCAGTGCCCGAACCAGAGCCACGGCACCATCCCGGTCCACTGACTCCGTCCCGCCCCCGGCGGGTCCTTTGCCTGTTAAGATATCCGGGGCGATGGCAATGTATCCTTCTGCCGCCAGTTGATCGGCCACGGAGCGAATCCAATCGGTCAGGCCGTAGATCTCGTGAATGACCAGGACAACGGGTGCCGAATCACTTCGTTCCGGATAGACCACCCAGGCATTGATGGTATCCCCGCCTGATTGGACCTTGACCCATTCGCCATGGCGAGGGGATGAATTCAGTCGGGCACGCGCAGTCTCTTCTGAGGCGGGAAGGGGCTGTTGTTGGCCGCTCAAAGTAGTCCCTGTCGCCAATACGGTCAGCAGGGCCAGGGGAACAAGGCGTTCTTGAATTCTTGTGATCATTGGATTCCTCCATTTCCGTTTTTGAAAAGAAGCGTGAGCAGGACCAGAGAAGTCAGTCCATTACTGGTTTACTTTTATACAACAATTCTGGAGAATAAGGAACCTTCCGATGATGAGTCAAGAGGAGAAACTCAAGCAGTTCGAGCGGATTACCCATCAGATTGTCGAGTACTGGTACGAGCGCGTGAAACAAAATTATGTCACCGAGGAGGATAGCCGCGACCTGGGGATCGGACCGGAACTCAAGCACTTTCATGAAACGGGCAATCACCGCATCAAGTTTTTCCGCGAAAAGGAACTCGATGTCACTTACGGTCTGGGGGTCAGCCGGGCCGATGGACAGTTCATGGTGGAATCGAGTGTGAACAACAAGTCGGATGGCTTTGATTATGAGGCCTTTGTGAATAGCCTGAAATCTCATTACTGGCGCAGCCGCGATGAAAAACCCTGGACTGTGGCTGATTTTGATCACTTCACCTACCAGGATCTTCTTTCTTTTAAGCCGCTCATGGGCCAGTCGGTGACTCTGGACATGCGAAAAGACAAGGCCGACATCATCCGGCTTTCCTTCCGGGTCAATCCCCTTCACGAGGATCTCCTTCTGGGCCGCCAAGATGTTCTTCGAGATTTAATCGAAGAGTACTGTTTAGCGCCCCTCAGGCGCATTTATGCCGAATCCTACCGAGAGCGCTGAGCCTGACTCCCTCATTTGACTCCAACCCCTTCTCTCGTCCATCATGGATTTCTCATGAAGCGAGCTATGAGTAAGGAAAAAGTGGCTTTTCTGGGTCTAGGTAAGATGGGAGGAATCCTCCTTCAGGCACTCCTGAAGAAGAATCTCCTCTCGCCTAAAAACACGGTGGC
>CBDUTA010000517.1:0-1923 GCA_965369785.1 uncultured bacterium
CCCAAACCGTGCTTTATCGACGGCTTATAGGGCGCACGTCAGTGCGCCCCTACATAAGAAACCTGGGTTAGCCGACTCTTGAGACAGTCTCTTTAGCCTGCGGGCCCGCCCTTCGATGTCGGTTATTTAGGATATGATTCAAGCAGAAGGGGTGGTGTGTACACTAAACATTTTCCTTGCCCGTTTCTGGACACAGATTCCACTCTGGAGATAAAGCTATGACACTAGATCGTGTGGCGAGAACGCTTTCTTTCTCAATCCTGATATCTCTTTTCTGGTCTTCGGTGGGTGTGCAGGCTCTTCACTTCGAAACGGCTTCCCAGGTAGCACAGCAAACTCGATCGCAGGGCGGAGCCTTTACGATGGTTGATGGGGTCCCGGAGCATAGAATTGGACGCAATGATCTGCTCAATATCACCATCTGGAATGGACTAAATGTCGAAGAAACGACGGTCCGGGTGGCCGAGGACGGAACGATTTTTGTACCTCTCGGGATTGACCAAAATATCAACGTACAGGGGTTGTCTTCAACCGATTTAAAGCGCCTCATTCAAAAGGAATCGTTGAAGTACTTTCGCCAGACAGTCGTTCAAGTCGTCATCGAGGAATACAATGCCAGTCGGGCCTATTTGCTGGGTGAAGTAGGGGGGAGAGAAATCGGTCGAGAAGGGCCTGGAATGTATTCCCTGAAGGGCCGTGAAACGGTTTTGGAATTTATTATTAAGCATGGGGGATTCACCGGAGAGGCCAACATGACCCGGGTACAAATCAATCGTGCTAATGGGGAGGTGATTTTCCTCAATTTGTCAGAGGTGATTTTTCAAGGAGATGAAAACCAGAATCTAGTGGTTAACCCTGGCGACATCGTGTGGGTTCCCAGCAAGGAAATCGGGGCCAACACTTACTATGTGTTTGGTGAAGTCAATGCTCCGGGCGTCGTGACCAGCCAGGAGAACCTTTCGCTGGTGGAAGTGATCTCGAGAAGTGGAAGCTTCACCCTTGAAGCTTCGCGCTCCAAAGTCTATATCGCCCGGGGGGATCCCAATCAGCCTGAGGTGCTGGAGTTGGATCTCAAGAGCTTGATCGAGGAGGCGGACTTCGTCCAGAACGCCGCCTTGCAAAATAACGATGTGATCTTTATCCCACGACGTAAGTTTGCCAAGTTTCAGGATGTCGTAGCGGCCATTACGCCGCTTCTGGGACTGCTTCGAGACACCGTGTTTCTTTTCGGACTAAGGTAGACTCAAGAGAACGATGGCCGAGTTCGAATTCAACCTTCGAGACATCTTTCGGGTCATACGCCGCCGCAAGTGGATCATCCTTTTGGCGCCGCTCCTGGTGGGAACGCTGACCTATCTGTTAAGTCAAAACCCACCTCCCATTTACGAAGCTGAATCGCTGGTGAAGATCACTCGTGTAGCAGCCAATATGCAGTCGCTGCTGGTCGAGGCCCTCTACTGGTACCAGGGAGACAATATTGCCACCCAATCACAGGTCATTACCAGCCAGAGGATCAAAGGACGTGTGGCCCTGCGTCTTGCCCGGAAATACCCTGACTTCCAAGTTTTCAACGCCGTGGCGGGTAGTGGAGGGGAGGTGGACTACGACGCTTTCTACGAAAGGGTTCGGAGCGATCGCGATCTGGTGGAGTTGCTTGACAGCATGGAGATCGAGGCTGAAAGGAAGGGAGAAAGCGATGCTGTGGGTATCCTGGCTCATGCCTCTTCTGAACAACTGGCCGTGGATATCACCAACTATACGGCTGCCGTCTTTGTCGATTACAACATTGCCGAGAGAAATGGTCAGATCAGAGAGGCGGTACAGTTCATCCAATCCCGAATCCAACAGACTGAGCAAGAGCTGGGTGGATCGGAAAAGACACTGGAAGAGTTCAAGCGAGATTATCGGATGATTTTGGCCCTG
>CBDUTA010000518.1:0-1920 GCA_965369785.1 uncultured bacterium
TAGGATCGGCCGTGAAAAGAGCCGGAGATGGAGATGACTTCCTTGCGCCCGGTGACAGCTCGCACCAGCTTGAGGGCGTTTTCATTGGCTTCGCTTCCGGAGTTGGCCAGGAAAGCCTGGTAGTAGGGCTCACCGGCCATCTCGAGGAGCTTTTTTACCGCCCGGGCTCGGGCTGAATTGTAGCTGACATTGGAGTAGAAGATCAGCTCGGAAGCCTGTTTTTGAATGGCTTTGACAACCTGGGGATGGCAATGACCTGTAGAGGCCACGGCATGGGCGCCATAAAAATCAAGATACTTGTTTCCCTCCTCATCATAGACGTAGCATCCTGCACCTTTATCGATGAAAAAAGGAAACTTGCCGTAGGTTTGTAACTGATAACGATCTTCATCCTGTTTTAAATCATCTGTTATCTTCACTGTTCCTCCCCTATTGCCTTTCCTCGACTGCACGAACGCACGAAAGCACGACTGCACGACAGCACGCTCCGGCTACGGGTGGACGGGTGCCGTGTCCAACCCCGTCTCCTCCGCAAAGCCACACATTAAATTCATGTTTTGAACGGCCTGACCGGCGGCACCTTTTTGGAGGTTGTCCAAGGTCGACCAGACGATCAGATAGCCGTTTTGAGTTGCTGCGCCGATATCCACGAAATTGGAGTGACGAACGAAGTTCACATTGGGACATCCGGGGAACCAGCGAATGAAAAAGTCAGAGCCGTAGTAAGATTGATACAGGTCGGCAACTTCCTGGTCCGTTACCGACTTGCCCAACTCCATATAGTGGCTGGCAAAAATGCCCCGCACGAAGGGGGCCGAATAGGTCTGAAAGATCACTGGAGTGTCGGGTTTGCTCAGAAGCTGTGTGATCTCCGGTAGATGCTGGTGTGCAAAGGGCTTGTAGGGAAAAAGGCTATGGCTACGCCAGGGATGATGGGTGGTGGGGCCCGGAGAGTTTCCCGCTCCCGAGGAACCCGTTTTGGAATCGACAAAGACGGGTCCTTTGATCCAGTTCTCCTGAAAAAGTGGATAAAGGGCCAGCAGTGTGGCACTGGCAAAGCAGCCCGGATTAGCGACGCGCCGTGCCGAGCGAATCTCTTCCCGCTTCAATTCCGTGAGTCCGTAAACGAACGATTTCTGCTCCTGGGGGTCAGGAGGCGGTAAATGGTAAAATTCCTCGAAGGTCTTGGAATCGGCGATCCTAAAATCACCGCTCAAATCGATGATGATCAGATCCTGGTCCAGAGAAGGGACGATTTTCATCGCCTCACCGTGGGGTAAACCTAGAAAAAGGACATCTAACCCTGATGCGGGCAGTTCCTCGATGGGCGAAAAACGAAGGTCCAGCAACCCTCGCAAGTGGGGATAGACTTCTTCAACTTTCTTGCCGGCATGTTGTTGGGAGGAGATCCAGGCGATCTCAACCTGAGGATGACGCCGGAGAATGTGAACCAGCTCAATCCCTCCATAGCCCGAACCGCCGGCTATTCCGATTTGAGCCATGGCATCAGAGATTCTAAAATGAAGGTGCCGATGGTTCCTGTGCTCTCCTGGGCATTGCCTGCCGGCAGGTTCCAGTTTTCTTCAATGTAACGGATGCCTTCGGCGCTGTCGGTGACCCGTCCTGAGATAAGAACCGGATATTTTCTCTCACCCTGCTGGGAGAGCCACTGCATCGCGCCCCACACACCCATTAAGTCATTGGCGCACAGGATCATCGACATGCAGGAGTCCATGAACTTCTCATCCTCAAAGAGGGAGGAAACTTGATAACCGCCCAGCACTCCATCACCCATTTCTATAATGATGAAATCAGGGTGTGACTCAGACAGATAGTGCACCATGGAGCGGGCGATGGGGGCAATCGTTTCCAGATGTGCCGTGGAGGGCAGGCCAAAGTCCTGAAAGCTCAAGATCTCCC
>CBDUTA010000519.1:0-1918 GCA_965369785.1 uncultured bacterium
GGCTGGCTCGAGAAGCTAGAAGATAAGGAACGAACCGTTGTCAAATTGCGTCTTGTCGGCGCACTCTCGCTATCGTTCCATGGCGAGCTGGAAGAGCTTCTTTCCCATGTTCAGGAGATTCTGGGCGCGGTTGAAACGCGTGTGAACAATCTGGTCGTCATTCCGGAGGACGCCGATTTCAGGGATCTTGGTTTTTCAGGCTTTGCCAGTCGTACCGTGCAACGGTTGCGGTCTCAGGTTGAGGAATCAGGTCCCGATTCGATCGCTTCACGTGATGCACTTGCTCTGCTGGTCAGGCTTGCAGGGAGGGAACAGTGAGACTTCTCCGCCTCCGTCTGGCCAATTACCGGGGAATTGATGAGTCCGAGGTGCGATTCGGCCCCCAAGGAATAACCATCGTAGAAGGACCGAATGAAGCCGGAAAAACCAGCCTCAGCGAAGCCATCAGGCTTCTTTTTGAATATCTCGACTCGAGCAAGCACAGTGAGGTCAAAGCCATCAGGCCTGTAGCGCGAGACGTAGGTCCGGAGATTGAACTGGAGGCGCAAAGCGGTCCCTACGTCTTTACCTATTTCAAGAGGTTTTACAGGAAACCGGAGACGACTCTGACCATCACAAATCCCCAAGCGGAAAACCATACCGGGCGTGAAGCTCATGAACGTGCCGAGGACATCTTGCGCGAAACCATTGATATTGATCTGTGGAAAGCACTCAGTATCCAGCAAGGTGAAGCGGTTCAGCAGGCCGATTTATCCAAACAGACCTCCTTGTCGGCTGCCCTTGATATTGCTGCTGGTGGTCAGCGGGTAGATTCCCGAGAGGAAAGTCTATTCGATAAGGTTCGCAAGGAGTATGGGCGTTATTTCACGGAACGGGGAAGCGAAAAAAAGGAATTGCAGGAGGCCCAAAAAGCTCAGCAGGAATCAGAGACTGAAGTGGATTTACTGGAACAGCAGATCCAGGACCTGGAAAAGGATATTGTTCGGGCCGCCGATCTTGGCAGGGAACTGGAACGTCTCAAGCAACAAGAGCGGGCTCTTCAGGGGGATGTCTTTGAATACACCAAGTCTCTGGATGCAATCAAGGGTTTGGAAACAGCTCTGGAAACAGCCCGCCTGAAGTTAGAGTCGGCACAAAAATCGCAAGCAGCCGTGAAACGCGACAAGGAAGTACGCCAGGATCTTATCGAGGCGGTCTCTCAAGCCACAAAGGCACACGCGAAACTCGACGAATCCAGTACCTCATCAACCGCATCGGTTAAGAAGGCGGAGAACGATCTGGAGAAGGCCCAATCAGATGCGACCCAAACCGAGGCAGGGCGCAAAGAGGCCGAATCCCTTCTTAATCTATGCCGTGCGGACTTTGACTACTTCAATAATAAGCTGCACCTGGAGCAACTGAGGGAACGTAAGGACCGCATAGATCGTGCCCGGAAGGAGGCAGCCCTGGCCAATGAATTGTTGGCAAAGAACCGTGTAGACGAAGATACTTTAAAAACCATTCAGAAGGCTGAACGCTTGCTCATTACAGCTCAGGCGAAGTTAGAGACAGGTGCCCCGAATGTTCTGTTGCGAGGGTTGGCCGATCTCGATTTTCAGATTGATGGCCAGCCAAGCTCTCTCTCCAAAGAAGAGGAGCGCAGGCTGTCCGTTTCTGATCGGGTCCGTGTGACCATTCCCGGGTCTTTACAAATGGAGGTGACCGCCGGGTCCAGTTCTTCTGATCTTGCAAAAAAGGTCGAAGAGGAAAAACAGAAGCTCGATAGCGCATGCAAGGGTGCCGGAGTGAGCAATGGGGATGAGGCCAGGCAATCCTATGAGGTGCGACGGGAAGCCCAGCGGTCACTAGCCAGACAGACTGAAATCGAGAAAGAAAGCCTTCGCGATCTGAGCTATGAGGAGCTGGAAAGAAAAGTCAT
>CBDUTA010000520.1:0-1918 GCA_965369785.1 uncultured bacterium
CAAAACCCCAAAACAGCAGGGCCAGTGGGATGCCCCATTCGGCGGCGCTCTGCAGATAATCGTTATGGGCGTTGGAATAGCGGGCAGGAGCGGGAATGCTCTGATAGGGGCGAAACCTCCACCGGTACATCCCGGGACCCACACCACCCAGGGGATGGTCATCGATGAGCTGCAAAGTGTCGGCGTAGACGGTGGCTCGTCTGTCCCAGCTGGCTTCTACTTTTTCGAATCGAGAAAGGAGCGGGTCCAAGCCTGCCGGGATGGCCACAGTCACAATGGCGAAGATCAGCAGCCAGGCGCTGGCTGCGGGTAAGTTTATCCCACGACGCTTCCGTTCACTGAGAAACAACATCGCTCCGATGAAAAGAAGGGTCAAGACCAGCGTGAAACTGCCTCCCTTGGACAAAGACAGAACCACGGCTAGTCCCATCACGGAACAGCCCAGTAAGATCAGCCAGACCCAGCCATAAAGGTCCCAGCGAGAGGACAGCCCCCTTCTCCTGGCGAAGCCGGCAAAAAGCCCACCCACTGCCAGCGGAATGGTCATGTTGAGAAGTCCTGCAAAGTGATTTCGGTTAATGAGTGTCCCGGTGGCCAGCCTGCCGCTTCCTCGAAAATAATCGCCGATGTAGTCGAACCCTCCCAGAGATTGAGCCAGGCCGTAGAGGGCCTCGAGTCCTCCCACCGCGATCAACAGGGAGACCAGCCAAAGAGAGGAAACACCAGCCTCCATCAGGAGCAGGGTCAGGAACAGGGCCAGCCAACCCAGAGAGGCGACCAGATACCCCGATCCCGTCAGGGGCCCCCGCACAGCGGTCTGGGTCAGCAGAAACAGGCCAAAGACGAAAAAGGGAAAAAACCGAAGATTCTGCAGGCTTCCCAGGGGCAGGCCCACAACTCCAATCAGGGCCGCACTCAGGAGAATAAGGAAAAGACGGTACTGAACAGGGGTTTGGGTGGCCCCGAAATGGTAACAAGCCCACACCAGTATGCCGGCAAAAAGGGCATAAAGGACACGCGAGAGGATAAGCGTACGGTTGGTCAATTTTTAGTTCCAGTGAAACGGATCGTATGATCTTCGGTGTTGTCTGGTGATGTTTCTGAATGAGAATCCATCAGCTTCTCTTCAAAGGCTCGCATCTCGCCGATGAGTTTTTCAAACTCGGCGTGGTCCCTGGGAGTCAGGGGCTTGGGAGGTTTCACCGGTCCCGTGCCGCCATTCTGGAGGCGGAAGCGGTAGAATCTTCGCTCACAGGCGTTACATCGGTAAGGGTGCAGCCGCAGCCAGAAGAAAAGCCTTTTCTCTCCGGTGCCCCGGATGTGGCTTTTTTTCCCCTTCGGTAGCTTGCAGTTCGGACAGATTTTCATTTCAGAATCTTCTGTTGGGGTATGGATAGAGTTCGTACTTTCGTGCGCAGGAATGTGAGAGGCACCCTGTTCGTGCTTTCGTGACTTCGTCGTTTCGTGCGCAGGAATGTGGGAGGCACCTCAGGTGCCGAATCCGTTTCCGATGCACCTTCTCTTGTCCCCTGAAAACTCAAGAACTTCGCGCTCCTTTAATCACGATGTTGTAAAAAACCTTCCAAAAATATCTCCACTGGGTCCTGACCGGACTGCGCAGATAGGAGTCGATATACCTCTCTTCGGACTGGCAAATCTCTTCAAGGGACTGGGGCATGTCGGCGTAAAAGGGAGGGATGAGTCCAGGCTTGAGTTGAGCTCTCTTTTTTCGCAAGTTTTCATCGTAGAGGTTGTAATAGTGGGGACTCAAAGGACGGACCCCCAGCCACTTGAGATCTCTCTTGAGCCAGTTGTAAATCATGGGCAGCTCATCCAGCCAGGTCCTTCTCAAAAACCGGCCCCATCGAGTGACACGGAAATCATTCTGGAACTTTCCGTTTCGGCTCAGGTTGTTGGT
>CBDUTA010000521.1:0-1914 GCA_965369785.1 uncultured bacterium
ACCATTGCATTCGTCCTGGGAGCGGCTCTTTGTTCTCTTTTTGCCTTCGGCGACTCGGCTGCTGCCTTAAGTCCAACCTTGGGTGAATTACTGGGCTCTGTGGGCGTTCTCGATTCCTTCGATGATTTTGCTCAAGGGGTTGTGAGTCTTTCAGGTCTTCTCTATTTTATCTCCCTGACCGCCTTGACCCTCTCTTTCAATGTTTTGCTGGTGGAAAAACGACACTGGCCCCGTCAAGCCGATGGATATCCGATGTGGCTACACCATCTTGTGCGGGCAGTGGCGCTCGTCATTGCGGTCATCAGCATTAATGCCGTCTTGGGGAGAACGAGTATTCGGCTGGACGTCACGGCCGAACGGCTCCATTCGCTTAGCGATGCAACGCGCAAGTTGCTCCAAGAGCTGCCCGAGGACCGTCCTGTATTTATCCAGGCCTATGTCAGTCCGGACATACCGGAACAATTCGTGCAGACCCGCGAGAATTTGCTGGGAGCTCTCAATGAAGTGGATTCCCTCGGTGGAGCCAGAGTCCAGCTGCTGATTGAAGACACCGAGCCCTTTACTCAAGCAGCGCGTGATGCCCGAGAAAAATTCGGCATTATCCCCAGGTCGGTCCCCAATCTGGGAAGCGCGCAAGCCGGCTACTCGGAAGTCTTCCTGGGAGTCGCCTTTACCTCGGGTGCTCAGGAGCATGTAATCCCCTTCGTAGACCGGGGATTGTCCGTAGAATATGAAATCACTCGAAGTATTCGTGTGGTTGCCCAAACAGATCGTAAGAAGATTGGAGTGCTCAGCACAGAAGCCAAACTCTTTGGTGGATTCGATTTTCAGACCATGCAGAGCGCCATGGGATGGTCCATCGTGGAGGAATTGAAGAAGCAATATGAGGTCGTCCAGGTTTCCCCATCCGGCCCCATTCCTGAGGATCTTGATGGTCTACTTGTGGCTCTCCCCTCCTCCTTGCCTCAGGAAGAAATGGATGGTTTACTCGCCTACATTCAGGAAGGGAATCCCACCCTCCTGCTGATCGACCCCTTACCCGTGATCAACATAGCCCTTGCGCCTTCAGAGAGAAGCGGTGCCAACATGAATCCGTTCATGCAACAGCAGGCCGCCCCTCCCAAGGAAAAGGGCGATATTCAGAGATTTATGGCCGAGATCGGGGTCAGTTGGAACTCCGCCAGTATCATTTGGGATACCTACAATCCTCATCCCAATCTGGCCCAGCTGCCGCCTGAAGTGGTCTTCGTGGGCAGGGGAAATGAAAACGAAGAAACGTTCAATGAGCAACATCAAGGCAGCGCCGGGCTACAGGAACTGGTCCTGCTCTACCCCGGACAAATGGAACAGGCGGCTGGAACCGACAATGAATTTCAGCCTTTGCTGAAATCCGGGTATGTTTCCGGGCAAGCCAGTTATTTTCAAATGGTGCAGCGAAGTTTCCTGGGAACCCAGATCAATCCGAATCTCCCTCACCGGCCCGATCCCCGGGACTACACTTTGGCCGCTCACATTAGAGGACCGATCAAGGGCGCGGACTCCGAGGTCGCTTCCTCGGAAGAAGAGGGCGATTCCGTGGACTCCGGCGCAGAGGAAAGCGATGAAACTCCTCCATCACCTGAACCTCTGGACGTTCTTGTCATCGCCGACCTGGACTTTATTTCCGAGCAATTCTTTCAGATCCGAGCAGGCGGACTGGAGAACCTCAACTTCGACAACATCACCTTCTTTCTCAACTGTATCGATGTCCTGGTCAAAGATGAATCCTTCATAACCTTGCGCCGCAAGCGCGTTCGACACCGAACCTTGGAACGGGTCGAGGAACAGACCCGGAACTTTATCGAAGAGCGGGTGAAAGAGGAAGAAGAGGCTGAAGCGGAGGCTGAAAGGGCTTTGGAGCAAGCCCAGCAAAGG
>CBDUTA010000522.1:0-1899 GCA_965369785.1 uncultured bacterium
TAACGCTTCAATTTCGGATGGTACAGATATTTGGTCAAAGCCTCCTTGACCTCGATAGCTGCCGTTTCATAGTCCGTAGCCAAAGTGTCGTCCCCAAATGTCTTAGCAAAGTTCGCTGCCGCCTGCAGCCCCGCAATCACCGCGGCGACCGTAAATGTGTGCACTCCATAACGCTCTTCCCAAAGGTCGTAGGAGGCGATAGGCAACAAGGTCTCGGCGTCCCGATGTGTAACCAGGAAATTTGCGGATCTGGTAATGAGCGGTGTGTACAGAGGTCTGATGAATTCGATGTCCTTAGCACATTCGAAGTGCACCCAGAGCGCCCATAGCACCAGGGCGGTTGAATCCTCCTGAATGGGCAGGACGACCTCGCCATCCTGTAGCCATGGGTGCCAATTGCTGGCCAGGGAGCCGTCGGGATTGTAGTGCTGAAATAGATAGCCTTCGTCCGAGAGGACGGATGAACAGAAGTTGAAGAATCGCCTGCACACTTCGGCATAGCCCGACTTGGCCATGGCGGCGGCAACAAAGGCACCGTCTCGACCCCACATGTAGGAGTAGGTATCCTTTCCGAATCGCACGATGTCCGAATCATTGGCCGCAATGATTGCTCCCTGGTTGTCGATCTGAGTCCTCAGGACAAGCAGACTCCGGTTGAAAAGGTTGGTGATGGTTGGGGGCAGGTCGGCGAAGGACCTGGATTCTTTTTTGACCCATGCGACCCAGTACTCCGAGGTCCTCATGATCATTTCCGCCGGGGTAGTTTCCTCTACGCTCTGATTGAGTTGAACCACTTCTTTGTATTTTGTGCCTGCCGCAATCCAGTAGTGGCCTACCGATCGGCCGCCCGGAGGTAAACGCAGGCGGATGGCGATGGTCGAATCGGCCGAACCCCAGGCAACCGGATTGCCGCTCAACTCCCCGTCCTCGGCGTCCTTCCAAGTCCCTTGCTTGCCAGGAAGCTCTTTGGGCCCGCAGGCGAAAAACTCCACTCCGTATTTTCCATTGACGCAACAATTGATGAGGAAATACCGGTTGGCCTTATAGTGGACGATGGAGCGCGTCCACGGATCAAAATAGGTGGTGTCGCCGATGTCGTTTCCGTAAAGATGAAGATCGTGATGAAAGAAAAGCCTCACATCCCGGTCTTTTTCGTGGAGGTTCAGGATATGGATTTCCTTCAGGTACACGTTCAGATCGAAATGCACCGCGTCGTGGCAGTGGAGTTCCACACCCAGGCCCTCGTTTTTGAGGGTTACGTCAGTGACGGAGCTGTTTTCCCGGTAGCGAAGTTTCTTCTCCCATCCGGCTCCTATCCAGGAGAATTGGCCGTCCACCCAAATTCCAAATAGGGAAGGATGCCCATTCGAATGATTTTCCTGGCCAATGTACGGGAAATAGATGTCGCGCAGACGGTAGTCGGAGTCAAAATTGAGAAGGAGAGAGCCATTGCTGACGGGAATGTCTTTAGGCATTGGTTTTGGGCGGGAGTCTAGCGCGAGACAGGAAGCTCCTTACATTACTGGAACGGGAATTGACGGTGGCTCAAGAGGATGATGCTTGAATTGGTGTTCCTCGACAACTTGCCGATAAACGTCAATGTAATTTTGAGCCATTCTGGCGACGGAGAAGTTTTGTTGGATATGGCGGCGGCAAGCGCTCCGGTCGATCGTATCGAGTTGCTCCAGCGAGGCGACCATGCCATCCAGGGAATCTACCAGAAAGCCGGTTTCTCCGTCTACCACAATTTCCGGCAGGGCGCCCCTCTTCATCGCCAAAACGGGGGTTCCGCAGGCCATGGATTCGATCGGGACCAAACCAAACGGCTCTTCCCACTGAATTGGAAACAGAGTGGCTATGGCATGCTGGTACCAATGCTTCTTTGCAGAGGTTTTTAAT
>CBDUTA010000523.1:0-1885 GCA_965369785.1 uncultured bacterium
GGATTCTCTGCCCAGGCCACTCCGGTCCGTTGGACTTGAGCGTCAATGAGATAGGGCTTGCCTTCCCGCGCCGCCCGTCCGGCCCGCGCCAGGGCCTCCTTCAGCTCAGCCGGTGAATGGACTACTTCCCCCGCCACGCCGAAGCCATCGGCGATGGAAGCCATGTTCATGTCCGGGCTGCCCAGATAGTCTTGAACAAAGTGGCCGGTTTGAACCATCCGGCTTCCCGCAGAAGCTGCAATTCCTCGATTATGCACCCCACCATAGGCATGGTTGTTATAAACCACCACCGTCACAGGCAACTCCAATCGAGCCATGTTCCAGAGTGCCGTGGGCCCAAAAACAAAGGCACCGTCCCCGACCACACAGATCACCTGCTGCTTGGGTCGCGCCAGCTTGACTCCAGCGGCCGTTCCCACTCCGGAGCCCAGGTGGGCACCATAATAGAAGAACAGTTCGCGCCCACCCAGTGGATTGAAGTCAAAACCGTGCAGTCCGATCGCACCCGCTTCATGAACGATGATGGCATCCTCATCGGCAAATTGAGAAATCTCATGAGTCACACGATCGGAGATCAGGGGACTGCTGTCCCAGTCGGGATTCTTGCTCACCAGCGCCCTTAGCTTCTTAGCCCTTTCCGTAAACAGTCGGACTTTCTCAGCTCGCTCCGCCATCCTCTTTGTGAGAGTGGGTGTCATGACATCTTCCACCGCCGCGATCAGGTCTTCCAAGCCGTAGCCCGCGTCTGCTACCAGGGGAACCTCGGTGGTCATGACGTTTCCGATGCTGTCACTGTCGTTTCGCATGTCAATGAACTTGATGTGACGCGCCACCATCGGGGCTGGGGTACTGTGGATGAGTTTGTTACCCACATTGATGACAACATCGGGGTTCTTGGGAAAAGCCAGAGAGGCAATCCCCCCTCCCTGTGAGGGGAGATCCCCCACCCACAGAGGATGGGTATGGGGGAAGTTGGCAAAAACCTGTCGGGCCTGGCAAACCGGCATTCCCAGCAACTCTGCCAGCCGGACGGCTTTGTCCACTGCCTTGCCCTTGTAGAGTTCATCGCCCACAATCAGCAGCGGTTGTCTGGCCTCAATCAGGAGCCTGGCGGCCCGCTCCACTTCCGTAGGATTGGGTCTCACCCGCATCCGTGGATCCACCTTGCTCTGTACGATCACTTCCGTACGCACCTTCTCAGCCAGGTAGTCCGCATGCCAGGTGGCATAGGTGGGTCCGTAGGGAGGGGTCCAGGCCACCTTGAAGGAACGTCGAATCGTCTCCGGAATCATGTCCGGTCGCCGCGCCAACCAGTGCCACTTGGTCAGAGGAGCCACAATTTCCTCCTGATAGGCCACTTCCTCAAAGACGTCGCGGCCCGCAGAACGGCTCTTGTCATTGCGGTAACTGTAAAACACCAGCGGGGTCTGTTCTTTGAAGGCGTTGTACATCTGTCCCATGGCGTTCATCAGACCCACCACGGCAGCCTCCATCACCAGGGCGGGCTTCCCGGAGGCTTTGACGTACCCAGCCGCCATGGCCGCTCCGGGGCCTTCGTGAGGGGTCAGAACGTAGTTGAGTTGTGGCCGGTCCACAAGGGCGTCATAAAAGGGAGCATCTCCACTGGAGGAATTCCCAAAAACATATTTGACTCCCGAGGCCATCAGTTGCTCAGCAAAGGCCTCCCCTCCCGTGCCTTCAAAGATCTTCACCCCTTCGGACAAAGTTTCCGGGGAGGCTCCCTGGACGAGCGGAGTCAGGGACTGAAGCACCGACTGGGCTGCCGCCAACGAAACTCCTGTACTGGCGAGCCGGGTGACAAATTTCCGCCGAGAAATCGATTTGGAAAGATACTGGGAAACGAGCTCTCTCATGGTCCCCTCCT
>CBDUTA010000524.1:0-1878 GCA_965369785.1 uncultured bacterium
CCTTTTCATATTCCAGGTAAGTACCGGGTGGAAGTTTGTAGACGTTCTTGTAGATCGTCCAGGGACAGGGGATGTAGAGAAAGGTCCAGTAGAGATCCAGGGCATCCGGATTGAGTTGAAGGGAAAGCCTCTCTTCCTGAAGCACCGCTTTGAGCTCTGATGAGAAAATCACTTGACCACCGACATGAGTGTAATAAAGGGGTTTTACACCCAGATGATCTCGCGCCAAGAAGCCCTTCTGCTCTCTTTCGTTCCAGATGGCAAAGGCGAAGTCGCCCCTCAGGAATTTGGGCGTCTCAGGCCCCTTTTCTTCAAAGAGATGAAGAATGACTTCCGTATCGGTACGGGTCGAAAAGCGATGACCTCGTCCCTCAAGTTCCTCTCTCAGGCTGAGGTAATTATAGATTTCTCCATTGAACACAATCCAAAGATCACCCTTCTCGTTGCTGATCGGCTGATGGCCCGTGGAAAGGTCAATGATGGCAAGCCGGGTCATACCCAGTGTTGCTCCGGGACTGCTGTAGACTCCTTCGTCGTCCGGCCCCCGATGGGTGAGGCACTCATTCATGCGCTCCACCAAAGTGAGGTTACGTTCTCCAAAGACACCGTTGATTCCACACATGTTGGGAAAAAGTCTTCAGACAGCTTGGGCCAGGGGCTCAGCCTCACCTTCGGGTAACTCTTTCTCACCCTCACGGCCCAGCATAAAAACAAGGCCGGTGATGAGCCAGAAAGGCTGCATAATACGGACAATAATGAAAGTGTTGGACCCGATGGCATGGAAGAGGAGACAGACTAATCCCCCCAGAAATCCAATGGCCAGACCTCTGGAGAAAGGGTCTTTACCCGAGTAGCGATAGCGATCCAGCCCGAGTCGAACCAGTCTATAGAGTAGAAAGAGAAAAGCCATCAGACCCACCAGTCCCGTCTCGATTAAAGTTCGAAAATACTGGGCATCAATAAAGGCCCAACCCGTCACCCCATAGCCCAAAAACGGTTCCTGGTAAAAAGCCTCTATAGCCTCTTGGAAACTTCTCAGTCGAGCAGAGGTTGAAGTATCCAGTCGCTGACCCAATACGGTTACCTGCCCAACCGTAGGCGCCTGAGTGAAGGTATAAGAGATCCGATCACGAATGGCTTGAGGGAAGATATTGGGGAAAATCAGCACGGTCAGGAACGAGGCCAGCAAAGTGTAGCTGACGATCCGCTGGCGGTTCAGGAGTAACACCACAGCCAGCCCTGGAATAAAACCGAGATAGGAGGCTCGCGAGAGGGTAAACAGGAAGGGGATAAAGAGGAAAGCAGCTATGAGAAAATAGGAAATCCTCCTCCTGTTATTGGATAAAGTCAGAGCCAGGGCAAGACAGATGAGGATCACAAAAGCCAGGTAACCCGCGAAGGTATTGGGTTCGGGGTTATTCCCTTCGAAGGGGGCCGTGACTCGCCCTCCACCGGGGATCTGAGCAAGACCGATGGCACCCACGATAAGAGTCGTTATCAGGACCGCCAACCAATATCGGCGCACCTGTTTCTGGTCCTCAATGCTGTTGATGACCAGAAAGAAGAGGACAAAATACTGGATGTACTTGAGCACAAAGAGGCTTCCAGTCATCAACTCGATCCGGCCGGCCGCTATCCCTAGCAGGGTAGAGAGGACACACGCGAAAACGTAAAAAAGCATTGCTCCGTTGAGGGGAGTTTTCTTGAAAACTCCCAATTCCTTGTAAATGGCACTTTTGATCAGCCAGGAAAACGCAATGATCACCAGCAAAAAATCGTCGAAACGAAAGGTGACACCTCTTCCCAAGGTGCCTCCTGTTGTAGCCAACCCACCGACGCCAAATTCAGGGGAGAGCAACATGGAACCAATCAGCAAAT
>CBDUTA010000525.1:0-1874 GCA_965369785.1 uncultured bacterium
TATTCATAAATTCTCTACTGCAGCGACCAAATCATCCGTCCTGACTTCGTTCCGCTCGGTCGGCCTCCTCAACGTACTGCAGAGAGTACGTTTGCGGGGACCTCCCGTTGCGTGCCTTGTCAGGTCGGTGCTTTTGCCGCTTCGTGACAAGAACCTGTGAATAATCCGGGCTTATGCCCTTTAGGGTTTTTGAGACTTTGTGGTAGTCTTAGCCGAGGAGCGAATCAACACTTATGGATAAAGATGTAATTGACATCTCAAACATTAAATTACCCAACATTTCTCCCAGAATCATCTTCATCGCCATAGCCGTGCTTCTAGCGGTGGTGGTGGTCCTGGACAGCTTTTACCAGGTTCAGCCTGAAGAGGTGGGCATCATCATGCGTTTCGGCCGCTATAACGCCCCCCCCAGACCTCCGGGGTTGCAGTTCAAGCTGCCCTTGATCGACACCGTGGTCAAAGTTCCGGTGCAAAGGCAACTCAAACAGGAGTTTGGGTTTCGCACCCAAACGGCGGGTCGGCGCACCATCTATTCTCCCCAGGACTTTTTGGGGGAATCCCTGATGTTGACCGGCGACCTGAACGTGGCGGTGGTGGAATGGATCGTGCAATACCGGGTCTCGGATCCCTATCAGTATCTTTTTAGAGTGCGCAACGTGGAGGACACCTTTCGGGACATGACCGAGGCGGTGATGCGAGGGGTTGTCGGGGATCGGACGGTCACAGAAGTCCTGACCGTGGGCCGTCAGGAGATCGAAAGCACCGTGAAGGTGCAATTGCAGGAACTGTGCAATCAATACGAAACGGGCATTACCATAGATCAGGTGGTTTTACAGGATGTGAATCCGCCCGATCCTGTGAAACCTTCCTGGGATGAGGTCAACCAGGCCCAGCAGCAGCGGGACCAGTTGATCAACGAAGCCAAGGGTGAGTACAACAGGGTCATCCCACGGGCTGAGGGTGAAGCCCTGCAGACCATTTTGCAGGCCCAGGGCTACGCGCTGGACCGGGTCAATCGTGCCGAAGGGGATGCCACTCGCTTCAAGGCGCTTTACGCTGCCTATCGCCTAGCTCCTCAGGTCACCCGCCGGCGCATGTATCTGGAAACCATGGCCAAGGTGCTGCCCAAGATGGGCGGCAAGCTTTACATCGACAAAGATGCCCAGGGCGTGATGCCACTGCTTCCTTTGGAAACTCTTCGGGGTCTCACTGGAGCTAGCAGACGGGAGGGGGAGTAATGGACGTTAAATCCGGGGCGATTTTAGTGGTTCTTGTTGTGTTAGGCCTTGTTCTTTACAGTTCTGCTTACGTGGTGAGTGAGACCGAGCAGGTGATCATTACTCAGTTCGGAGAGCCTATTGGGGAGGCGATCAACGAACCCGGCATGCACTTCAAGATCCCTGTCTTCCAAGTGGCGAACTATTTTGACAAACGCTTTCTGGAGTGGGACGGTGATGCCAACCAGGTTCCTACCCGGGACAAGAGATTCATCTGGGTGGATTCCTATGCCCGTTGGAGAATCAGTGAACCCTTGAGGTTTTTTGAACGTCTGCGCGACGAACTGGGGGCGAAGTCCAGACTCGACGATATTCTGGATGGAGAAACCCGCAACGCCGTTGCCCGTCACGATCTGGTAGAGGTGGTTCGAAGCACCAATCGTGTGCCGGATGCCACCTTGACGGATTCTGAAGAAGAGACCGCCGTCCTGGAGATCGTTGAAAGGGGACGCCAGGAGATCATCCAGGCCGTTTTGGAAACTGCTCGGGCTCGCACGGCAGATCTGGGTATTGAACTCGTCGACTTTCAGATCAAGCGCATTAATTACGTGGAAGAGGTCCGGCGCGATGTTTTCTTGCGCATGATTGCCGAGCGCA
>CBDUTA010000526.1:0-1867 GCA_965369785.1 uncultured bacterium
TGCCCCTTTTGAATCCGTCCCTCCGGGTCCCCACTGGTGTTCATCACCGTCAAGAAATAGGGTTGAATCTCTTCTGCCTGATTGACCACAGAGAAATACTTCTGATGGTGGCGCATCACGGTGGTCAGGACTTCCTGGGGAAGCTTCAGAAACTCTTCACTAAAACTCCCACAGATCAGGGTGGGATACTCGTTGAGGTGAACCACGGTTTCCAGTAGATGAGGGTCAGAAGAAATGTGAAGACCCTTCGGAATCACCTCTTCTATTCCAGCGGCGATCTTGGCTCTTCTTTCCTCGATATCGGCCAAGACATAATTTTTCCGCAACTGGTCCAGGTAATCGTCGACTTGAAGCACCTGGATTTCAGGCTCCCCTAAAAACCGGTGTCCCCGTGTCGTGTTGCCTGCCTGAAGGCCCTCAAACTCAAAGGGAAGAACCTCGTCATTCAAAAGGGCAAGACACCATCGAAGGGGCCGAATGAATCGAAAACGGCTTTCCCGCCAGTACATGTTCTTGGGCCAGGAGATCGAGTTCAAGACCTGGGGGAGAACTTCCTGGAGGACATCGGATAGCGATTTGCCCGGAATAATCTTCCGATACCCTACATAATTGCCTTTGGGGGTTTCCACCAACTCCAGATCCGCGACCGCCACCCCCCCCTTGCCGGCAAAACCTTCCGCGGCCCGCGTGGGTTTCTTCTGTTCGTCGTAGGCAACGGACTGGGAAGGACCCAAAATCACTTCTTCTCGCTCAGGCTGGTGATCAGGGAGGTCCTCCACCAGGAAAGCCAGGCGGCGAGGAGAGGCGAATGGTTCGATCGATCCATAGTCGATGCAGGCCTCTTCGAGCCGCTTTTCAAAGCTTTGACACATCTGCCCCAGAGCCGGGGAGATCATGTCGGCCGGAATCTCCTCCAGACCCAATTCAAACAGAAACTTGTTCTTCTTTGTCTTCTCGCTTTTGGACATACTGCTTGGCGATCTTCAGAGCCAGGGAACGCACACGACCGATGATTCCAACTCGCTGAGTCACACTAATCGCTCCACGACTGTCTAACAGGTTAAAGGTGTGCGAACACTTCAAGCAGTAATCATAAGCGGGAAGGACACAGTCCGATTCCAAACAGCGGAGACTCTCCTTCTCGTAAAGATCAAAAAGCTCAAAAAGCATTCCTGTATCAGCAACTTCAAAACTGTATTTCGAAAACTCATATTCTTCGCGTTGCTTGACCTGACCATAAGTCACTTCCCGGTTCCAGGGTAGATCAAAAACGCTTGCCTTGTCGGCCAGAAAGGTGGCAATCCGCTCCAGGCCATAAGTGAGCTCCGCAGAGATCGGCATGAGATCCAGCCCTCCCGCCTGCTGGAAATAGGTGAACTGAGTGATTTCCATACCATCCAGGAGAACTTGCCAGCCAACCCCCCAGGCCCCCAGTGTGGGGGCTTCCCAGTTGTCTTCTTCAAAGCGCAGATCGTGTTGCTCCAGAGGTATTCCTAGCTTCCTCAAGCTCTCCAGATAGAGGTCCTGAACATCATCAGGAGAAGGCTTTAGGATCACCTGGAGCTGATAGTGACGATAGACCCGATTGGGATTTTCTCCATACCGGCCATCCGTAGGCCGACGCGAAGGCTGAACGTAGGCGACGTTGTAAGGTTGCGAACCCAAAACCCGGAGAAAGGTCTCCGGATGCATCGTCCCGGCCCCCACCTCGACATCGTAGGGCTGCTGAATGATACATCCGTAGTGCATCCAGTACTCCAGTAAAGTGTGAGTAATCTCCTGAAACGTCTTCATCCTAGGCGATCCTTACAAGAGTTTCTTGAGCATTTTTTTCGTCTTCAACCGTTTTTCCAGGTGGTATTCTATC
>CBDUTA010000527.1:0-1865 GCA_965369785.1 uncultured bacterium
GATCTGGAGAACTCTGAAAACGTTTACTGGTTCGAGAACAGGGCCCGCGGAGTTTTCCTGCATGTCAACCCTATTGAAGTTGCCCCGATTCTCCAGCAAAAGCTCTTTTCACGTGCCGATACGACCATCTTCACGTCGGCTACCCTGACCACCCACAACAACTTCGAATACTTCAAGGAGAGACTAGGCATCTCGGAAACGAAGGAAGTCATCACCAGCAGCGAGTTTAATTATCTAGAGCAAACGATGCTCTATATCCCTGGGTCCTTTCCCGAGCCGCGCTCCGACCACTATTTTCCTCGTGCTCTCCATGAGATTCAGGAGATTCTTGGCATTACCCGGGGTCATGCCTTTCTACTCTTCACCAGTTTTGCTCAGATGAATCGTGTTTATGAAGCTCTTCGTGCAGAGATTCCCTTCCCCTTGTTTCGGCAAGGAGAGCTGCCCAAAAATCAACTGCTGGAAAGCTTCAGGAACACACCCCAGGCCGTGCTCTGCGCAACCTCCAGTTTCTGGCAGGGTGTAGACGTTCAGGGTGACGCCCTGCGTGCTGTGATTATTGACAAGCTACCTTTTCTGGTTCCCACGGAGCCCCTGGTGGCAGCCCGCATCAACTGGCTGGAAAAGGAGGGAGTGAACTCTTTTCTGCGCTATAGCGTTCCCAAGGCCATCATTACCCTGAAACAAGGCCTGGGGAGGCTTATCCGGTCTCGCCGGGACCGCGGCATTCTGGCTGTACTGGACAGCCGTCTTCGAACTCGAAGTTACGGGAAGCTCTTCATTGAAAGCTTGCCAAAATGTACCATCACCGATAATATTGACGAGTTGCGAGACTTCTGTCGCCAAGATGCATCAATAATTTAGGGGTCATCAATAATTTAGGGATCAACCATAATTAGGGGTCGATTATGAAGAGGAGCACCAGACAATTTTTTCTATTCACTCTTTTTTCATCCTTTTTGATGGCTCAGGCTTATGCCCAGGTCGGCAATATCAGAGGGAAAATCACCGACGCAGAAGGCAATCCGATCGAGGGCGTTCAGATCAGGATTGAAGGCATGGAGGTGGCAAGAAAGTACAAGGTGGAGAGCGACGCCAAAGGTGAGTACTATCACGGAGGAGTAACCCGACAGGGAAGCTACCGTGTCATCGCCGAAAAAGAGGGCTACCAAAGTGCTTTCGCCGAAGGTGTGCTCTCCTCCACGGATCGGAGAGGAGAGCAGGGGCTGGTTGATTTCACTCTCCAGCGAGGGCGTAGCGGTCCACTCCTCTTTGAACTCACTGATGAACAGCTCGAGGAGATGAAGGCAGACGCTGAGAACGCGGAAAGACGTCAAAAATCCGCTGCCGAAGTCAGGCTGAATATGGATCAGGGATTGCAGTTTTTCAACCAGGGAGAATATGAACAGGCTCTGACGGTTTTCAAAGCCGCCCTGGAATTGGATGACCAGCAACCGTCGCTTTGGGCCAACGTCGGGAACGCCCACTCCAAACTGAACCAGAATGACCAAGCTATAGAGGCCTATTCAAAAGCGATTGAGCTGGCTCCCGAAGACCCTACCCTGTATCAGAACATGGGAGGGCTCTATGCCTCGACAGGAAATACGGAAAAGGCCCGAGAACTCTATCAAAAGGCCGTCAGTCTGAGTGCCTACGGGGATCCCAGGGATGCCGCTGTCAACTACTACAACATGGGCGTCACCTTCATTAACTCCGGTAAGTCCGAGGAAGCCATCGAAGCTTTGACCAAAGCCTTGGAGGCGGATCCTGAATACGCAGAAGCACACTACCAGCTGGGCATTTCAATGTTGGGAACGGGCCAGATGGAGGAATCGGCGGGCCACTTGAAAAAGTACCTGGAATTG
>CBDUTA010000528.1:0-1857 GCA_965369785.1 uncultured bacterium
ATGACAAGGTGCTGACGGCCTGGAATGGGATGATGCTCACCAGTTTTGCCGAGGCTGCGTTTGTTTTAAACGATTCCAAGCTTGTGGAGGTCGCTGTGAAGAACGCGGAATTCTTGGCTTCAGCGATCATGGTGGAGGGCCGGTTACTGCGCTGCTGGAGACAGGGAAGGGCACATCTCAACGGATATCTGGAAGACTACGCCCTGGTCATTGAGGGATGGTTAGCGACTTACCAGGTGACCGGAGACATGCGCTGGTTGGACCACGCTTGTGGTCTCATGGAGCGCCAATTCGAGCTCTTTCAGGATGAGGAGGCGAAGGACTTTTACTTCACCTCTTCCGATCACGAGACACTCTTGATTCGGCAAAAGGAATACCTGGACAATGCAACGCCCGCCGGCACTGGCGTTACTTGCCTGAATCTCCTTCGTTTGTCCGTTCTGTTGGGGAAGAAGGAGTATCGGGACCTGGCCCAGAGCATGCTGCAGCAGGTATCTGGAGGACTCTCGCAGTTTTCTGCAGCTTTTGGATATTGGCTGCAAGCTTTGGAGTTTTTCTTGAGTCCGGCTCAAGAAATTGCCGTTGTAGGTAAGGCCGCTGAATGGGAAGCCCTGCTTCAGCCGGTGCGGGAGAGATTTCTTCCCAGCAAGGTGCTGGCCTTTCTGCAAGAGCCCGATTCAGAGCTGGTCCGCAAGATCCCGCTGTTGGACGGGAAGACCACCATCGATGATCAAGCCACGGTCTACGTTTGTCGGAACTATGCCTGCCAGGAACCTGCCACCACGGCCCAAGGCCTGGAACGGGTTCTAGCGACTACCGATTCCTGACTCCGAAGCGATCCTTTGTCTCAGTTTCTCCAGGGCTCGAGCTCGGTGAGAGATCTGATTTTTTTCTTCTAACGTCATCTGGGCGAAGGTCTTTCCGAGCGGAGGGTAGTAGAAGATCGGGTCGTAACCGAACCCGTGAGTGCCTCTGGGTTTCTGAGTCAGCTCTCCCTGAACTTCGCCCGTCACTTGGATTAAGTCCTCAGGCAGAAGGAGACAGATAGCCGATACAAAACGCGCACTTCTTGAGGAAGGACCGGGACGGGAGTTCAACATTTGCAAGAGCTTTTCGATACGGTCCCCGTCAGTAGGAGCAAAGCGAGCGGAATGTATTCCCGGTTTTCCGCCCAGAGCATTCACCACGAGTCCTGAGTCTTCAGCCAGTGTGGGGAGCCCCGTCAGTTGGTGATAGTGTTCAGCTTTGAGACGCGCGTTTTCGGAGAAAGTCGTACCGGATTCAAGGGCTTCGGGGAGATCGTCTCGTCCCAGCAGAAACTCGAATTCGATGTTGAAAGGTGAGAGGGCCGAGCTAATTTCCCGGGCCTTTCCCCTGTTTTGGGTGGCCAGGAGGAATCGCAACTTACTGGTCGGAGTCACTTTGAAACAGGTCTGCCAAATTTCCGAGTTGCTCTTTGAGAACAAGTCGCTGCTGTTTAATCAGGTTTTGGATGCCGCTTCTGGCCAGATCTAGAAGCGCGTCCAGGTGAGATTGCGAAAAAGGCTTTTCCTCAGCTGTTCCCTGGACTTCAACAAAGAGACCTTGCCCGGTCATGACCACATTCATATCCACTTCAGCTGCAACATCTTCTTCGTAGGCGAGATCCAGACAGGGCTCCCCGTCAACAATCCCTACACTTATGGCCGCTACATAGTCTAAGAGAGCAGGCCGATCCAGGCTCCCATCTTCTTGAAGTTTAGCCAAGGCGAGTGCCAGGGCTACGAAGGCCCCCGTGATGGAGGCTGTTCGGGTTCCCCCGTCGGCCTGAATGACGTCACAATCCAACCAGATGGTCCTTTCCTTCAGAGCATGCAT
>CBDUTA010000529.1:0-1827 GCA_965369785.1 uncultured bacterium
GTCTCCGCAGAGTGAAGGGAGAATTCCGGAGGGCTTTGCCCAGATTCGAAGCCGTCGATCTTCAGTATCTAGCACCTTCTTTTAAGATCCAATTTTAGCCGGAAGCTATCGCGCTCGAAATTACTCGACGGCGTCACCGTATCGGCCAGTTTTTCCGCGGCCGTTCTGAGCAGACCGAAACATACATCAGCGCCCGGCCCGGCCTTGAAGTCCCGCCTACTTCGGGATGGAGTTTTTGGAGATTTCTTCCTGCCAGACGTTGGACGAATAGAACGTCACTACCCGACGAGGAGTGACTTCAAATTTCTCCAAGGATTTCGGGTTGCGCCCGACCCTCGAATTCTTTTCCCGCACCTTCCATTGCCCGAAGCCGTTGATTAATACGGGCTCCGCTGCGGTGAGGTCGTTCTTGATGAGGGAGAGGATTTGCTCGACCTGGAGGGTGGCTTCTTCGTGGGACAGCCCGAGTTTCAATTCAATGGATCGAATGATATCAGCCTTAACCATCCCGCCCTCCTGCTCAATTGTCAGCGATTGGAACTTGGCAAGCGAATTGAACCTTCAATACCACCCATTTGAGAACAAATTCAACGTAAGGTCAGTCGCTAAATTCAATGTCTGACATTGAACAGTGCGGAACCCACACCCCACGCTCTCGCCCCACCATTGCACGGGTTTGTGTGACGCGGGGTGTGTGACAGTTGGGGTTGGGGGGGCACCTTATGGCGGCAGCCCGGCTTTGCGGAGGAGGGCAATCATTCGTTCCGAATCCTCCTCGTGCTTGAAGGGAAACAGGCGGGGCACCCATTCCTTTAAATTGAAATCGGGCTCGATGCGCAGGATTTCCTGCTCCTCCCCCTTGGCCTCCCTTTCCTGCCCGAGCGCGGCGATAGACCCCCGGACTGCTAGGGATGGGTCTCGACGTTGTCGTAAGTTACCGCGATACTCCCCGTTGCAAGCAAATCAGAGCCGACAAACGCCCTGGTACCAATGACTTTGAAGGGGTTGTTGGGAGCCGCCTGAGCCGCCGTCGCCCCGAGTATCAATTCCTGGACCTAGCTTGGAAACCGAACTCCCCAGTACACTTTCGTTGAATTTGAAGTAGAAATGACGACCACCGCTTCCTGTGACAACCTCAACTGTCTGAGGGAGCCTTCCAAACTCCGCTTCAAGCGCATCCAGCGATTTTTGCCCATCAATATCGTCCTTTTGGTCAATATCCACCACATGGAAGGTTTTCATCCCCGTGGGAACTCCAATATTGGCCTCTGGCCATTTCGCCCACCAGGCCCTAATCTTGCCCTTATCTGTAGTAGCGACATTGTGACCGTGCTGCGTCAGAGGAACTTTGCCTCTCGTTTTGCACGGAAATACGGGATATCCGTCTTCAGCTAGTCTTAGTGCGGTTGGCAATAGACTGCTCTGACGGGTGCTCTCGGCTGGTTCGGCTTGATTGCAGCCGTTGGGCCAGGCAATCAGCTCTCGATGTTCCATTGTCGATTTCTTAGCTCCCATTCTAATTCCTCCATTGATATTGGTTGATAGCCGTCAAAAGCGAGTTGACGAACCGATTCACTGTCAATCTACTGTCGATCCCTGTTACGGAATCGCGGGAAGCAGATAGACCAGTGTCTGCTGTGGAGACAGTTGTCCCCTTTGAATCAGCGACTTATGAGAAAGACAGAAACTACGAAGACTGGTGAGATCAGTGAGAAGACCTTGCCTTAGGGCTCATAACCCAAAGGTCGGTGGTTCAAATCCACCCCCCGCTACTAAACATTTCAGAGGCGTTACGGGAGACCGTGACGCCTTTTTTTTATTGGCGGG
>CBDUTA010000530.1:0-1821 GCA_965369785.1 uncultured bacterium
TCTGCCGCGGGAAACAATCCCCTCTCGATTGTCGTCCCCTGCCATCGCCTGATTGGTCAAGACGGCTCGCTGGTGGGCTTTGCGGGTGGCCTGGCTATTAAGCAGAAATTACTGGGCTCTGAAAGCGGGCAAGCAGCCCTGTAGAAGGAACCCTCCAGCCGGGTTTATGCATAATCCCGGCTAGTAGATCCAAAGGAGAGAAAGTATGGCAGCTGAGGTCCGGGCAAAACTCAAGGGTGGGGAATTTCTGATCACTGCAAGTGATCCCCGGGATGTGTTCACTCCCGAGGATTTCACCGAGGAGCATCAGATGATTGCCCAGACGGCCCAGCAATTTATGGAGCAGGAAATCCTGCCCCAATGTGAGCAGATCGAACATCAGGATCTGGACCTTACCGTTGAACTGCTGCGCAAGGCCGCCGCCGAACTGGATCTTTTGGCCATCGATGTGCCCGAGAAATATGAAGGGTTGGGACTGGATAAGCCCAGCTCCACCATTGTTGCTGAGAAATTGTCCCGGGTGGGATCCTTTGCCATTTCCTACGGGGCTCATTGTGGCATTGGAACCCTTCCCATCGTCTATTTCGGAACCGAAGAACAGAAACAAAAATATCTTCCCAAGCTGGCTAAGGGGGAACTCCTTGCCGCCTACGCCCTCACTGAAGCCACCTCAGGATCGGATGCCCTGGCTGCCAAGAGCACGGCTGTTCTCAGTGAGGATAAAAAGAGCTGGGTTCTCAACGGTGAAAAGTTATGGATCACCAACGCCGGATTCGCCGATCTTTTCATTGTTTTTGCCAAGGTCGACGGGAAGGATTTCAGTGCCTTTATCGTGGAGCGGAAGTTTGAGGGTGTCAAGGTGGGGAGCGAGGAGAAGAAGATGGGAATCAAGGGTTCCTCCACTTGCATCCTGTCACTGGAAGACGCTCGGGTACCGGTCGAGAATCTCCTGGGAGAGAAGGGTAAGGGACACAAGATTGCCTTGAACATTTTAAATATCGGCCGCTACAAGTTGGGTGCGGGATGTGTGGGGGCGGCCAAGGCCGCCATTGGCGATAGCCTCACCTATGCGGGCGAACGCCAGCAGTTTGGGCGTCCCATCGCCGAATTTGGGGCCATACAGGAGAAGCTGGCCGAGATGGCGATCCGGACCTGGATCGCAGAGAGCATGGCTTATCGCACCGTCGGTCAGATCGACGCCAAACTCCGGGAAGTGGACGCCGACGATCCGGCCCAGGCTCTGAAGGCTATCGAGGAGTACGCCGTGGAGTGTTCCATCGTCAAAGTGTGGGGAACGGAGATGCTGGATTTTGTGTCGGATGAGGCCGTTCAGATCCATGGCGGCAACGGCTACAGCCAGGAATACCCGGTGGAGCGCTATTATCGAGATTCTCGGATCAACCGGATCTTTGAAGGGACCAACGAAATCAACCGCCTTCTCATTACCGGAATGCTGCTGCGGCGTGCCATGAAAGGGGAGCTGGCCCTCATGCAGGCGACCGAGCAGATTTTCTCGGAACTCACTTCTTTTCCCGAGGAGCTGGATCCGGAAGAGCGGCTGGCCGAAGAGAAGCGAATCGTGGAGAACGCCAAAAAAGCTACATTGATGGTGGCGGGTCTGGCCTCCCAAAAATACGGGGAGGCCTTAACCGATGAGCAGGAAATCGTCATGGCGGCGGCAGACATGATCATGGAAGTCCATGGGATGGAAAGCGGTCTGCTCCGGGTTTTAAAGATTGCTCAGAACGGATCGAAGGACCTGGAGCTGTATGAAAAGCTCATTCGGTGTTACATCCATGATGCCATCGACAAGATCAGCCT
>CBDUTA010000531.1:0-1812 GCA_965369785.1 uncultured bacterium
CGTGCCACTGAGTTGGAGGTTCCCATTCTTCTGTTCCATGGGGAAGCCGATACGGTGGTTCCCGTTGAGACGAGCGACGCATTGGCCCAGGCGCGACCGGATCTCGTCACCTATCATCGAGTGCCGGAGGCGACTCATGCTCGTTCCTGGAACATGGATCCGGAAAGATATGAAGCCACGGTCCGGGAGTTCCTTGAAGGTTTGGTTCGACCGTAGACTGCAGCCCGCAGCCGGCAGACCGGCTGAAATTCAAAATTCAAAATCACAAATTGAAAACGCACTCTGTCTGCGCGCGGAGCGCGAACGAAAGCACGACGTCACGAAGTGACGAACGCGCGCGGAGCGCGCTCGGCCCGAAACGGTCACACTGAATTCGTAGAGTTGCTCAAGAATGATGGAGCAAAAGAGTAACTCTCCAAGTCAAAAAAATCACACCCCAGTTCTCCTCTCCATATTGATTATCTTGATCGTCGTCGTGCTGGGAGGGGGATGGTATTTCTCGAATGTGGTGAGGGATACCGCACTGATACCCAAGGGCGTGGACCTGCGGTCCCAGCTCGAGGTTGTCGCCCTGGGAGAGGATCGGATCACCCTGAGCGTGACCGGAGAGCACCCGAATGATGATTGGAGAATGGATGGCATCTGGGGATTGCGGTGGGACCAGGGCTATGCTCAGGTTGGAAAGATCATCGACATCAATGATCAAGAGGTGGTGCGTGAGTTTATTCCCTCGATGGGAAACCTGAGGATCGGGGACAGAGTAGGACTTTATATCTTTGCCTTTCCTGACAATCCGGAGGAGTCCTTTGGTTTGCCGACCCGGGAAGTCTCCTATTCGTCTCCGTTGGGCCAGTTCCCGGCTTGGTTCATGGAGGGATCTCGCAACACCTGGTTGATTATCGTCCATGGTAAAAAGGATGCGCCTCCCCGTGAGGCTTTGCGTTCCTATCCTGTGCTGCCTGCCGTGGCTGAATTCGGCCTTCCCGCCTTGATCATCAGCTACCGCAACGATGAGGGCGCCCCTGCCAGCCCGGACGGCTTCCACCGATATGGTCAAACCGAATGGAAGGACTTGGAGGGTGCGGTCGAGTACGCCCTCGAGCATGGTGCGGAACAGCTCATTCTCATGGGTTACAGCATGGGCGGAGCCCTGATCCTGAATTTTCTTTATCAGTCCCAACGGGCGGACAAGGTGGCGGGGATCATCCTGGATTCACCGATGCTGAACCTGGGTGCCACCGTGAATTTTAGGGCCAGGCAGTTGGGAGGCGCTCGATTCTTCGTCAATATCGGCAAGTTCATCTCGACTCTTCGATTCGATATCAACTGGGAAGACCTCGACTACATCAGCCGTGTCGATCAGTTGACTCTTCCACTGCTTTTATTTCATGGCGACGCTGACACCACCGTTCCTATCTCGATCAGTGATTCTTTGGCAACTCGATGGGCGGGTCTGCCGACCTATGCTCCTTTTCGGGGTGCCACCCACATTCGATCGTGGAACATGAATCCCGATTTGTACCAAAAAGAATTCAGCCGCTTCTTGCAGGACTTGATCGAGTAGTTCCGGCTGAGCAAATGTCGGCTGACCCAGTTTTCTTATGTAGGGGCGCACTGACGTGCGCCCAATAAGTCGTTGATAAAAAAGGGGCTCTTGGGCGCACGTCAGTGCGCCCCTACATGCCTCAATCAAAATCGAGTGGGCTCTTGCGACACCCTCTCTCACTCCTCACCCCGATTGTGACACCTGAGAAACTGTCACCCTCTCTGTAGTCGTAGCCCTTCGACATTTTCTATCCTGGTTTTGTGTGA
>CBDUTA010000532.1:0-1811 GCA_965369785.1 uncultured bacterium
GGTTTCTACGTCTTTCGTCCTCTCTGGAACTCACCCTCAAAAAGACAGATAGCTCGCTTTCTGGAGGAACGGTATCCAGAACTGGAAGAGCGAGTTTCAACGGCAGTTGAGATCGAAACCACCTCTACGGGTGTCCATCCCGAGCTACGAAGTTTGATTCAACGGGACGCCAGAAAACAGCTGGGGAAAATCCCCCAACCTCACCTTTACCATAGACGAAAGAGCCTTGCATCCCTGACCGTCTTGTTCTCTTCTTTGGCCATCTTCACCTTCCTTTTTCTAAAAGGACCCGAGGTCTATTCCTACAGTCTGAACAAATTGCTGCGATGGTTTGACCAATCCCAAACTCCCATTTATTCCATTGAGGTGACTCCGGGCAACCTCACAGTGGGGAAACGTTCTGATCTGGAAATTCGAGCCACACTCAAGGGATTCGAATCCGAACGGGTAGAGCTGATGGTCCGTTACGAAAATCAGCCCCAATGGGAAGAAGCCAGCATGAATCCCGATCTTCAGGGGGGGGATTTTGTTTTCATCTTTTTCGATATTCGGGACCCCATCAGCTATTACGTCAAGGCCGATGGAATCCAATCGGCAACTTACAGCATTGAGGTTTCAGAAATCCCCCGTGTGGAAGCACTGAAGGTCATTCTTGAATTCCCGCGCTACACCGGTCTGGAGAACATGATTCTGGAAGATGATGGGGACATCCGCGCACTGGTGGGAACCCAGGCTGAGCTTTTCATCCAAACGGATCAGCCCATCCAAAGCGGAAAAATCAAATTGGAAGAGGGTGGTGAAATCCCCCTGGAAATCCTGAACCCTCAGGAGCTGCGTGGAGTTTTCAAGGTCACGCAGGACGACTACTACAGGATCCATCTGCAGGACATAGAAGGGTTCTGGAATCCGGCCTCCGATGAATATCTGATCGAGGCCCTCGAGGATCAACCTCCCATCGTCAGGTTTACCCGGCCGGGTCGCGATCAGAGGGTGACCAATATCGAAGAGGTGTTCGCCGAGATCAAAGCAGAGGATGACTACGGGGTATCCCAGCTGGCCCTGCGCTTTTCCCTCAACGGGGATCCTGAGCAGGAAGCTCAGTTGAACTACCCGAAGGGTTCAAGTTCCTTCTCCACCTCCCATACGTTTTATCTGGAGGACTTTGCTCTGGTGCCGGGAGATTTCATCTCCTACTACGCCGAGGCTTCCGACGCGGTTTCTTCCTCTTCCACCGACATTTACTTTTTCGAGGTTGAGCCTTTCGATCGAGAATACTACCAATCTCAGCAGAGTGGTATGGGCGGCGGCGGCCAAAGAGAGGACATTGATCTCTCCAAGCGACAAAAGGAAATCATCGCGGCTACTTTCAAACTGGAACGGGACCGCGACCGGCAGTCCAAAGATGAGTTGGAGGAGAACAGCCAGACACTGGCTCTTGTCCAACAGCGGCTTCAGTCCGAGGCTCAGACCATCGTCGATCGGATGGAGCGCCGCACCGCGGCGGTCAGTGACCCTCGTTTTCAGAAGATGGCGGAGCACTTGAAAGAGGCGATTACCCATATGGAACCGGCCCACCAATATCTCAATGAACTGGAGACCAAAGAGGCTCTTCCTGAAGAGCAAAAATCTCTTCAGCAGCTCATGCGTGCCGAGGCCCTCTTTAACGAAATCCAGGTCTCCTTCGCCCAGAACCAGGGTGGAGGAGGGGCATCTGCCCAGGATTTGGCCGACCTGGTAGATCTCGAACTGGACAGGACCAAGAACCAGTACGAGACCCTGCAGCAGAATCGCGAGACCAATCAGGAGCAGGC
>CBDUTA010000533.1:0-1811 GCA_965369785.1 uncultured bacterium
TGGCCAGGACCAGTCTTTTATCCTCCTCCAGGCTCACGGGAATGAACTTGCATTCACGCATGAACTGTACCGAGAAGGTATCCTCCAGCACCGGAACCTCAGGAAGCTCCTCGGCCGTCAGATGAGGGATTCCCAGGTATTCACTCAGGTGGGCCGTCAGATCGGCCTCGGAAATCGCTCCAATGTCGATGAAAAGTTTTCCGATTCTGTCAGCTGACTGGTTCTGCAGACTGAGCGCAGTCGTCAACTCTTCCTGTGAGATGACTCCCTTGTCCAGCAACTCCTGGCCAAAAGGCTTCTGATCCTTTAGCTGTGAAAGCTCAATCATTAGTACTGAAGGACACTAATCCGTTCCTCAAATTGCTCGAATGAAATTTTTTCAGTGGTCAAGAGATCCAAATCCTGTTTGGAGGTCGAGATCACCACAATTGTGGTTTTCTTCGAGACATCCAGTTCGTTGCGATCTTCGACATGGGCATTAATCGAAATACGATCCTCCGCATCGAGTTGTTTGAAGGCCGTACCATAATCGGCCAGGGATCTCACCATAGATTCCTTCAACACGCGGAGCTGTTCTGCGTTGGAACGCGGCCCTTCCGTTCGGGCCGGTATCTCCCCGAAAGGTGTACGGATCCTGGATCGATTGATGTTGAGATGAAAGGAAACCACCACCCCGAAACCCTGCACGTAAGATCCCTCCGCCTGTCCCGTGAGCGCAAACGGATTGGGGAAAGTCTGGGTGAGGATTTCACCCACAATCCTCTCAAAGATCTGGGTGTTTCTTTTGAGCAGTTCCAGATCAAGATCGACTGCTAAGGCTGCAGGTCCACTGAGGAGCAGTACCCACAGGATAGAAACCCAACAGCCCTTCACCGTGGCTCTAGCGTGAGAGAAGTGTTCGTAAATAATGATTGTTTTCTTCCAGATTTTCGACATAACGTTGTTCCAGAGAGATCAGGTATTGCTCCAGCTGATCCACATTGGTCCTCTGTTGGAGCTCCACGTCCTCTTTGACCCTCAGGAGGGCCCTGAGCATCAACTGGCGCTCCTGGGTTTGTTGATCCACAATCATGTCCTGCACCGTTTCGGTGAGCTGCCGTTCGGAGATGACCAGACGCTTACCACCGAGATATCCCATAGATTGAAGGATGGACACCACACCGACGACGATCAGAAAACCCGCGGCGATCTTCTGAAGCACCGGCCACCAACGCACCTGGCCAAGCCATGGGCCGGAAGCCAGGACAGCCTGCCGGGTCTCCCCTTCCTTTGCATTCTGGTGTCCCACTTTCCACTCCCCCAGAATTTCTCGGGTTTCAACCAGCTCCATATATTCCCGGTTACAGCCAGAGCATTCACTGAGGTGCTGGAAGAACTCGAACCCCTGGCGCGGGGTCACTTCCTCTCCGTAGAGCACATCAATCATTCTTTCCTGGCTTTGTTCACAGTTCATCATCTTCTCTCCATCAGTTTTCTCAAGGTCTTTAATCCCAGATACATCCGGGACTTGACCGTGGAAAGAGGGATTCCCAGGATTTCTGAGATTTCATGAAATTTCAGTCCCTGATACTCCTTCATCAAAATAACCGCCCTTTGTTCTTCGGGCAGCTCCTTGAAAGCCTCCCGGACAAGCTCGATCTCCTCCTGGACCGCCAGCTGTGTCTCTGGCGTCGCTGTCTCCACTGCCAGTTCCGGCCTGCCTGGAAAACCCTCCTCCTCTGGCAACGGCACCGACTGGGCTCTGCGCTCCTTGCGGAAGCGCATTCGGCACTCATTCAGGGCAATCTTGTAAAGCCAAGAGGGAAATCGAG
>CBDUTA010000534.1:0-1805 GCA_965369785.1 uncultured bacterium
GTGTGCGCTTCACGGAGGCAGTGGGAAACCATCCCAGGATTCCCCCCTTGGTGGACCAAAGAGTGAGACAAGTTATGCGGCAGTTCCATCTGAAGGCGAAGCAGACAGCTCTGATCGTGGTCGGTCACGGAACACGGCGTCATGCCTCCAGCAGTGCCAGCACAAGGGCATTGGTGGAAGACTTGAAAAAATTCGGAGTCTGTTCCGAAGTTCACCCAGCTTTTCTCGATGAACCGCCCCAGCTGGAAGAGGTATTCCGAACGCTTTCGCGGCCCCAGGCTGTGGTTTTTCCTTTCTTTATGGGAGGTAGTTATCACGTCCTGCAAGACCTCCCCGGGCGTCTGGGCATGGATCATCTGGTGGGGATTCCATTTCCGGCCCAGGCAACGCGGGCTGGACAACAGGTGGTCTTCGATCAGGCTATCGGCTCAGATGAGGGAATGACCTCCATCATTGCGGAGCTGGCTGCTCACGGCTGGAGTGCACGGGAGTAAGGATTATGGAAATGAGTACGGGGACCGTTTATCTGGTGGGCGCCGGTCCGGGGGACCCCGATTTGATAACCGTCAAGGGACTAACGCTGTTGCGTCAAGCAGGGGTGGTCGTTTACGACCGCCTGATCCCAAGGGAGCTGTTGTTGCAGTGCCGTCGCGGAGTTGAGTTGATTCATGTGGGCAAGAAACCCGGCAGGCCCTCGATTGCTCAAGCACAAATCAATCGAATTCTCATCGATCGAGCCTTGCAAGGAAAATTAGTCGTTCGTTTGAAAGGCGGAGATCCCTTCGTCTTTGGCCGAGGGGGTGAAGAACAGAATGCCTGTCAGAAGGCCGGGGTACACTGCGTCGTTGTGCCTGGCGTCAGTAGCGCTCTGGCGGCACCAGCATCGGCTGGAATTCCGGTGACTTATCGCCAAACGAGTCGCCACTTCGTGGTGGTCACAGGCCACAGCAATGGAGAAGGAGACCCTCTGAACTATTCCGCTCTGGCCTCGATCGATACCATTATCATTCTGATGGGCCGTTCAAAGCTGGTCGAATTCTGCGAGTCACTCATGGTAGCCGGGAAAGATCCCGCCACACCCGCTGCTTGCGTGGAATGGGCCACAACCCGAAAGCAAAAGGTGAGCACCGGATCGCTGCAGTCGATTGCGGCCTCGGTTGAACGGGACAAGCTGCAGCCCCCTGTGGTGACCATTGTAGGAGAAGTCGCCGCTCTGGCGGCAACTTCTGACTCCTTTGCCCGCGAGAGCTGGCAGCTTGCAGACCCGGCTCATGGTGGAGTCCACCCATGGCTGAGCTGACAAAGCTTCACTACAAGGCACTCCTGGCACGAATTGGCAATACTCCTCTGGTGGAAATTCAAAGAATCTTCCATTCTGAGAAGATCCGTATCTTCGCCAAACTGGAATGGTTTAATCCGGGGGGCTCGGTCAAGGATCGTCCCGCCTACAACATGATCCGCAAAGCAGAGGAAACAGGAGAACTGACCCCGGACAAAGTCATTGTCGATTCCACCAGCGGCAATACCGGGATCGCCTATGCTTTGATCGCTGCAGCAAAGGGGTATAAGACTTTACTGGCCATGCCGGCCAATGCCAGTATGGAGCGAAAGAAGATCCTGAAGGCTTATGGGGCGGAATTGCTTTTAACCAACCCTCTCGAAGGATCGGATGGTTCGATCCAGGCCGTTCGGGAGATCTACGAGAAATCTCCCCAAAAATATTTCTACCCGGACCAGTACAGCAATGATGCCAACTGGGAAGCCCACTACAACACCACGGCACCGGAGATCTATGAGGAAACCCA
>CBDUTA010000535.1:0-1794 GCA_965369785.1 uncultured bacterium
CTAGCCAGAAGACTGATCAACGAACCGGGGAACCGGCTCAATCCTTCCAGCCTCGCTCAGACAGCTACTGAGATCGCCGACAAGTACAACCTGGAAATTGAGGTGCTGGGTGAGCCCGAAATGGAAAAGAAGGAAATGGGAGCCATTCTGGCCGTGGCCCGAGGAAGTGATGAGCCGGCTCGATTTATCGTATTGCGACACCGTGGGGCACCTGAAAACGACGTCAAACCCATTGTTTTGGTGGGGAAAGGAGTCACCTTTGACAGCGGTGGCCTTTCTTTGAAATCCCCGCAGTCGATGGAACGAATGAAGTCGGATAAAGCGGGGGGCTGTGTGGTGTTGGCGGCCATGCAGGCGATTGCTCAGCTGCAGCTCAAAAAGAATGTCGTAGGGCTCATCCCGGCCGTCGAAAACCTGCCCAGTGGCCGGGCACAACGTCCGGGAGATGTCGTTCGTTCCATGAGTGGAAAAACGATTGAAGTGCTCAACACCGATGCGGAGGGCCGTCTTATCCTGGCTGACGCCCTCTGTTATGGGCGGCAGCTTGAACCCGAATACATGGTCGATGTAGCAACCCTGACCGGGGCGGTTGTCATTGCCCTGGGAAATCTTCGAGCGGGCCTGTTTAGTAATCATGAAGAGGTGTGTCAGAAGCTCTTGCAGGCGTCGGAGCGCTCTGGAGAGAAGTTTTGGCGGCTGCCTCTGGATGATGAGTATCGAAAGGAAATCGAAAGCCCCATTGCCGATATCAAGAATGTCGGAGGACGTTGGGGCGGCGCTATTACCGCGGCCAAGTTCCTCGAGGAGTTCGTGGAGGACGTTCCCTGGTGTCACCTCGATATTGCCGGAGTCGATCTGTCCAAGGAAAATCAAGGGCTCAAAGGCCCCACCGGTTTCGGTGTTCGAACTCTGGTGGAAATGGTGTCCAGTTAAGGAAGGTGAAGGTGCCTCCCTTTCCACTTCAGTTAGCAGCCCAATTGGCCTCTCTGGATGAATACAAGCAGAGGTTGAACCAACGGACTACAGATTTTAGGTCTCTCATTGACCGCTACCTGGTGTCTCCCCTTTTGGAATACGAGTTCAGCAAGGCGTGCAAGCCTAACGGGGCGGGTGGTTCGGGCCCTGAGCTGAGCCAAAGGGAAGTTTTCCGGTCCCAGGGAGAGGTCCTCTTCTCGGCTGTGATGGGTCTTACCAAAGCCATTGATGAGCTGGATTGCCCCGATCTTCTTCATCTTCAGGAACTCCTGGTCGCCGATCCGGAAAACTCCTACCGGCAGGGTTCAAGTCAGCCTCTGACTTCCAGCCACGAACCGGTGGATCCAGTCCTTATTCCTGGTGCCATGGAGCGGTTCTTTGAGTGGGTCCGCAGTCCCAGCTTTGCCGACATGCATGTGGTAGAACAGATGAGTCTCTCGCAGATGCGCCTGTACGAAATCAACCCCTTTTCGCAAGATTCAGCGCGGATTGTTTCGTTGTTTTCCTGCTATTTCTTGGTGAGAAGTGACTACCTTATCCCTCTTTACGAAGTCGAGGAATTGGCGAAGTTCTACCAGGCTCTAGAAGAAGCCTTCCAGCTCTCGAGCGAAGCTCTTGTACGCTTCAATGTTCAGGCTTGCCACCGAGCCTATGATTATGTTCTGGCTCAACTAGGTTAGAGTTCTACTGCACCACCGCAACAGTCTTTGGAATGTGGGAGGCGCCTCACTTCGTGCTTTTGTGCATTTGTGCTGTCGTTCGGATTCGGCACCTGAGGTGTTCATTTTCAGGACATCCTTTACACTCATTGTCAGGACA
>CBDUTA010000536.1:0-1782 GCA_965369785.1 uncultured bacterium
GAAAAGCAGTAAGGCATGGGAATCAAGAGACCCTTTTGCTGCGGCCCAACCGATTAAAGGAGGGATGGCTCCAGGAATCGCACCGATGGTTGTACAAATCGGGGTTTTCATTTTCAATGGAGTGTACACCAACAAGTACACAGCCAAAGTCACACATCCCAGAAAGGCAGCCAGAAGATTGGTCAAAAGGGCTAAATAGAAGCTGCCGACGACGATCAGAATGCTGCCAGCGATGACGGCATCACTTTCGCTTAATCGACCCGAGGGCAAGGGCCGCGAACAAGTTCGCCGCATTCTGCCGTCTGCTTCCCGCTCAAGAAATTCATTGAGGGCAGCCGCACCTCCACTCAAGAGAGTGGTGCCGATCAGGGTGTGAAACAAGAGGAGGAGATCCAATCTGCCCGAAGAGGCCAGATAGAAGCCGACCGCAGAGGTCAAGATCACTGAACGTATGACTCGTGGCTTAGTGAGCTCAAAAAATGCTGGCAGCTTCCACAAAAAAGAGCTGTCTATGGTAACAGACTCCATTTTCATACGATTTGTCCAGCCAAAGTGGGCTCGGGCACCTGCTCCCGGTCTCTGAGTGCCACTTTATGCATAAGTCTTAGCGTCACGACAAGACTGGTGACCAGGAGAAGCACACCGATGGTCAGATGGGAAGTGGTGATCCATACCCCTGACACGGTCGGCTGTACCCGAGTGGCGGGATCGATCCGAACCAGGTACGCTCCCCATCCCAGCAACAGTTGGGCAGAGAGCAAGCTGAGCTGCAGGTACACCAACCGCACGATACTCCGATCATGGATTCGTTGGGTGAAGACTCGCGCCACAAAGAGAATCAAACCCGTTGCCGCAAAGGCTCCCATCAAATGTGCGACCAAAGCCGAAGTCACTAGAACCGCTCCCTTGGTGCCTTCGACGGTGCCTGAATGGCGCACGGTGGCGCCCAGCACATGCTGAAAGTAAAGAGCCATCGTCATCAGGATGGCCAACTTCAGTTCCCGATCAGCGCCTTTCAAAACCTTTCGCCATCCGTCCCTAAAGAAGCGGGACAAAGGAACCCAATCGGGTGAGGTGACCACAGAAAGCGTGACGACCATACAGAAAAAGAGAGGAGCAAGGGAGGCATGCAGAACGGAGATGGGCGGCGGAAGAAAGAAGAGAACCGTCATTCCTCCCAGGACTCCCTGAGTGATCACCGCCGCTAAAGCAACCAAACCCAGAGCCCGCACCCATGGGTAGGAGGGGATCTTCCACAGCCAGATATTGAGGACGATGGTTAAAAGACCCACCGTAGTAGCCACCATCCGATGCCCATGTTCGTAAAAGACACCACCCACCATTTCGGGCATCCATTGTCCGTGAGAAAGTGGCCAGTCGGGCACGGACAGGCCTGCATCATTGCTGGTAACCAACGCCCCTGCAATCAGCAACAGAAAAGTCGCACCGGCCGTAGCCAGTGCAAAGTAATGAAGACCCTTGTGATATCGGCTGTCCATTGATGCTTCTCCCGAGAGATCGCTTATTGTACCAACAAAGCGGTTCTTGTCCACCGAGGTAGGATCCTGATAAAGGCAGGTAGGGGGGGGCGCACAGAGCCGTGTGTCCCTACGCAGAAAATCTGGATTAAACAGGATTAGGGGAAACGAGAAGGGCGCTCTGGACTACTTCAGAGAGGCTGGACAGTATTCACAACGCCCTTCTCCCCGTTACGTTCCAGGACTGATGGCGGGACATCCTGGAAGTATCTCGGGTACGATAGCAAATCCTTCCGACATTTTA
>CBDUTA010000537.1:0-1770 GCA_965369785.1 uncultured bacterium
AATTACGTGGAAGAGGTCCGGCGCGATGTTTTCTTGCGCATGATTGCCGAGCGCAACCGGATTGCCGAGCGTTACCGCTCCGAGGGAGAAGGGGAAGCCGCACGGATCCGGGGCGAGAGAGAGCGGGACTTGGCAAAGATTCAGTCTGAAGCCTATCGGACCGCTCAGGAATTACAGGGCGAGGCGGACGCCGAAGCGACCCAAACCTATGCAGAGGCCTATAACCGCGATGCCTCATTCTATGCTTTTATGAAAAGCCTGGAGACCCTGGAGGAAACCGCCGATGCCAACAGCACTCTGATCCTCAGCACCGATGCCGATCTGCTGGAATACCTGAAAGCAACGCAGTAAGGAGCGAAACGAAGTTTCGCTCCTTACTGCGTTCGTGCTGGAGCGCGCAGAGCGCGCTAGTGCGAACTCACGAACGGAGCGAGTCACTCGTTTCGTTCCGAACTGCAACAATCTGGGCCAGGATGGCCACGGCGATCTCTTCGGGTCGTCTCCCCCCTAAATTCAGTCCGATGGGCGCGTGAATCCGGGAAAGCTGCTCATCGGTGATGCCCATCTCTTTGAGGGATGCCACCCGCCGTGCATGGGTCTTCCGAGAGCCGAGGGCGCCGATGTAGCGGCAGGGGTTTTCCAGCGCCAGCTTCAGGGCCGGGTTATCCAGTTTTTCGTCGTGGCTGAGGGCCACCAAATAGGTCCCTTCGTTAAAGTCCGCTGCGGAAAGGGCTTCCTGGGGCCATTTTACGATCAGCTCGTCGGCGTGGGAGAAACGTTTTGGGGTGGCGAAGGCGGAACGGGGATCCACGACCGTGGTCCGAAAGCCCAGTTCTTTGGCAAATGTGATCAGAGGTATGGCCGCATGGACGGCACCAATGATGATCAATCTGGGGGGTGGGGGAAAGACTTCGATGAAGACTTCGTTCTTGTCTCCGTCCCCATCAAAGGCCATTCTCTCAGATTTTTGCTGCTGCAAAAGGATCTCTGCATGTTGGGAGACCTGACCGGTCAAGTCGGGGGAACCGAGATTCCCATGAGTTTTCCCATTCGGCCAGATCAGCATTTTTTGGCCCAATTTCGGGCCCACGATCACCGTACAAAGGGCAAACAGTTCTTCCTTCTTGAGGGAACGGACGAATTCCCGGTTGAGATTCGACATTTTCTGTTCCTACTCCTTGAACACCTCTACAAAGACTTCTATCTCCCCTCCACAGGTCAGGCCCACCGTCCAGGCCTGCTCGTTGGTGATGCCGTATTTCACAAGCTTGGGCTGGCCGGTTTTCATGACTCCCCGGGCTTCTTCAACCACCGCTCCCTCCACACAGCCACCACTGACGGATCCGACTATTTCGTCCTCTGAGGAGACGGCTAGCCTCGAACCTAATGGACGTGGACCCGATCCGTACACCTTGACCACCGTGGCAATGGCAACCGTCTTGCCTTCCTCACGCCATCGTTCAATGTCATTTAAGATTTCACGCATTTTGACCCTCCCTATAGTTCTTCTTCAAATGAATTGCCAACCGTCAACGACTGACGCAACAATCGAGAGAATCGTCAGTCCGATGCACACAAGAGCCACGATTTGATGATCCGTACGTTCAGGCTGCAGGGGATCCAGGTATCGGGCCATAAAATAGCCCCCACCAAATCCTCCCGCATGAGCCCAGTTATCGGTACCCATCCCCATCAATCCAAAGACGAAGAGGATGACGGCAAAAACCATGGCCCGTTGACCTATGGCACTGCTCCCCCTTTTTCCCACGC
>CBDUTA010000538.1:0-1760 GCA_965369785.1 uncultured bacterium
GACCATATTGGTGGAGGCCATAAACAGGCCAATCAACATGACGAAGTAGCCGATGCTGGAACCGATGTTGGCGGTCGGGACCAACATCGAGCGCACCCAAAGGGGACCGTAGTGCTTTGCGTGTTGGATGGCGTGACCTGCCTCGTGAGTGGCCACCCCGATGGCGGCAATCGAAGAGGAGTCGTAAACGCTTTCCGAGAGAGCCAGGGTCTTGTTGATGGGGTTGTAGTGATCGGAAAGCTTACCGGCGGTTCGCACGATCTTCACATCATCGATACTGGCCGTGCGAAGGAGTTCAGCTGCCGCCTCAGCCCCGGTGATTCCTCGTGAAGACCGAACCTTGGAATATTTTTTGAAGTTGCTCTTCACCCTCCAACTGGCCCACATGGAGAGGGCCAATCCGGGGGCTATGAACAGGAAGTACATGGGATCAAAGATCATTTTGGACTCACTTTCTTGTTCCTACCATTTTATCATTCTTTCATGTATTTTCTAAGATCGAGAGGACTCGAAGTCAAGAGTGCACGCACGACGTCACCTATAGGAGGATCGATCATGAAGGTATTTAGGAAGTCTAACGTTCCGCTTTTCTTGCTCATTTCTTTGCTGGTCAGTGCCTTTCAGACCGGGACCAGCTCTGGCCAGGCAGCGGATGTTGTCGTGCTCAGAGGGGCCACTGTCATTGACGGTCTGGGCAATCCCCCTCTCAGAGATGCCATCGTGGTCATTGAAGGAGATGAAATCAAGTCCGTCTCTCGGAGCGACTCCGATATCCCGGCTGGAGCCACCGTCTTGGACCTGACAGGCCGGTTTATTATTCCCGGGTTGATCGATTCTCATGTCCACTGGAGCAACTGGATGGGTGAGATGTACATCAACCATGGAGTGACCTCGCTTTTGGCGCAGGCCGATGTTTCCAAGGAGGAGCGACTGGACTCTCAAACCAGCCTGAGCACTCCCCGGGTTTTTCATACCGGAGGCCGCCCTCGGCTGTCGCCCTCCATGAGCCGCCAGGAGGTCCGGCAGGCCGTTGAGGCCTATTTAAAGAGGGAGCCTGATGTTGCCTGGTTCCTGCAATTGAGAGAGGGCAACAAGGAAGTTTTTCGATGGGGTGCCGAGGAAGCTCATCGGGCAGGCTTGGCGGTCTTTAGCCATACCCAGGATGCTGCTGCTGCCATTGATGCAGGAATGGACGTGGCGGAGCACATTTGGGGATTCGCCTTCCCTTTGATGACAGCTCAGGAGCTCGAGGATTTTAAGAAAGGCCGGTTCTTGCACTGGGCTTCTTATCTGACACCGGGAAGGCAGCTGGATGAGGTGATCCGAGAGGCAGTCGCGCGAGGGGTTTATCTCAATCCAACCCTGGTTTACGAATGGGGTTCTTTGAGTCCCAAAGCCCTCGAACGTGAACAAGAGGGCTACCTATTGTTTACCAACCCGGATCTCTCCTACTTTCCCGAGAATCTGGCCGGGGTGCTCCTGCTTCGCCACCGCCAGATCAAGGGTTATGGCTCTCGTTATGAACACCTGCCCCTGGTAGCCAAGCTGTCCGATGGGGACCTGGAGACGTTCCAGGGCGCCAAACACAACGTTCAGCGATTCGTTCACCGCTATGTCGAGCTTGGAGGCAAGATCATTGCCGGAACCGACGCGGCAAGCGTGGCCATCCCCGGTCTGGCCATGCATCACGAAATGGAGCTTTTAGTGGAAGCGGGTTTAACCCCCATGCAGGCTCTTCAGGCCGGTACTTCCTGGGCAGC
>CBDUTA010000539.1:0-1760 GCA_965369785.1 uncultured bacterium
AGGGGTCCCCAGCTATCCCCGATCATCCACTCTCTTTGCGCATAGGCATATGCTTTGAGAATGTGCAAAGCACCCTTTTCTCGAGCCTGATGAACCAGCTCGAGGTGAATGGGATAATCCTTTGATTGGGACAGTATCGGACCACAGTCCACTTCATTGGTGACCAGGTGTACAGTGGACCGGGTCACTGTTTCTCCGGCCAAAATGGCATCCCGAACCGCACGCAGGCCTCGGTATTTGGGCCTCCCCGTTGGGTCTGCAAGGCTCAGGTCACCGTCATGCAGATTGATGATCCGAGAGGGGTAAGCCTCCAGGAGCACCTGGGTGACGATGTAGAGATATCCATACAGTACGATCACGGTCGGTTGAAAATCCGCCAGCAGGTCCAGACTCTTTCGATCAAACCCCCAGCGCACATCGAGATCCTGAACCGGAGCCGAACGGCGGCGGTAAAAATCAAGTATGCTGTGACACTTACAGGAGATTCCTCTATTCCGTAAAATTGGGATGGTTTGGCTATCCTGAGTAGTGGTTAGGGCCCCCACGATTTCATACGATTTTCTTTCCTCATGCCTGCGATCCAAGAGGTCGCTCAGGCCCGTGCCTCGTGCGCCGAGCAGCAGTGCCACCCTGAGCTTTCCTTTGCTCACTTCCCTTTGCCTCATCTCAATTCCTCTCTAGCGGATTCCCTGATGACCAGATGGCCTCCATATTCATGCCAGATCTTACAGCTCCCTTCGCTACTGACCATGCAGGCCCCAATTGGATTCTGCGGATTGCATTCCTTGTCAAAGAGCTTGCAATCGAAAGGACTGGAGAGACCTGCCATGATGTTGCCGCAAATGCACTCCTGAGAAAGGGTTGAGGGAGCCTCCTGAAATCGAGACAGGTCAAGATCAAAGCGCTGTCGAGCATCCGCCCACCCATATTGAGGTCGAAGCCTCAAGTTGCCGTTCGGCACATGGGCAATGCCCCGCCACATCCCCCCTTCCGTTTGAAAAACCTCCCACAACACCTTCTGAGCCTGCAGATTACCTTCGGCTGTGCAGCAGCGAGGGAAAGCGTTCAATACGTGCAGGTCTCGGTCCCGAATCAATCTCAGTAACTGGGCCAGAGCGGATAGAATATCCAATGGCTCAAACCCTCCGATCACAACGGGAATTTGATGCTGCTGGACAAATCGTTCAAACAGCTTCCAGCCTGTTATGGTGGCCGCATGCCCCGCCGCCAGAAAACCCTGCACTCGCGTCTGAGGCATTTCGGCAACAATCTCCATGACAGGTGGAATGTATTTATGAGCGGACAGAACAGAGAAATTATTCGGCGGGTCTGCCAGAATCACAGCCGCTGTCGCCACCGCGGTGGTCTCAAAGCCGGTGGCAAAAAAGATCACCTCTTCTTCTGTTTCCCTGGCCACCTGAAGGGCTTCCCAGGGACTGTAGACGACCCGAACATCCGCCCCTTCGGCCTTGACTTCAGCTAAGGACCTGGCACTTCCTGGCACCCGGAACATGTCACCAAAGGTGAGAATCGTCCTGCCCTGCCCTGCTAGGATCACGGCCTCGTCCACTTCGGGCATATCGGTGACGCACACCGGGCATCCGGGGCCCATGATGATGTCCAGTTCTTCAGGAAGGAGACTGCGCAGGCCAAACTTGGCGATACTCTGCTCATGGGTCCCACAAACATGCATAATGGCGACATGCTCTCCAATTTCCTCACAAAGCCTGATCAGAGTGCTCCGCATGGCCTCAACCCTT
>CBDUTA010000540.1:0-1709 GCA_965369785.1 uncultured bacterium
CAACTTCATCTACAAGCCTCTCAGCGATCTCTTCCTGGTCTACAACGAGAGGCGCCGTACCACCGGAGAAGTACTGGAGAGGGCCTTTATCGCCAAGCTGACCTACGTCTTTGACTTTTAGCCCGGATTCATAGGCTATCGTGGCAAAGCGGTTCAGGGGAGTTCGGTGCCAGCCCCAAGAATTCTCCTTTGAATTCAGGGGTTTCCGCCAGAATTCTGGGCCTGTCCCCAGAAACGCCCCTCCGACTGCACGAACGCACGACAGCACGACGTGACGAAGTCACGAATGCGCGCATTTACAAACAACCAAAACGGTAAAAGCATCAAAAGGAGGATGGCGAAAAGTCGCTCTCTCCCGGCTCCCCGAATGAGATATCCCTGCAAGTGTTTTTCTGAAAAGGAATTACTTGGGAACTGTCACAAACCCTAAACAAGTTTTGGAGAAACGGAGTCTCAAAAGCCGGTGAAAAGCTACTTTGACCGGAGAAATTGGGCTACGAAACGTTTCCACCGACACTTTCTTAAAAAACTTATTGAAGTGGGTTTGACCCCATGCTAGGGTAGTGACTTCCGGACACACTCTCACTAAGGAAGGGCTTAAAGAGTTTTCCACATCTGTTGAATTTCTGTGGAAATCGGCCAGGGATCTGACTGGATCCTCCCGATTTCGGTGAGGTTGAGTTGCGGAAGAATTTCTGCTCCTGAACTCGAAGGAACGCCATGGACTTGTGGACCGATATTCTTTCCCAGATCAAGAAAAGGGTCTCTTTTCAGAACTTTGACATCTGGTTCAAACCGACCGTCCTTCAAAGGTATGACCAGGACAAACAAACGCTTTTTGTCCGTGTTCCCAATACCCACGTCAAATATTGGCTGGCTGAAAACTACTCGGAAGTCATCCAGGCCTCTTTGTCTGAGCTGAAACTGAATGATTTCGGGGTCTCTTTCGTTTCCGAAGATGATTCAGGGGAACAGGCCGTGAACGAACACCAGTGGGCAGCATCCCTGAAGGAACCCTGTCCCGATGCCGCTCTTTGCCGCCTGAATGGCAAATATACCTTCGATCGGTTTGTGGTGGGATTCTGCAATCAATTTGCTCACGCTGCAGGCGTAGCCGTTGCAGAACAGCCAGCCAAAGCCTATAACCCCTTCTTTATCTATGGGGGAGTTGGGTTAGGGAAAACCCACCTGATGCATGCCATCGGGCACTTCATCAAGGCTCAAGCTCCACAGACACGGCTCATGTATATGTCCTCTGAGCACTTCATGAACGAGCTGATCAACGCCATCCGTTATGACCAAACCATCCAATTCAGAGACAAATATCGCAATATCGATGTGCTTTTGATGGACGACGTTCAATTCCTGGCGGGCAAGGAACGAACCCAGGAGGAGTTCTTCCATACCTTTAACGCTTTATATGACTCTCAGAAGCAGATCGTCATGACCAGCGATTGCCCCCCCAGAGAGATCCCCACTTTGGAGGAGCGGTTGCATAGTCGTTTCGAATGGGGCTTGATCGCGGACATGCAACCTCCCGATGTAGAGACAAAAATCGCCATCCTCCGCAAGAAAGCGGAATTTGAAGACGTGACCTTGCCGGATGACGTGGCCTATTTCATCGCCACCAACGTCAAGTCCAATGTTCGAGAGCTGGAGGGCTCACTGGTAAGGCTGGGAGCCTACAGTCGATTGACCGGAAAAGGGAT
>CBDUTA010000541.1:0-1701 GCA_965369785.1 uncultured bacterium
GGGAACGGGCCAGATGGAGGAATCGGCGGGCCACTTGAAAAAGTACCTGGAATTGGCGCCCCAGGGAGACAATGCCGAGGTGGCCAAGGACTTGGTCGAACAACTCGGACTATAAACACCCAATCTACTACGGCGGCGGATATGAGGGCTAGCCTGGCTAGATCGAGTGTGGGAAGTGCGGGCTGCTAGAGATACTGCTCGGCGGCTTGACAGCCTAAATCAGCCAGATCGGAAAGCGCTGCCTGGGCGGCGCTACGAACCTCATCGGAATCATCTCCTGTCAGGACAGTCATCACGTGAAAAACGGTTTCCGGAACTTCGTTGGGACGGTGCCAATAGGCAACCGCCAATTCCTGGACAGCCTGGGCACGCAAGGCGGGAGCCTTCTCCTTCATAACACGGGTCAGTTCCTTCACAGCAACAACATTACCCTGCTGGGCAAGGTTTCCCAGTGCGGAGAGAACCCAGATTTTCCGACGTAAAGCCGCACTACCTTCTCCTTTGTAGATGGCCTGAAGAGGCTCAATGGCCTGCCCATCCCCGATCTCTCCCAAAGCATGAATAATGGAGGCCTGCAGAGACTGGGAGCCTTTGCCTCGAAAGGTGGAAGGCTCCACAAACACCCGGTACAGAGGTTCTATGGCCTGGGCCTCTCCGAGGCTGCCCAGGGCAACTGCTGCGAATTCTTTTTGGCTTCGATTCCCGGATTGAAGAAGCTGGAGAAGGGGCGCTAAAAACAAAGGCGAGCGGACAACGCTGATGTGAGGAAGAACCTCATAAAGTTTCTGGGCCGTCCCCTCAACGAGTATGCTCAGACAAGTCTGAATCAGCTTCTCGCGACCACCAATATCTTTTCCACGATACATAGGTTAGCCCGAATTATGCATAAATTCTTTACTGCATCGACGAAATCATCCGGCGTGCTGCACTGACGGCGCTTTCGTCGCTTCGTCACAAGAACCTATACATAACCCGAGTTATCACAACTGGCTCCCTCACTGCCGTAGACCGTCCCTTGCCATCATGGGCCATCATCAATTCCTAAGCAAATTCTTTCTTAATCAGGATGAAAGGCGATTCCAAACTCCCTATGATAACATACAGCTATCTATGGGCAACAAACAGATCGCAACTGGAGTGGTGGGTGTTGTGATCGGTTTCATTCTAGGATTTTTTGCTTCTCAAATCTTCTTGCAAGATTCCCCGAAAGTGGGTGAACAGCTACCTCAAACCGGCTCTCAGGATTCTTCTCAACTTCCAGCAGAGCACCCGCCTGCTGAAGTGATGGAGAAGTTGAGTGAACTCCAGGACTGGGCGCAGACTCATCCTCAGGACAGCCAGGTCCGGATCAGCCTGGGAAATACGTATTACGACATGGGCCGCTTTGATGGCTCCATTACCTGGTATGAAGAAGCCCTTCAGTTGGCACCGGACGAGGTGGATGTTCGGACCGATCTGGGAACCGCCTATCTGTATACCGGAAACCCGATCAAGGCGGTGGAACACTACAAAACCTCGCTGGAAATAAACCCTGACCATATTCAGACATTGCAGAACATCAGCGTAGCCTACCTTTCTACCGGCAACTATGACGAGGCCATCGGACATCTGGAAAAACTGATCGAGTCCCATCCTGATTACCCGCAGCGTAAAGAGATTGAGCAGCAGATTGAGTATATTAGAACCCAAATACTAGTAGGA
>CBDUTA010000542.1:0-1693 GCA_965369785.1 uncultured bacterium
CACTGACGTGCGCCCTATAAGCCGTCGACAAAGCACGGTTTGTGGGCGCACGTCAGTGCGCCCCTACGGGCCTCAATCAAGATCAGGTGGAGTTTTGCGACACCCTCTAGAGCCCACGGGCCAGTCTTACTGTTCTCATCTGGCGGCAGGCAATTGATGGTAAGTAATCGCCTTGCGGATATGTCGGGAAGGATGGCTCTCCAGATCGAGTTCGGGTTGATCTTCGAAAGGCTCACCCTTGCTGTCAAAAAGCATCCTGAGCTTGGGACGTAATAGGTTTGCCTGGTTGACCTCAATGACTTTCCCGATCTCCCCTGTGTTCAGGAAAACGTACTCATTGTAGGGATATAAGGAAAAGCATTTCAGCAAAGCCTTGACAATGCGACGCGCAAAACGTTCAGTCTCTCCCGAGGTCAACTCGTGAAACAGTTGATACCCCGTCATAGCTCTTCGATAGGGGCGCTCGTGAATGCAGGCCTCCAGGACATCCACAATGCCCAATATTTTGGCCTCTTCCCGGATGTCCTTTCCCTTCAGTCCCAGGGGAAATCCCGTCCCATCCTCACGCTCGTACACCTGCCTCACCGTTAGAACGAGCCAGTCGTACTCGGAACCCAGCTTCTCAAGTATTTCGGCGCTGTAAACAGGCCGATGCCGCACTTCCTGATCCACCTTTCCGCGCTCGTGCACCATACGCCTGGAAAGCTTCACCACCCCAATCTCGTGTAGAAGTGCAGCCAGGCCCACCTGCATTTTCCGTTCCTCACTAAAATTCAAGCTCCGTGCGATCCTTAATCCCAAGATGGCCACATTGACACAATGGGTGCTCACCGCGAACTCCTGTATTCTGTCCGTTGCCGCAAGCAGCAGGCCTGAATCTTTGGAAATCGAATCGTCCATTTGCTGAACCATCCGCTTCCCTTCTTCCACATCAGGAGGCTGGTCCTTCTCAGCTCGGCGAATCGATTCCAAAACCAGGACTCTCGCGCTTTCATAAAGCTGGGCGGTTTCGTTGTCGGGGACCTCTCCAGGAAGACCTCTATTGCCTTCAAGTTCGCCTTCCAAGAGATCTCCGGAATCAAAGTCGTTCAGCTCTTCTTCGGAAATCTTGTCAGGAAGCCAAGTTTCACTTGAAGTTGTGGGTTGCTCAGGAGCGGGTTGTTCTGGAGTGGGTTGTTCTGGAGTGGGTTGCTGCGGTGAGGACCTGGCACGGAATTCCTCCAGAATATCCTCAATTCCCTCGACGGGGCTGGGCTTAGAATCCAGGGTCTCCCGTGAACCCAGTTTCTGACGATACTCCTCCAGATACTGCTCGATCTTCCTCTCTTTCCACTGGCGGTCTTCTTTGGTATTCCCCTCCACCATCAATTCTTCCCCAATTTCCAGAACCGGACCATGAAACGGCCACTATCCATTTCCTAAGAGCTCTACAAGTGTAACAAATATCAGGAGTTTCGGGAATACGATCTGTCGGTTATAGTGGCGATCGTTTGGAATTTTGGATTTATGATTTGGAATTTGTTTATGATTTATGATTTGGAATTTGAGATTTCTTCTTAGAAAACCAGCTTGATGATTTCCTCATCAATGATCTTGGTTTTCTGATTGGCCCCCTCCAAGAGACATAAACCACAGAGATTATTGATGCGGCGCGCGATCCCCTTGCTGATGGCATGGATCAGGTAAAGTGCCG
>CBDUTA010000543.1:0-1691 GCA_965369785.1 uncultured bacterium
GAAAAGGAAAAAAAGGAATTCGTTTTGAATTTGTGATTTTGAATTTGTTTGTGATTTGTGATTTTGAATTTTGAATTTCAGCCGGTCTGCCGGCTGTGGTCTGGGGTCTGCGGGTCAGGAGGTCAGGCGGTCAGGGCTCTCCAGATTCTTCCCGCTCCAACGCAGCTGAAACCAACCCATCAGAAAGGAAAGCAGGATGCCCAACTGGAGAGCAGTGGTTTCCAGAGTCGCCCGGACTTCCAAAATAGAAAATCTGACCATCCACTCCAGAGGGGTCTCCTTGATCCAACCGATGGTCTGCAATTCCCGCACTCCGTAACCCGCAAAAACGAAGGCCAGAACCCCCAGAAGGACTCCGGTGATGGCAAAAAAGGGTCGGAGCGGAATGCGGAGGCCTACCTTGAACATGAGAAAAACAAGCGACAATAAAATGAGGGTGCCCAACACAAAACCCATAACGATGGCACCTCCGGAAGCTTCACTTCTCATCCACAGCGCCTCATAAAAGAGAATCGTTTCCACCGCTTCCCGATAAACGACCAGAAAAGCCACCGAGGCAAGGGCCAGGCCACTCCCTGTCCCCATCGCGTGCTCGGCTTTTTGCCGAATATATTCCTTCCAGTTGCGGATGTCGAACTGGCGAATCGCCCAAAAACTCACCGAAAACAGGACGGCGGCAGCCAGCAGAGAGGTCAACCCTTCCAACGCTTCCTGCTCAAGAGGAGAGATCCCCAGAGCAAACTGAATCACCCACCAGCTGAGGATACCCATCACCAGGGCACCAACGACACCCATCACAACGTACTTCTGAAGTTCGCGGTAACCAGCCGCTACTAGATAAGTCATCATCACCGCCAATAGAAGCGCTGCCTCCATGCCTTCTCGCAAAATAATGGCCAAAGACTGCACAAAGGCAAAACTCGAGGCAGCCTCCGAATCGCTGAGCCTTTGCCCCGCAAGCTTCATCACTTCCTGTACGGATTGACAGCGGGCATCCACTGCCTCCACGGAAGCACCGTTACTCAGATCCATGCGATAACGTGCGAATTGGGTTTCCAACTCCACGGCAAGCCCACGATCCCTTTGGGCCAGTGCAGGTTCTATGGGCTCCACACCTTCCAGGTAGGCATCCAAAGCCAACTTGAGGGCCAGATCAACCCTTCCCTGCCCATAGGCTTCGCTGCTCTGCTGGAGCTTTTGTGCTGCCAACACTAGAAGATCCTGCAAAGAGGCTCCGGGAGGGTTCTCTCGATAGTAATCAATGTCGGCCACTTGGGGTTCGATTCCATTGCTGGCCAGCTGGCCGACCAGTTCTTCGTTGGAGTGGACAGCCAGATTCTTCAAGGTTACGGGGAAAAGAGTGCTGGGAGGAACGGGATTGAAGCCCTTGCGAAGCGTCATGATGTAAAAGGCGATATCCCAGCGTTTCTGATCGCTGAGCGACTCCAGGTGGGAAGGCATATCCGTACCCTCCACACCGAAAGTGAGAGCATTAAAGATCTGATGAGGAGCCAACTGGTTCATGCGCGGATCTTGAAAAGAACGGGGAGGGGGATCCAACTCCTCTGCCTCGGGTCCTTTTCCGTCGCCCTCCAAACCATGACACTTTGAGCAATTCTCTTCATAGAGGCTCTTCCCTCTCGACAAATTGGGGACAACGGCTGGGTAGGAGATCACGTTCAAGTGCTCGG
>CBDUTA010000544.1:0-1674 GCA_965369785.1 uncultured bacterium
GATACAGAAACAGCACCCGGATCAATGTGAGGTCTTTGAGCAGGACATTCGAGAGTTGAGCGAGCTGAAGAAACTCTTTCAGAATGCGGGTACGATTTATCACCAGGCCGCCAATACCTCGGTCCAAAAATCCGTAGAAGATCCACTGGGCTGCAACAGTGTCAATGTGGAAGGGACTTTAAAGGTTTTGGTGGCAGCGAAAGATGCGGGAGCTCAAAAGGTCATATTTGCCAGTAGCACTTCCGTTTATGGGGACTCTGATCGTCTTCCCAAGAGCGAGGAAATGAAACCCGAGCCGATTTCTTCATATGCTGTGACCAAGTATGTGGGCGAGCTTTACTGCAAGGTTTTCTCAGAAATTCACAAGTTGCCGACTCTTGCACTGCGTTACTTTAACGTCTTTGGTCCCAACCAGGATCCGAAATCCGAGTATGCCGCCGTAGTGCCCCGCTTTATTACCCGAACCCTGGCAGGTGAAGGTCCTATCATCTACGGTGATGGAGAACAGAGCCGAGACTTTATCTTTGTCGAAGACGTGGTCGCAGCCAATCTTCTGGCTGCTGCTTCAGATGTCCAGGGAACCCATCTGAATGTCGCATGCGGACAGGCATTTACGCTCAACGAAGTGGCCGGGATGATTAATGAAATTCTGGGTCTGGACCTCGAGCCGATCTACGAACCTGCTCGTCTCGGAGACGTCCGCCGTTCACAGGCGGATGTCTCCCAGGCCAGCAAGCTCATTGCTTTCAAGTCCAAGTGCTCACTCCGTAACGGTTTGAGCCAAACGGTGGAGTGGTTTCAGAAAAAGAACGATGGGGGCCTCTGAGATGGATCTAAAGGAGAAGATATTGAGTAAGAAGGCTCAGATCGGTGTCGTCGGTGTGGGCTACGCCGGGCTGCCTCTGGCCATGGAATTTGCGCGCAGTGGGTTCAAGGTGCACGGCATCGATGTGGATGATGAGAAGGTCAAAGATCTCAATGAAGGGAAGTCTCACATTGAGGATGTCAAGGACGACATTCTCCAGTTTGCCATCCGTGCAGGATGTTTCGAGGCTCACTCAGACTTTGACGTGGTCGCACAGTTAGACTGTGTGATTCTGTGTGTTCCTACCCCTTTGCGGCAGACCAAGGATCCCGACATTAGCTATATCGTCAATGCGGCCCAGGCCGTCAAGAAACACCTGCACAAGGATATGTTGATCGTTTTGCAGAGCACCACCTATCCGGGCACCACCGAAGAAGTCGTGAAGGCGGAGTTTGAGAGTGAGAATGTTCAAATCGGCAAAGATCTCTTCCTGGGATTTTCTCCCGAGCGAATCGATCCAGGCAACCTCAAGTTCACCATCAAGAACACCCCCAAGATCGTGGGGGGGCTCACCCCTCAATGTACCGAGATGGCCAAGACGCTGTACGAGCAAGCTATTGATACGGTGATTCCCGTATCTTCGGCAGCCGCGGCTGAAATGGTGAAGCTGCTGGAGAACACTTTCCGGGCCGTGAACATCGGGCTGGTCAACGAAATCGCCATCATGTGCGAAAAACTGGGGATCTCTGTCTGGGAGGTTATCGAGGCTGCCGCCACCAAACCTTTTGGCTTCATGCCCTTTTTCCCGGGTCCGGGTCTGGGTGGACACTGTATTCCCATTGATCCTCTCTACCTGTCCTGGAAATTGA
>CBDUTA010000545.1:0-1657 GCA_965369785.1 uncultured bacterium
GTTCATCATTGGGCACCCACCATTGCTCCAGGTTGTATTTCCATCCCACCGTTTCCATCTGTACTTTCTGGAATCGTCTGTGCACAAAATTAATGTCCTTGGGGCTATAGAGAAAGGTGTAGGGCTGATCCTCGGCAATCATCTCCTGGGCCCGCCACCACATCTGCTTGGCCTTCTCCGGGTCCATCTCGAAGATGGCGTCGTCGTTGAGGCGATCAAACTCGGGATTGGAATAGGAGGTGTAATTAAACTTGTCGTTAATGGAATCTGAATGCCAGACCGTGGTCATGTCCATTTTCAGCCCCACAACCCAACCCAGCACGACCGCTTCGAAGTTTTTCTTATTGGTATCCCCAATCAAGATGGTCCATTCCAGGATGTTGGGCTTGACCTCGATTCCCACCTCCTGGAGCATGTCCTGGACCAGGACCAGAATGTCCTCACGGATCTGGTTGCCCTTGTTGGTCTTTAAGGTAAAGGAAAAGCGCTTACCGCCCTTGTCCAACCAGCCGTCTCCATCGCTGTCTGTCCACCCCTCTTCTGCCAGGACCTGTCGGGCTGTCTCCGGGTCGTAGGGTAAATCGGGCAGATTCGGGTTATGAGCCCAGATGATGGGCAGTATAGGACTTTTGGGGATTCGACCAAACTCCAGGAGCAGGGAGTCGATGATTTCCTGGCGGTTGATGGACATGGTCAGAGCTTGCCTCACCTTCTTGCTCTGGAAGAGAGGATTGCGCAGGTTCCAGCCCAGGTAGGTGTAGGTGCGGCCTGGAGCAATGTATGCCACCAGATCTTCCTGCCTCGAGAGTTCCTCAAAAAAGCGGGGCGGTACCCGATCCATGAAGTCGATTTCTCCGTTCTTGAGCTGGAGGACCAGATTTTCCTGGTCGGGAACTACTTTAAAGATGATCCGGTCCAGGGGCGGGCGGCCGGCAAAGAATTCTTCGTTGGCCTCTACCTCGACATACTGCTGTGCCTTCCACTCTTTAAATCGGTAGGGCCCATTGCCCACCGGATTGCGGTTGAAATCGGTGCTGACCATCTCCTCGTCAGGTACTTTTTCCAGGATATGCTTGGGCAGGATGGCACCCACGACGGCATCCATCAACTGATAGGGATACACTCGCTCGAAGATGAACTTGATGGTGTAATCGTCCACCACCACGCACTCTTTGATGAACTGCTTCCACTTGATGGCGGACCAGCCGATATTGGGACTGATCTGCTTTTCGAAGGTGAACTTCACGTCGTCAGCGGTGGTTTTCACGCCGTCATGCCAGAAGACGTCATCTCTCAAGTGGAAGGTGAGCTCCAGATGGTCCTCTGAGAATTCCCATGATTGGGCCAGTGAGGGAGCGTGGGAGAAATCGGGATTGGTACGCGTCAGGGATAAAAACAAGAGACCGATGATGTCCGAGGCAGAGGCTGTCGTTGAGGTCAGGTCGTTCAGGGAATCGGCATCGCCGATGGTTCCGAACACCAAAACATCTCCGGTATCGTGTGGGCTCGTGTAGAACTCATTCCACTTGGCCTCGTATTCCGGGTTGCGCTCTTCGCTTCGCCCACGATCCACCGGAGCCTCCACTTTGATGACCCGTTGGGCTGAATCGGATGGGGAATCGCCGGGAGCAGAGGAGGGGCTGCAGGACAGGGTGCA
>CBDUTA010000546.1:0-1639 GCA_965369785.1 uncultured bacterium
TACCAGGCCAGCGCCGGGCACTTGTTTATCGTGGTAAACTCACGATGGCCCCACCCCGCGATTCCTCCCCTCCGCGACCATCCTCGCTTCCAAGACCTGCTGCTGCGAATGAACTTTGAGCTGTAGCCCCCTACAGTTGGGATCCTTGGGTGATTTTCCCCCACTATTTGCTCGTTTCCTCTTCGCGCACTCGCTGACCGAGGAGGAGCTTGGAAAGAGTAACCAGTTCATCCGAGAGGTAGTCAAGGATATCGTCCACGGATAGAACGCCTGTCAGATAGCCGTCCTCATCGACCACCGGGATGCGACGGACCCCTTTGGAGCGCATCCAGTGAATTGTGTCGTAAAGACTATCGACCTCTTTCACCGTGGCCAGGTCTGAAATAAACACGTCTGAAACGTGGGTGGAAGTGGCATCCTTCCCTTCGGCCACAACGTTTAGAATAATGTCTCGGTCCGTGATGATCCCACCCGGTACGTTTCCGGGGGCCTCTGTCGCGCGCCTTGCCAGGTCGGCGCTTTCGTCGCTTCGTGTGACAAGAATCTATGCATAATCCGGGCTAGTTCAGGTTGAATCGAGCCGGGGCATGCCTTGGCCCTTGAGGGCCTCAGCCATGCAAGAAAAGATCTCCTCACCGGAGTAGTCACGTTAAAGTATCCGTCGTGCTGTCCAAATCTCAACTGAGTTCCCACCAGAAATTGAGAGCAAGAACCAGACCAATGTCCGCAGGCTTAGATCTCTCCGAGGTCCCTCGTCCAGGAAAGTATCTAGATCCGACTCAACTTGCCAAAACTCGGCAAACGACTCACCTTTCCTGGAGCAAAACACTCAACATCGAGCCAAGGAGTTCTTGTGGCTGGGGATCAGCAGCGGGGATCCTCGATTCCCCCGCCGGTTTCGCCTGGCCAACTAACAGTAAGTGTCAGAGTGATCCTTCGTTACCGAATCGGACAGTAAACGAGATGACGACGATTCTGCTACAGTTTGTAACCGATCTTACGCAGGAAGACCTTTCGCCACTGAATGTCCTCGTCTGTCTCGATGCCCTTTGACTTCACTCCGTCGATGACGCCCATGATCCCACGGCCCTGTCCTGTCCCGGCAATGATTACTTCGAGGGGGTTGGCCGTGGCGCAAAAAATTCGACAGACCTCGGGCACCATCTTGACAGAGTTCAAGACGTTGATAGGAAAGAAACCTGAACCCAAGAAGATGATGAAGCTGTGGCCTGCAGAGAGGGCGAGGGCATTTTTCTTGGCCAACTCGATCATCTCCTCATCGGTGCCCGTGTACCGCACCAGCGCCGGCCCTGATGACTCACAGAACGCCAGGCCAAACTTGATGCCCGGCACATTGGATGTCAAAGCCTCATGGATGTCTTCGACGGTCTTGATGAAGTGACTCATGCCTAGAATCAAGTTCACATGATCAGGGTTTTCGATCTTGACGGTTGTAAATTCCATGGTGAACCTCCTGCTTCTCGCAGATTATGTCGGAGACTACTCTGTCCCGTGGTGTTGGGAAAGCCGGTGCAGGTCAGCTTCGGAAATTCTACGCTGCTCGTGCCATCTCTTGCCTCCTAAAATGACCCAAACCCCAAAAACTGTACCAAGCGCATGTTGAGGATTTCCCAAAGGG
>CBDUTA010000547.1:0-1612 GCA_965369785.1 uncultured bacterium
CCCAGGGCAGAATCTATCGTCACAATATTCCACAAAAGTTGGTCAAAACCATGGGCGCGATATGATCTCAGAGTGAAATGCTCTATCAGCTTATTGAAGCAGGACATTGATGTTGACTCAACGTCAAGAACTTTATCCAGGAGCCTCCATGTATTCTCAGAGTACTCTTGAAAACATCTGAGAAGTTTTTTTTCCGAATCACAGAAAACCTGTTTCTCGTACGGAATCTCGTACTCGAGGTAGCTTCATAAGGTGTGTAAAAAGGAGAATGGCGGTGTATAGCTTTCCTGTGTAATCAACCAGGGCGAAATGCCCGATTCAGGAAGGAGAACACCGCCATGATAAAGCAGAACATTGAAGAGGCCCTAGGGTCAAGCGTCGTTTGGGATAACCTGGAAGGATGGGCCAGAGGCCTCATTCAGGGAGCATTACAAGACGTGCTGGAGGAGGAAGTGACCGAACTGTTGGGCCGCCTCAAATCCGAGCGGCACAAGCCTGTGGATGGAATCGGTGGGTACCGCAACGGTTACGGCAAACCCAGGAAGCTGACCATGAGTTCCGGTACCGTCACGGTGAGAAGGCCCAGGGTGAGGGCGCTGGAACAGCGATTCGAGAGCCGGATTCTCCCCTTGTTCGCCCGCCGTACACAGGAGGTGAATGATCTGATCCCCGAGCTTTATCTGCACGGTCTTGCCGAAGGGGATTTCGATCTGGCCCTGCGAGGACTGTTGGGTGAAGATGCACCCATCTCGGCTACGACCGTGGCCCGTTTGAAGGGAAAATGGAAGGCGGAGTATGAGGCTTGGGCCTCCCGTCCGTTGGATAGCCTGGAAGTGACGTATCTGTGGGTGGATGGGGTCTACGTCAAGGCCGGGCTGGAAAAGGAAAAGGCAGCCTTGCTGGTGGCCATCGGTGCTTTGAGCGACGGCAGCAAGGTTGTCCTTGCAGTGCAGAGCGGCCATCGGGAGTCCATCGAAAGCTGGTCATCCATGCTGCGAAGTTTGCGGGATCGGGGGTTGCCTTCTCCCCGGTTGGTGATCGGCGACGGTCATCTCGGTATCTGGGGCGGCTTACGCAACGTATACCCCGAGGCCGATGAGCAGCGCTGCTGGAACCACCGCATCCTCAATGTGCTGGACAAGCTTCCCAAGAAGCACCAGCCAGCCGCACTGGAAATGCTCAAGAAGCTCCCCTACGCCGATACGGTCAAGGAGATCGAGAAGGCCAAGGTCGGGTTCCAAAGATGGTGCAATGAACACCGATTCGATCGTGCCGCCAAGGTGCTTGATGAAGATTGGGACAGAATGATCGCTTTCTACCGATTTCCCAAGCCACACTGGAGACATCTGCGCACGTCGAATCCAGTGGAATCCCCCTTCGCCGCCTTGCGGCTGCGCACCAACGCCGCCAAGCGATTCAAGAAAGTGGAAAACGCCACCGCCGTGATCTGGAAGATGCTGTTGATTGCAGAAAAGAGGTTTCAAAAGCTGAATTCACCGGAACTGGTTCGGGTCGTATGGGGAGGCACTCGATTCGTAAATGGAAAACAGTTAAGTGAGGAGGACAGGAGGGTAGCCGCCTGAGCTTTTACACACCTATTGACGTGACCTCC
>CBDUTA010000548.1:0-1603 GCA_965369785.1 uncultured bacterium
GCAGAATGCGAATGCCCATTTCTTTGCATTCGGCCAGATCCTTGACGATCTTGTCGGTGTTGGACATTTCACTGGTGAGTACAGCCGCCATAAACTGCACGGGATAATGGGTTTTCAGATAAGCCGTCTGATAGGCCAACAGGGCGTAGGCGGTGGAATGACTCTTGTTGAATCCGTAGCCAGCAAATTGTTCCATCAACTTAAAAATGCGTTCCGCTTTGCCGGCCGGAGTGCCTCTTTCCTTGCACCCGCTCAGAAATTGCTTTCTCTGGGCTTGCATGGCCGTTTTCTTCTTCTTGCCCATGGCCCGCCGCAGAAGGTCCGCCGCTCCAAGAGAAAATCCTGCCAGCTTGCTGGCTATCTGCATCACCTGTTCCTGATAGACAATCACCCCATAGGTTTCCTTGAGAATCTCATCAAGCTCCGCTACTTCGTATTCGGTTTTAACCTTCCCGTGGCGGCGTTCGATGAAATCGTCGATCATCCCTCCCTGAATGGGGCCCGGCCGGTACAGAGCGTTCAAAGCGATGAGATCTTCAAAGCGGTTGGGTTGAAGGCGCCGCAAAATATCACGCATACCCGAAGATTCAAATTGAAAGATGCCGGTCGTTTTTCCTTCACAAAAGAGCTTGAAGGTCTCTTGCTCATTAAGATCCAGCTCGTCCAGAGCCAGGGTCACCCCGACCTGATCTTTAACTTGAGTCACGGTCTGATGGATGACGGTCAGGGTCGTTAGGGCCAGGAAATCCATCTTCAATAGACCCAAACGCTCCAGATCCGTCATCGAATACTGGGTCGTGATCTCGTCCTTGGTGCTCTTGTAAAGAGGGATCAACTCGATCAGCGGCCGAGGCGCGATCACCACTCCAGCCGCGTGGGTAGAGGCGTGTCGAGCCAGCCCTTCCAACTGCTGAGCAACCTGAATCAATTGGGCATAAGGGGAATCGCTTTGGGCAGCCTCTTTGAGCTCCTTGACTCGCTGGACCGCCTTTTCTAGTGTGGCGTCCGGAGTTTGGGGAACCATGCGGGCAATTTTGTCCACTTCCGCATAGGGGATGTCCAGACCACGTCCTACATCACGAATAGCCCCCTTGGCTGCCATAGTGCCAAACGTGATGATCTGGCTAACGTTGCCACGACCGTACTTGGAAGTCACATAGTCGATAACCTCCCCGCGTCGCAACATGCAAAAATCGATGTCAATGTCGGGAGGAGTGACCCGTTCCGGATTGAGAAAACGCTCGAAGAGAAGATCATACTGAAGAGGGTCCACATCGGTGATTCTCATGGCGTAGGAGACCAAAGATCCGGCCACCGATCCTCGGCCCGGTCCCACCGGAATTTGACTTTCTCGTGCGTAGCGAATGAAGTCCCATACAATTAAAAAATAGCCTGAAAATTGCAGCTCCTTGATGATTTTCACTTCCTGCAACAAACGATCTTCATATTGAGAGAGCGGGTAGCGCAATTCCCCAAGACTCTCTTTTTGCTTGAGCCGGGGAAGGCGGCTGTCGAATCCGTCCTGGACCACTTTCCCAAAATAGCTATCCAGGGTGTGGTCGGAAGGAACTTGAAATTCGGGAAAGATATTCTCCGGTTCACC
>CBDUTA010000549.1:0-1587 GCA_965369785.1 uncultured bacterium
CAGGCCACCTTTGAATTTCAGACACTCATTTGTCAGCTCACGGGAATGGAGGTTGCCAACGCCAGCCTGTATGACGGGGGCAGCGCTCTGGCCGAAGGGGTGCTCATGGCCGTTCGCACCACCCGAAGACAAAAAGTCCTCATTGCCCAGAGCGTACACCCCGAGTACCGGAGAGTCTTGGAAACCTATGCAGCCAACCTGGACATCCAACTCCAGGAACTCCCTTTTACCGAATCCGGATGCGTTGATATTGAAGCCCTGGAACGGCTCGTGAGCACAGATCATGCCGCCGTGGTCATCCAGTCCCCCAACTTCTTTGGTGTCCTAGATGAGGTGGAACAGGCCATTCATCTGAGCCAAGGGGTGGGCGCCTTGTCTATCGTGGTGGTGAGTGAGGCACTTTCTCTGGGCCTCCTCAAACCTCCCGGGGAACTGGGAGCGGACATCATGGTCGGAGAAGGACAATCCCTGGGCATTCCCTTGGGATTTGGAGGACCCTATCTGGGACTTTTTGCCTGCAAGGACAGATACAAGCGCCAGATGCCCGGTCGACTGGTGGGTCAGACCGTCGACAGCGAAGGGCGACGGGGCTACGTCCTGACGCTGGCCACTCGTGAGCAGCACATCCGCCGCCAGAAGGCGACCTCCAATATCTGCACCAATCAGGGCTTGTGTGCCCTGATGGCCGCCGTTTTCCTGTCGGTTCTGGGTAAGCAGGGGATTCGAGAGTTGGCCGAGCAAAATCTCAAGAAGGCTTTTCATTTGCGTAAACTGTTGGGTGATACCCTGGTCTTTTCCGGTTCTACTTTCAATGAAATGGTGGTGGACTGTCCAGAAGATCCCGCTGAAATCAATCGACAACTGGTGAACGAGGGAATCATCGGAGGCCTTCCCCTGGGAAGATATTTTCCCGAGCGGTCCAATCAGATGCTGGTTTGCGTGACGGAGCAGAACAGTCTGGAAAACATCGTACGGATTGCGGAAGTCCTCAACGGCGTGAAGGTGACTCAATGACACGAACCTCAGTCACCTTTAATCTAAACGAACCTTTAATTTTCGAGCAATCAGCTTCCGGTAAATCCGCCTATACCCTTCCCCGGTTGGACGTTGAGGATGTCCCCGTAGAGAAGATCCTGGACTCCAAATACCTACGGACCGAGGTCCAGGGATTTCCCGAGGTCAGCGAAGTGGAAGTGATTCGCCACTACACGCGGCTCTCCACCTGGAACTACCACGTCGATCTAGGAATGTACCCGCTGGGCTCCTGCACCATGAAGTACAATCCCAAGCTCAACGAACGCGTCTCCCGTATTCCCAGTATCGCCTTGACCCATCCCCTTCAAGAGGAACAGCACAGCCAGGGAAGCCTTGAAATTCTCTTCAAGCTTCAGGAATACCTCAAGGAATTGACCGCCATGGATGCGGTGAGCCTGCAGCCGGCCGGAGGAGCCCAGGCGGAATTGACCGGTATCTTACTGATCCGCGCCCATCTTACCCAGAAAGAGGGCCCTCGAAGATTTGTCCTGATTCCCGATTCGGCCCACGGAACCAATCCGGCCAGCGCCGTTTTGGCTGGATATGAGGTGA
>CBDUTA010000550.1:0-1564 GCA_965369785.1 uncultured bacterium
CCTCTCTGCGGTAGAGCCTGAAGCCACTCTGGGTGTCAGCCAGGGGTTGTCCAGCCGCCCACGATATGAAGAAAACGCCGACCCTATTGGTCCAATAACGAATCACGGGTATCTTCTCTGCCTCCGCCATCCTAGAGCCGATAACGATGTTAGGTTTTGTCTTGTCGTACTCCTCGATGAGCTTGGGGATCTCGGCCGGATCGTGCTGCAAGTCCCCGTCCAGGGTAATGATGCCCTCCCATGGTTCCTTGAGTAAGTCTTTGAAGCCACATCGTAGAGCCCACCCTTTTCCCTGGTTCTTGGGAATGCTAAGGACCGTGGCGCCACTTTCCCTGGCCAAGTGTGCAGTTTCATCCTGGGAACCGTCATCGACCACGACAACCACTGGTAGGTGTTGTCGCGTCTGCTGCACCACCTGGGAGATCGTACGAGCAACATTGTAAGCAGGAATCAGTCCACAAAATCTTTGGGGTGATGAGCCGCTGGGGTCCACCATATCCTAGAACTCCAGGTAGAGGGTCAAGACAGCTTTCACTACTATCTTATCATCAACAAACCCCATTGCCTCAAATTTATAAAGGGTTGCAAAGTGCTTGACCAGGCTGGCGGTCAAAAGCAAAGCTTCCCCAACATGGACCGGGTGTTCGAATGAGCATTGATCAATGCGGGCCAAAAATCCTCGGGGACGCAATTGTGGCGATGTTTCCCCTTGGGGATAACGGATACAGATCGCTGCAATTTGCCCCAGAGCTTCCACCACCAAGCTTGCTGGAAACACCGGAACCGCGCCAGTGCGGTTGATAAAAGGGTGGTCATCTTTGACACGGAATGTGCCTTCCACCCGGTGGTCAGGCTGTAGCGAGAGTACTTTGTCGACGAACAGAAAGGGATGTCTGTGAGGCAGTAAGTCCTGAACTTGCACATCTGAGGGTGACATATTCCAGTTTAATCGGGCCAGAAGTGTCGGATCATAGACTCCACCCGCTCCTCGAGGGTACCACTGAGTTTATATATCATAGTGCCATCGAGTCGCTGTAGGACCTGAACCGTTTCGCCCTGCGCGAGTAAAGACCCATCATTCTTAAGCAAAATTTCGAATCGAAATGTCAGAGATGCCGTCTGTGGCTTCAGGAGGTGTGCTCGAATCCTTATAGTGTCATTGGTACGGGCGGGTTTCTTGAATTCGCAATGTGCACTCACAACTGGGGCGATGAATCCCAGTCCGGTGAAATCTTCGGGCAGGAGAGAAAATTGCTCCAGCACCTTCATGCGAGCCAGTTCAAACCAGGCAAAGTAGTGACCGTACCAGGTTATACCCCACTGATCTACCTCGTTGAACCTGACTGTTGTCGTGGTCTCAACCCACCGCATCGGAAGCCTGCTGCCCTGCCCCCTTTTCCAGGACAAAATCTGCTAGTGCGTTGATGGAAGCGAAGGCTCGTCTCCCCACCTCCGCATCCGGGATCTCAACCTGATATTCCCTCTCGATGGCAACCACTAATTCCAAAGCATCAATGGAATCAAGGCCAAGCCCTTCGCCGAACAGAGGTTCCGAAGCTACGAC
>CBDUTA010000551.1:0-1564 GCA_965369785.1 uncultured bacterium
CTGGGATGATCGGCTTTGACCAGTTTGTCAGAGAAGAACAACCCCGATTACGAGCGGAAGGCAAACATGTCGGCATTGGCATCATCCCCTTTGTTGAAACGACCGGAGTCGGCCCTTATGAAGGAGCCAGGATCACCATCGAGCCCAGTGGAAAAATCAACGTGGCGACCGGTGTCGGCACCCAGGGTCAGGGCCACTTTACCGCCTTTGCTCAGGTCGTCGCTGAGCAGCTGGGAGTTGATATTAAAGATGTGAACCTGGTCACTGGAGATACCTCTCAATTCCATTGGGGGACGGGCACATTCGCCAGCCGGGGAGCTGTCGTGGCTGCCAACGCTATTCACGCCTCTGCCTCCATCGTGCGAGAGAAGGTGCTCAAGCTGGCCAGCAAACTACTTGAAGCACCTGAAGAGGAACTCGAACTCGAGGATGGTTATGTGCGTGTTGCCGATATCCCCCGTCTATCAATCAGTCTGGGTGATCTGGCAGCGGAAGCGAATCCTCTACGCGGGGCAGTAGAACCCGGCACAGAACCAGGTTTAGAAGCCACCGCATACTTCGGACCCAAATATGGGGCGACCGCCTTTGGCGTCCACGCCATGATCATCGAAGTCGACCCCGAGACCATGATGGTGGAGATAAAGCGTTATGTCGTCGTTGAAGATTGCGGTACGGTGATCAACCCCCTGATCCTGGAAGGTCAAGTCCACGGCGGTGTGGCAATGGGTATCGGCAATGCTTTCTATGAACAGCTCATATACGATGAAAACGCGCAGCTGCTCAATGCATCACTGGCCGATTATTTGATCCCCACTGCCAGCGAAGTCCCGCGCATCGAAATTGGACATTTCGAGACTCGCTCCCCTCTCAATCCACTGGGAACCAAGGGTGTGGGCGAAGCTGGGACCATCCCTGTCCCGGCACTCTTCGCCCAGGCGATCGAAAACGCCTTTCCGGATCATGATCTTGAAATTCTCGAGATGCCTCTCAGTCCAAACCGTTTATTTGAACTACTGCAGGAGAAGGAGAGTGAGAAGTGAAAATCGAAGGGGAATACATGTTTGAAGGAACCAGGGAGCAGGTTTGGGATGTTGTACGCGATCCGGAAGTACTGGCAACAGCACTACCTGGCACCCAAAGCCTGGAACAGGTCAGCGAGAATGAGTACCAGGGGGAGATGCATGTTCGCATTGGTCCTGTAGCTGGCCTCTTTTCAGGGCTGTTGGTCATTTCAGATGAAGTTCCACCCGAGAGCCTGACGATGACTGTGGAAGGAAAAGGCAAACCCGGATTCGTTAAGGGAACTGGTTCGGTACAGCTCATCTCCCAAGAAGCGGACAAAACCCTCATGCAATATCACGGAGATATGCAAATAGGTGGCAGATTGGCGAGTGTGGGACAACGGATGATGGAATCGGTCAGTAAGAGCTTACTGAAGCAGGGATTAGATTCGCTCAACCAAGCATTACTGGCGCGCCAGACATCCCAGACCACAGGTGAGCAGGTTGCATATAAACCTCCTTCAGAAAGTGAGTTTGCCGCTTCGGTCGCCAAGGATATGGCT
>CBDUTA010000552.1:0-1531 GCA_965369785.1 uncultured bacterium
TCACCAAGGGAGTCCTGGACTCTCAGCACCTGGTCTTTTACCTCTCTTTTATTTTCCTGGGACTTTTCTTGACATCCGTATCGTTGGATTCAAGCAACTGGAGGCAGTAAATGTTTCGAAAGGTCGTAGAGGGTTTCGTTCAAGCTGGAGTGGCGGCTGTATGTTTAGCCCTCGTCTTCTATTCGGTCCAGGGACAATGGGACTGGAGAGCTCAGACGCTGTTTTACGCAGGTCTTGCCTTGCTTTTGACCTATGGGATCACTCATTATTCCGAAATCCGGGCATCTTTGGGAACCCGGAGATTTCGGTTACTCGTCAGAGCCGCCCTGTCGGTCTCGCTGGTGCTGGGTATTCTGGTCCTGGTGAATTTTTTGAACTTTCGTTACCACAGCCGCATCGACCTGACGGAAGATCAACTTTACTCCCTTTCCGAGCAAAGTCGAAAAGTGGTTGAGAATTTGAAGACCGAAATTGAAATCATCGGATTTTTCCGTGGGGAAGCGGGACGTGTGGGTTTTGAGGATCTGGTGAAACAGTACCGCGATATTTCGTCGAAGGTCGGGTACGAACTGGTGGATCCGGAAGAAGAGCCGGGCCGGGCCGCCCAGTATGAGATTTTGACTGCTGCTCAGGTGGTGATCCTGAATGGGCCGAAAAGGGAAATGATCGACAACGCAGACGAGCAAAAGATCACCAACGCTATCATCAAGATCACCCGTGAAGAAGAGAAAGTGATCTACTTTCTTCAGGGTCACGGGGAGCGTGGTCTCGACAACGTCGAGGCTGAAGGGTTTTCCACAGCCGGCGAGGAGATCGAAAAACAGAACTATCGGATTGAAACTTATAACCTCGCTCAAGAAAACACGGTACCTGAAGACGCAACGGTTCTTGCCTCGGTAGGGCCCAAGATGAATTTTCTCGCCACCGAAGTCGTTTTATTGAAGAGCTTCCTGGAAGAGGGAGGCAAATTTCTTCTGTTGGTGGATCCTCAGACGGAATTTCAGATGAATGACTTTCTGGCCGAGTATGGCCTGGGTCTGGGAGACAAGGTGGTGATCGATGCCAGTGGGATTGGTCAGATTTTTGGACTGGGTGCGGCAGCGCCGCTGGTCGCGGAATATGCCGACCACCCCATGACTCGGGAGTTGAATCAGGCAATGACGTTTTTCCCCATGGCTCAAAACGTCACCACTTCGTCGAGCTCACTCGATTACCGGACCACCGAGCTGCTTTCGACTTCCCCCAATAGCTGGGCGGAGAGTCATCTGAAGGATGGGCAAGCCGCCTTCGACGAGGGCCAGGACGTCAAAGGTCCCGTTGAACTGGCCGCAGTAGCAACCAAGTCGATAGAAGCGAAAAGTGAGGAAGAATCCGAGGGAGAAGGAGTCGCAGAGGGGGAGGAAGAAGTCAGTGAGGCTGAGAGCACCGCTCCCAATCCACGGGAGGCGCGCTTGGTTTTGTTTGGCGATTCAGATTTTGCCAGCAATGCCTACTTCAACAGTGTGGCCAATGGAGACCTGCTTCTGATGAC